>JANYKK010000336.1 GCA_025361585.1 Methylobacter sp. | reverse complement strand
GATGAAGTCTCAATTGCCGCAAGCAAACCGCGAACCGAAGAGCCTGAGCGGCAAGCAGTTCTGCAGCCAATTATAAAATCATCCTGCACAAAAACAGCAACGGAAATCATCCGCCAACGTCGCAGTGCGCAGCAATTTGACGGCAAAATACCGTCGATGCCGCAGACCGACTTTTACCGGATGCTGACCGCCGTTTTGCCGACCACAGCCTCATTCGAGCTATGGCGCTGGTCTCCGAAAATCCACCTGTTTATTTTCGTCCATCGCGTTGAAGGTTTAGCCCCCGGCATCTATGCACTGCCGAGACATAACGATGCCGTTGAACCCTTGCAGGCCTCAACCCTGGAGGATTTTGATTGGCAGAAAGTATCCGAAGAATTGCCGCTTTATCATTTGCATTCAGGCGATTGCAGGCAAATTGCAAAAACGCTGTCCTGCCATCAACCTATCGCCAGCGACAGCGCCTTCAGTTTGGGAATGGTTGCGGAATTCGGCGAAACTATCGAAGCCGCGCCGTGGCTTTACCGCCGCTTGTTCTGGGAATGCGGCCTGATAGGCCAAATGCTGTATCTGGAAGCGGAAGCGGCGGGCATTCGCGGCACCGGTATCGGCTGCTACTTCGACGACAGCGTGCATGAGCTTTTGGGCATTAAGGACGATAAATTCCAAAGTCTTTATCACTTTACCGTGGGCAAACCGCTGGAAGATCAACGGCTGGAAACGTTACCGGCTTATGGGCATTTGGATGATGTAGTGTAGGGTTTAAGCGGGCATCACAAGTGAGTTCGGAGTGCGGCGTTTTAAAAAACGAGTGCCGTATTGTTTGTGCGTGATGCCCAACTAGATTACAATTAATTTAATATAAACAGTAAATTAGATGAGATTATGAAATCTATGCGACAAACTGGGTTTTTTATTAGGCTATCCATGTCATATATGTTGCGTTATGCATAAAGGAGTCGCAGTGATTGGTACAGGAGGACTCGTAAAATTGTCAGAAATGATCTGCGGCGATCCGCCTTTTGATTATTTCCCTTATCGAAGCTCATCAAACCTGACTAGATTCTTTATAGGTATTGATCTGGACTATGTTCATGATGGGACTACTCGGCGACATTGGGTAAATGACGTTCTCAAAGAGCTTAATAGTAAACAACCCGTAGCCAGCGGCCTACCGTCAAAAGAAATAATTAACGTTATTGAGAGCTTACTGCACCCAGATCACTTTTTATTTAACGATCAAAGCTGTAAGGCGGATTCGCGTGAGCAATCCGCCATAATCGGGATGATCTAATCTGACTATCGCCCGGACTTTTTCAAGCGGTTTTTTATGGTCGAATGTTTTGGATATTGTGCGTCAAATGGCGGTTTGCTACGCGAAACCGCCCTACAAGACTAATTAACGTCTTCGCCGCTGCACCGTTTGCGGATCGGCGGTGATCTGACGGTAAATTTCCACCCTGTCCCCGTCATTTACCGGGGTATCCAGCGCGGCAATTTTGCCGAATATGCCCACTTTCTGGCTGGTCAGGTTGATCTCGGGATAAAGCTTTAACACGCCGGACAGGTTGATGGTTTCTTCTATGGTGCTGCTGTCCGGCACTTCCAGGCGCATCCATAGCTGCCTATCCGATTCTGCATAACAAACTCCGACGTTCATGATTCCTCCTCAGCAATAACTGGGGTTAATACGGTTACCGGTACTTTTTTCTCCGCGAATTTCTGGTCTATCAGGCGTTTGCCGACAATCAAAAAAGCCAGCATGATGAAGCCGCCGGGCGGCAGCGCCATTAACAAAAAGCCTTTGTAGTCGGGAATGACAGTGACTTCCAAAAACCTGAACGACTCGCCCAGCAGCAACGATGCATTGGCGAACAGCGTGCCCGACGCGCTGATTTCCCTTGCCGCGCCGAGCGCGACCAGAACGAGGGTAAAGCCCAGGCCCATCATCAAGCCATCCCACAGCGCATGTTTTACCGGTTGCTTGGAGGCAAAGGCTTCGGATCGGCCCAATAATGCGCAATTGGTCACGATTAACGCAATGAACAAGCCCAGCACTTTATAGAGTTCGTGCGCCCAGGCATTCATTAAAATATCGACCAAGGTCACCAGCGCGGCGATCAGCAACACGAAAATCGGGATACGGATTTCGCCGGGGATCAAATGCCGCACCGCTGAAATCAAGCCGTTGGAGGCGATGATCACCACCAGCGTGGCAAGGCCCATGCCCAAACCGTTGGTGGCTGTTCCGGTCACGGCCAGTAACGGGCAGAGCGCCAGGTTTTGCCCGAACACGATGTTGTTGTTCCAGATGCCGTCGGCGGCGATTTTGCGGTAGGTCTCTGACAGAAAC
>JANYKK010000259.1 GCA_025361585.1 Methylobacter sp. | reverse complement strand
TCTTCATGAATTCACAAAGACTATAGCCTTTTTGGAATTGTACTTTGTTTTTCATGGTGTTACCCTCATTATTATGTTGGTACTATCAGTATAGTCATTTTTGTAAAATTGGCTGCTCTTTATGGGTAATCAGGAAAGATTATTACCACGAAGACACGAAGGACACGAAGAAATAAACTCCCGTGTCCTTCGTGGTGAATAAAAAATGCCTAGAATTATTTCAATAGACCCCAAAACCTCTGCCAGTCAAACGATGCGCCTGGATCGGTTTTTCGTCCTGGCGCGATGTCGCTATGCCCCACAATGCGTTGCGTCGACAGCGTAGGATAAGCCTCAAGCAAAATGCGGGTTACGGTGGCGAGTTGCGCATATTGCCGGTCGGTATAGTCGATCAGTTCGGTGCCCTCAAGTTCTATGCCGATAGAAAAATCATTACACCGCTCCCTGCCTTGATAGGCCGACTTCCCCGCATGCCAAGCGCGCTTGTCGAATGGCACATACTGAACACAACTCCCATCGCGCTTAATCAGTAAATGAGCTGATACTTTGAGTTGATAAATGTCTTTAAAATAAGGGTGTCCGTCAGGGTTGAGCTGATTGCAAAACAGCTGGTCTATATAATCATTACCGAACTCGCCGGGCGGAAGGCTGATGCAGTGGATCACCAGCAATGAAATGTCCGTTGGCTCGGGTCTGTCATCAAAGTTTTGTGACGGAGTTTGGGGAATTTCGATTAACCGGTGTTGGTCTATTTTCATGGGGTAGGCAAAGAAGTAAAAAACGGAAACAAAGCACAGTATTAGGGGTAAATGTGCATATTATTGGTCATAACAGTACTTGAGGGCTAGGCTATGACTAATTTATTTTTAAATGACAACAAAACTATTGCTATGGACAACGAACAGCAAATCAATCCAAAATTGGGGCAATCGAATAAAGCTCGGATGTTCGCCAATATAAAACCGGTTTTTTTGCAGCATTTTGAGCAAGCGGTTGACGACTGCTGTGCGCGGATTGACATTGAATTCGGCTTACAGTTAGGCAAAAACCGCGAAAAGATAAACAAGGATCAATATATAAAATTGCTGGAGTATCTTCGTTCGGTTCGGAAAGAAATTAGGCAAAATTATTTGCACAACGTTAACGATATGATTGATGGCAGCCATCAGAAAACTGCTAATAACCAGAGCGGACAATTGGATTTCTCTAAAGTTTCGTTAATCAGCGATGACACCGTAAAAGAAAGCCATGTGATTGCTGAAATTATCCACCAGTGCGAGCATTTATTTTATGAGGAATTGACTAGTCTTAATCATACCCAGCTTGCAACCCAGGCGGGCAGACAAACGATTGCTGGCAGTCAAAACCCGATATTCCCGGAAAAGCTGGTTCGCGCCTTGGTTGATGTCGTAAAACCGTTGAAATTAAATGCAGAGGCAAGGATTGCGTTGTACAAGGCGTTTGAAATTAACGTGTTCAGTCAATTGGGTTTTATTTATCGTGAACTTATTAAACGGTGCGAAGCCACAGGCTCTAAGCATCTGTATCTGGTCAGCGAGATCAAGGAAGAGGTTGAGGCGGCTCCTGCTGTAAGCATAGAACAGCCTAGTGCGGAGTTCAGATTGTTGCAAAAAAAACTTGAGCTATGGCGATTCGCTCAATTTCCTTCTTTATATGACCCCATTTCAGTTACCGGAAACGTATTTTTTGAACATTTTGAAATAAAAAACGCCTTGCAAGTCCTTCAGCAATTTAGAGATGATTCAAATCAGGATGAAAGGAAGCAGTCGTTAAAAGGGCTGGTGCTTAAAAAACTGGAGGAGCTTAATTTTAGTGGTAAGGTTAAAAATCTGGCTAAAGACGATGAAGATGTATTGGATTTGGTGGCGTTAATTTTTAACAAAATAGCCGAGGATGACTTGCTTCAGGATGCTGTAAAAACAGCGGTGTTACAGCTGAAAATTCCGCTGGCGGCAGCTGCTTTGGGGCGATACAGTATTTTTACCAGCCAGAATAATCCTGTCAGGCAGTTACTTGATGATTTGTTTTCCGCCGGGCTATTTTTAAATACCGATGACCACGACGCCCGTTTAATTCAGGAGCGTGTTACAAACGCAGTCAAGAAAATGACCCAGGCGAGTGGCTTCGAGCTTTCAGGTTGGACGGCAGAAGCTGGCGAGTTTTCGAATTATCTGGGCAAGCAAAAACAGCGTGAGCAGGATGCCGAAGAAAACACCAAGCAGTTTATGATAAATCAACAAGCTTTGGCGTCGAGCCGGAAAACGGTTCTTACAGCCATTGAAAATAGTATGAAGGGAAAAACCCTGCCTGTAGCGATAGTTGATTTTCTGCGTGATGTTTGGTCGGAGGTTTTGCTGGATGCTTATATGGACAAAGAGGAACAACCGGAGCAGTGGGCAACGTCGGTGCAGGCCATGGATGAGTTGATTATCAGCGTGATGCCTCCTGCAGATGACCGTCAAAGAAAGCAGGTGTTAAAAGTATTGCCGGGACTGATTACAGAATTGAGAAAGGGTTTGAAGCAAATTTCATACAATAAAGCTGACCAGTCGCGTTTTTTTAAAGATCTTGCGGTATGGCATATCATCTTGATGGATAAAAAGGGGGGAACGGCTAAAGACAATGTCATAACTGTTCAGGACGATAAAATAAAAGCGGTGGCGATAAATGACGACAGCTCGGAGCAGGCGAGGAATCTTGCCGAGCAAAGTTGGGTTGCATATATTTCGGATACCGGAAAGCAATGGGGCAAGCTGTTATGGAAAGAAGCCGGAAATATGCTGTTTGTCGGGAAAAATGGAATGAAAATATTTGAAATCCAAGCGGACGAGCTGGC
>JANYKK010000321.1 GCA_025361585.1 Methylobacter sp. | reverse complement strand
GAAGTAGGGGATGCCCCGCGTCACGTCGTACCATTCCTCACCCCGAAAAACCTTGACGGCGGAGGCTACGTCCTGGGCCACTGCATAGGCCCCGTCTGGCATGGCAATGTTTCCCGATGGATCTAGTGTTAGATCCCAGCCGGGGAGCGAAAGAGTTAGTGTATTCATGGGACGGGGGGTCCAGAATTGGCGCCGCCTGCGGTAACGCCAGAGTGTTTATGTGTGGTGAGTTTCACAGTCCCGGATTTAATCTCACCCGAAGCCGTGATCGTTGAATCAGCCGTAACCGCCGCCTTGAACTCCACGGCATCAAAGAAGGTCGCGGGCCCGTGAAACTCCATCGTTCCGCCCGTGATCTTCACCAGCCCGGACGGGGTTTGGACCTGAATCCCGGCATCGTCCACCAACACATAATTGGTCGGCGCGGATTTATTCCAACCGCCGAAATAGAGCCCATCGGAATAATCGAAGCGCCGCCTAGACCCTGGGAGCGCGGGCCCCTGCGCATTCTTCACGCCGGAAATGTCACGGTCCGCAAAAACACAGAATCCAATATCCCCGGCCTTCGGGTCGCAGATTATGGCGTTCAGCCCGCCTTGAATACGGAAGTAAGGTAGCCCATGGATCGTGGTATGCGGGATGGCTTGGCCGTCACCCGTGACCTGATTGACCAACGGTGTTACATCAACTGTGCCCATGGTTGAAAGGCCCGTGCCATGAACCGCTTCAACTCGAACCAGGGTACAGGTATTGAGCCTACCGAGCATCTGGGAAACGAGGAACTCTATTTGGTTAAAGTCACCCTCCCCGCTATTAAGGGCCTGCTGCCCAAAATATCCGCCGGGTTCAACTGGAGGATTAACCATCAATTCCCCACATAAGATGCGCTAACTTCAGATTCCCACTTTCCGCCTGGCTTTTCACCCTCCAAGTGGGTTTTCAGGGCGTTAACTTTCCACGTCCCATTGGCGACGGTCACGGCGGATTCTACAACAATGGAGCCACCTAGGACGATGCCCGGATTCCAAAGTGTTCTAATCTTGATTCCCTTTTTACCGAACTCGGGATAGCCGATAAGCCCGGTAGCTGCTGATACCAGCGGGGCCGTACCCTTCCGGGGCGTTCCGCGTGGTGCAACGAACATAACTCCATCATCAATCCCAAATTCAAGGTTAGCGGCGTTCGCAACGGTAGCTGCTTGATTGAACGCGGTGCCGGCCAGGTAGGGGTTGGAAAGCTGAGTGTTCACCCCGTTATTCTCGAAGATGTATTGCATCTCCAAGGCCAGCGTGGCAAGTATCGCCGTGACACTGGCAGAGCCCTGGTAGCTTTTCGGAGTAGCCGGATGGATCGCCGGGAAGAACCCAGCCAATGCTTCAACCTGGAAATATAGGTTCGGCGGGGAATGGTACTTAGCCCAAGCCCCGGTCATCTCGCCTTCAAAAACTAGGCTCATCCCGGTGCCATCACCGGCACGGACTTGCACCAAGTTTTTCCGCACTGCTAAAACCTTTTTCGGCGGCGTGGTAAGCGTGTTCATATCCTCTTGGAGCATCCCGTAAATTTTCAATTTCGCCTTGTTCTTCGCTGGGTGCCCATTCTTTTCAATCTGGCATTCCACCCGCAGCCCTTCTATCACTTTCGCGTTCCCCTTGCCGTTGCCAAACTGCCCCGTCCCAAGGACGAAGGTCACGGTGATTTTCTTTTTTGTGAAGGACGTACTCACAAGGTTTCCCGGAAGTAGAAAGCGAACGTGCAGTTCTGGCCGTAAAGTACGATATTTAGCGTCTGGGAGGGTTCGGGCTGCATCGGCACTTCAAGCGACGCAGAGCCGTCTGGCGGGGTGTAGGTCAGCGCGTACCGGCCCCCAAGCCCCTGCCACTCAGGATCCGTGTCCCCGTGGGTATCTATGAAAAACAGGCTCCCGAGGAATGGGATGTAGGGCTGGCTTTTAATGTCAACCCGGTCCAGGCAACGGACACCGGCCCAGACTACCGTTGAATCGATTGAGAGGTCGCAATAGATCATCGGCCACCCCCGCTATGGGCAATCTGGCGCCGCTTCCGCTCATCAACTAGTGCTTGCATACCAGCGCTCAAGGGCTTGGGCTGCTGCTTCCCCGTGTCCTTGGCCGAAGCGGCGCCCTTCGCCTTGACCTTCGGGGCTGGGAGCGTGGCGGTGGCGTACTGCGGGGTGACTTGCCGGACTTCCACGAAATGCAGTGCTGCCACAATCAGGGCCGCGCCCTTCGGCGCCGTCCGTGAGTAATCGAACGTCTCAAGGTTCATCGACGTATATGTTTTCTCAGGTGTCACCAGA
>JANYKK010000313.1 GCA_025361585.1 Methylobacter sp. | reverse complement strand
GCCAGGTGCCCGTTGAAAATGCGTCCAGGAATTCCGGCCAGCTGCATTTCAACCGGATCGCCTACCTTAACCCAGGGCAGTTCGTATTCGTAAATATCGGCATAGACCCAGACTTTGGACAGATCGGCGATCATGTACAGTTCGGTTTCCGGCGTCACAAACTGCCCTTCGCGAGCGCCTATATTGATCACGATACCGTCCGCCGGGGTATGGATGTGCAGGCCTTTTTTGACTTTATGACTGTTAGCCAGATCGTGCAGTTGATGCTCGGGCACATCCAACAGTTTTAACCGTTCACGGGAACTGGTAACCATCTCCTCCGCACCGAGACGTATCTCTTCAATAGGGCTTTTTTCCAGCGCCTTAAGATTGTTTAGCGCCAGGATATATTCTTGTTGAGTGGCAACCAGTTGCGGCGAATAAATACTCAGTAAATCTTCATTTTTTTTGACCCATTGTCCGGTTTTATCGATCCGCAGGGTTTCAATCCAGCCTTCGGTTTTAGGGTGCAGACGCACGATGCGTTCTTCATCATAAGCCACGCGGCCAACTGCACGCACGATATGCGAGAGCGTAGTCTTTTTTGCAATAGCTGTGCGTACCCCCATGTTTTGCACAGTGACGGCATCGATTTTGACAGTACCGGCTGCACCCGCAACGCTGGCGTCGTTATCCTCATAGACCGGCAGATAATCCATATCCATAGCATCTTTTGCAGGAACAGGAGAGGTCACCGATGGATTCATCGGATTACGGTAATACAGGATTTTAGGCTCTTTAGCTGTTTTATCTTCAGCGTAAACCGGTTCGTAATCCATGCCCATAGTATCCTTTGCGGGAACAGGTGAGGTGACCGATGGATTCATCAGGTTTCGGTAAAATAAAGGCTGTCTATTTTTGTCGGATGAACTGGCCGGCTGTTCATTGTGTCGACTAGACAACCAATATCCACCGCCTGCGCCCAAAATCAGCATCAACACTGCTGTTATTAATATTTGCTTATTCATAAATTGCTTCCTCGCCAACAGCCGCATTTAGCTGAGCCAACGATTGATTCGCTTCGGTAAATGCCTTCCAATACTGGGTCTCGTATTCGAATAAGGTAATCTGGCTGCGTACTAAATTAAGAAAATCGACCTTGTTGACTTGGTAACCGGCCAGCATCGAGGCAACAGTCTGTCTTGCCTGCGGCACGATGCCGGTTTCAAACAACACCACTTGGTCTTTAGCACGCCGGTAATCGTTGTAGCCTTGAGAAATTTGCGAGCGAACCTTGTTCCACTGATCTTGCAAGGCGTATTTTTCCTGCATTAATTCGCTGTTACGCTGGTCAACCGCTTTGGCCTGCTTTTGCGCGGCAAAAATCGGTACATTCATGCTCAGGTTCAAACTTAAAAGATCGGCCCGTTTATCACCGGAAAGCGTGTTGGCTCTGGCTCCATACGAAGCTCCCAGATTGAAATCAGGCAGGTAGTCTTTTTTTGCCAAATCCAAACGCGATTGCGCGGCATTAATGCCTTGCCGGTTGCTCTCCAATATGGCTCTCGATGTTTCCGCTTGCTGATAAAGCTGAGTTTCCTGCTTAATAGCGGGCAATTGCACTTCAATTTTGTCCGGCAAATGTACTTCTTCGTTGGCCGGTTTATCCAGTAGCGCATTCAGGCTGGCGGCTGCATTGCGGCGCGATGCTTTCAGCATCAATTGCTGATCGAGTAGTTTGGACAGCTCCAACTGAGCCAGCAGTACATCCTGCTGCAAACCTTCGCCGACTTCATATTTAGTCCTGGCAATATCAACAAACTGCTGTAACAACACATGGTTGCTGTCAACAATCTGAATCGCCCTGTCCAGATAAAAAATCAGCCACCAAGTGGATTTAACTTCACTCAGTAATCGCCAGCGCACTTCCGTGACATTTTGTGTTGCGGCTTCCGCTTCAAAAGCTGCCGCTTGTTCGCGCAATGCCAGCTTGCCCGGAAAAGGAATGGCTAGCGAGATGCCCGCTCCCAGTTGCGTCATATCTTCCTGCTTGGTGTTAAAGGTATTAACCGGCAGGCTCATTGCATTGAAACTGATTTCAGGATCGGGCAGGGTACCCATTTGTGAAGGAATAGCAGCCATCGCTTGAGCCCTGGTCTGCATTTGCGCCAGATCGGGATTATCCCGAACGGCCTGCTCGGTTGCTGCCTTTAATGTTAATACTTGCTTGATTACCGGCTCTTCACCTGCAAATACACAGGCAGAAAACAGCAGGGTAATCAAAACATGTAAGATAGGCTGACGAAGGAAGTCCATCGTTCGCGATTGATGCGCCCTTTCGACAGGCTCAGGGTAGGCTTTACTGCGTTCAGCACATCCAAGATTGAAAATAATTTGTGTAGACATGTGTCCTCCTATACTCACTGTAGGGGCGGATTTATCCGCCCAAAGGCGAATGAATTCGCCCTACAAATGCTCGTTATAAAGTCCGATAAACGGATGCGTTATGTTGAGAGTTTGCGTAAGGTGGGGCAAAAAGGCCTGTCAGCCCTACGACTGTGAGAGGCTATTAATGGGTGGTCTTATTTCGGGGGAGGATGACAGAGAGCGGGAAGCGGACTTTTTTGTGTGCCCATAACGGTACGCGCTATAGGTTGGAGTCAATAAAAAAACTGCGGCGATTGCTCCATCACCACAAACATGAAAGGTACAACTCCCACTTGCATGGCAGGCTATTTTAAATTTGTCCTGATTCAGACAGTGATCGGAATTCTGTGCCGGGGCATCGGCCGGATCAGTTGCAGCGATAGCTTGAGCGAAAGAGGGTTCAGCAGATAACGAACTCGCCATACCCGAATAATAGCCAAGCGTAGACCAAACTGGCGTAATGACCATCATGAGTATTAACAATAATAGAAGTCGCTGTTTAATCATTATCTGACTGAGTCGTGTTTTTTACAGTCTACTGGTATTTATCGAAATTATCAAAGAGATAAAATAAATGGCTTCTGGCGGATGATTGCTCTTAAAAGCCTCATACAAATTCGGCAAGCTCAACAAGAATTTTTCTATTCAAACAGGGAAGAGATCGTTACCGTCAAACGCCGTTCATTTTGATTCGCAAGGCTATGACTGTTAGCGCTGTTCAGATTGGGCTTTATTATAATGGCGATCAACACCGTTTTTGATTTGGCGTTGATTGCGAGGTTTACAAGGAATGTGTTTTCCGCCGGGAGCGCGAATGCAGTCATAGATCCGGTGTTGATAGCACAAAGCGCAGCGATTCAATCGGCGCTGATAGCGTAAATATGCATGCGATATGAGTCGCTCAAGCCTAACTAGGGTATTTGTGGATGATGTTATTTGCTTAGTTTGTAAAAAAGCATAAAGTTGACGAGCCTGATTGATTAATATGTCGTTATCCATTGTATTTGCCTATAAAGACTTTACATGCCAAGAAAAAAGCACGGTTTAAATAAGCGGAGACTGTACCTTAAAATCCATTCAATAAAATTGATCTGAATTAATAAAATCCTCAGTTTTTTCGATAATATTTCAATGTTTGCAGTATGTCGGCGGCACGGTAAAAAATAGGCTCTCAAAAAAGTGAGAATAGCCTAGTAGGGCATGACAGTGATCTTTTGCTAAAATGATAGAAGAACCGGGTACACCGATTTTTTGTGTTCAAAATTCCGGTAAGTGTTGTTGCGGGCATTTTTTTAGAAGTGTACCAAAAGTGCGGCATTTTAAATTTTAGACATAAAAAAAGCACTTGGTTTTAACCTAAGTGCTTTATTTATATGGTGGCGATAGGTGGACTTGAACCACCGACCCCGGGGTTATGAATCCCAAACACATCAAAATCCACAACACAATACAACAAACAAAAACAAATATATCAACAACTTATTAATAAATGCTTGTTGTCATTTATTGCTGATTATCACCCGTTTTTATATTCAATTGTCACGTGAGTGTCACGTGGGTATATAATGAAACCCTAGAAACAAAGCGGCCTTGAAGGTGTATCAGCACCGACAAGGCCTTACCAATAACTTAATTCAGGGTTAAGCAATGGCTGAGAGCATCATATCAAAATGCCGGTTGCTGTCCTATAGGGGTAATCATGGCAACCATTACTAAACGTCTAACCGCAGACGGCAAACCATACTACACAGCGCGTGTAAGACTTAAGGGTTATCCCGGGCAAGTCGCTACATTTAGCCGACTTACTGATGCTAAAAAATGGGCACAAGATACGGAATCGGCAATTAGGGAAGGTCGGCACTTCAAAACGGCGGAAGCCAAAAAGCACACGGTTGATGAAATGATTGACCGCTACCTATCCGGCGCAAAACTTACTAAGGTTCAAGACGACCATACCGGGCTACACCTAAGACGCTGGAAGGAAGAAATCGGCTATATGTTACTGGCTGATGTGACAGCCGACACTTTAAC
>JANYKK010000309.1 GCA_025361585.1 Methylobacter sp. | reverse complement strand
GACGGTATTTAGGAAAGATGTCTAGTAAACAGTGGACAGTCATCCACGAGGATTTTAAAAATGAAAAACTATCTTGATAAACTCGGTACCTTTGGTACATTGCTTACGGCTCTGATCGCGGCTCCAGCCTGTTGTTTGCCGTTGCTGGCTTCTGCTGGCGCCGCTCTAGGTTTTGGGGTGTTTGCGCCCTACAACACCACGCTTACCTACCTACTGCAATTTTCCGTTGTGCTGGCTGTAATTGGTGCAGTCATTGGATTTCGCCAGCATCATGACTGGAAGCCGCTAGTACTTGCACTGTTGAGCGCCATGGGTATTTTCTATGCTTACAACGTGCAGCTATCTCAAATTTTAGTCTACTCCAGTCTTTTGGGTTTGATTGCGGCAGCAATCTGGAACAGCATCGTCGGACGTAAGTGTATCGCTTGCGCCCCCAAGGCGCTTAAATTGCAATCAACGATTACCTGTCCATTATGCGGTCATCAGCGCACTGAGACTATGCCCACCGACGCCTGTTGGTATTTTTACGAATGTCATGGCTGTAAGGAACTGCTTAAACCAAAACCAGGGGATTGTTGTGTGTTTTGCAGCTTTGGTTCAGTGAAATGTCCGCCTGTGCAAAACGGAACGTGCGCATGTTAAAGAACTTAAACGCTCACTGAGCCATCCTGGTACGGTACGCTCTGCTACAGTTGCCGAAGATGCCGTACAAGATACATTGCTGGCAGCTTTGCAAGCGGGTGATAGTTTTCGTAGGGCGGATACAAACCCGCCATCTTAACGTTACCCAGATTCAACTCGTTAAATGTCAACATAACTGTCACATAAAGCGTTTAAGCTTAATGAACAGTGTCGGCCAAGTTATCAGCTAAGATTCCATTCATTTTATCAGTGGCTATCGGTCTAATCCGGTGCCTACTTTTGGCATTCGTGTTCTCGGCAATTGCTCCTGCGTTGGCATCCATGCAGTCGTATTTTTCTATCTGTTGAGTCGTTACACATCTGCTAAAATGATATTAAGGAGGAAACTTAATGCTTAAAAATTTTTTACGCTGGCTGCTGACCTTGATTTACAAGGTTGAAATTAGGGGGCTGGACAATTACAAGAAGGCCGGGAAACGCGTCCTGATTATATCCAATCACACTTCTTTTCTGGATCCGTTGTTGCTGGGTGTGTTTCTACCCGATGACATTACTTTTGCGATCAATACCCAGATTTCCCGGCGCTGGTGGTTAAAACCTTTTCTGAGCTTATCCCGCGTATTCCCGATGGATCCGACCCATCCTATTTCGCTGAAGGATTTGATTCATCATTTGCAGACTGACACCCGCACGGTTATTTTCCCGGAAGGGCGCATTACCGTGACCGGTTCGTTGATGAAAATTTACGACGGCACCGGCATGGTCGCCGACAAGTCCGAAGCGGCCATTTTGCCGGTTCGCATTCACGGCGCCGAATACACGCATTTTTCCAGGCTGCGCAATATCGTGCGTTTGCGCTTGTTTCCCAAAATTACCATCCAGATTTTGCCACATACCTACGTTAACCCGCCTCCGGAATTGCATGGCAAAAGTCGCCGCAAATACAGCGGACACATTTTGTCGGACATTATGACCGAAATGATGTTCGCGACCAGCCATTACCGGCAGACCATTTTTGCCAGCCTACTTGAGGCGCGCAAGATTCACGGCGGCAAACACACGGTTGCCAGAGACCTGGAGCGCATCCCGTTATCCTACGACAACTTGATTACCCACACCATTGCGATCGGCAACGCCTTAAAGCGGATTACGGACGCAGAGGAACATGTCGGGGTCTTCCTGCCCAATTCGACCAAAACCCTGGCGGTTATTCTGGGTTTGCAACTTTACGGTCGGATACCGGCCATGTTGAATTTTACAACCGGTTCAGCCGGAATGGTCTCCGCTTGCAATACGGCGCAAGTCAAAATCGTTCTGACCTCCCGGCGCTTTATCGAGCTGGGCAAGCTAACCGAGGAAGCCGAGCACTTGGGCGAACAGGTCAAGTTGATTTATCTGGAAGACTTGGCCGAACGCCTGTCGGCATGGGACAAATTTCAGGCGTTGGTGCAGTGCAAAACCGCTAATATCTGGTACAAACACACTCAGTATAGCCCGGACAGTCCGGCAGTGGTTTTATTTACTTCCGGCTCCGAAGGTGCCCCGAAAGGCGTGGTCTTATCCCATTCCAACATCCTGTCCAATCTTAAGCAACTGGAAGCCCGGATCAATTTCAATGCGCGGGATGTGGTGCTGAACTTCCTGCCGATGTTTCATTCCTTCGGCTTTACCGTCGGCACGATGCTGCCGATATTGAATGGTGTGAATACTTTCTTTTATCCGACCCCGCTGCATTACGCGGTCATTCCTGAAATCGCCTACGAAACCAGCGCCACCATTATGTTCGGCACCAACACTTTTTTAGCAGGATATGCCAAAAAAGCCCACGCCTATGATTTTTTCAATATGCGTTACGTGATTGCCGGTGCGGAAAAATTGCAGGAAAGCACTCGCCAGGTTTGGGCGGATAAGTTCGGCATCCGCATCCTGGAAGGCTACGGCGCGACCGAGACCACGCCTATCACCTCGGTTAATACGCCGATGGACTATAAAGCCGGTACTGTCGGCCGGTTTATGCCGTCGATGGACTACAAGTTGGAACCGGTCGAAGGTATTGAGGATGCGGGCAGGCTGCATCTGAAAGGCCCCAACATCATGCAAGGTTATTTGTTGGCCGACAACCCCGGCAAATTGGTTCCTCCCAAATCGATCTATGGCGATGGCTGGTATGACACCGGCGATATTGTGCATGTCGATAATGAAGGCTTTCTCAGCATACGCGGCCGCAGCAAGCGTTTTGCCAAAGTCAGCGGCGAAATGGTTTCGTTAACTGCGGTTGAGCAGATGGCGACCAATGCTTGGCCGGATGCGCACCATGCTGCAATCAGCCTGCCGGACGCAAAAAAAGGCGAGCAGGTTATCTTGCTCACCACTCAGAAAAATGTGACCGTAAATGACTTGGCGGAGGGGTCGAAAGGCGTGGCTTCTATCCTGTTGCCGAAAAAGATTTTGGTCGTCGATGCGATTCCGGTGATGGCAACTGGTAAGACCAATTACATAGCGGTGACAGAACTGGCAGTCAGCAAAATATAAATGTGAAAACCATGTTCCGTAGGGGCGATCCGGTACAACTGCATGGATGCAGGAGGTAGAGCAACGCAGGAGCAGTTGCCGAGGTCGCCCTTGTTTTTAAAGGTCACTCATTACCAGGGCG
>JANYKK010000251.1 GCA_025361585.1 Methylobacter sp. | reverse complement strand
GTATTTGCTCTACGACAATATGGTTGCCCCTCCGAGCGGTGCCCCGAAAGATCCTGTCAAACAGCGTCCAAGTTACGACGAATATGGCTATCTCCTACAGCAGTGCAAGGGCATTTCTGTTATTCTCAAAGATATCGACCTGAACATCGTAACCACTGCACTGCCTGACGAAGAGAAAGACGAACTGACTGGGCAGATGTTCGGCAGACCCAATGTTATTGGGTCTTATCGAAAAACCATTGCTGCTGACTACGACGAATGCTATTATCTCGAAGCCGTGGGTACAGGAGATTCCCCAAAACGCCTTCTCTACACCAATAAGTTCGGCATCTATGAGGCCAAGTCTCGTCTTGGATTGCCTTATAGGATTGAAAATCCCTCCTACAGCATCTTGCGGGATGCGCTTGTGAAGTGATATACTTAATCATGGCACCGCTTATTGGTGCCTTGGTTGTCTTAGTGCTATGGAACATCGTGGGATGGGTCGAGTTGTTCTTTTTGACTTTTTTTCATCGTAAGTAGGATTGGGCAAAGCCCAACCTAACAAATACACAGGTGGCTAAAGACCACCACTAGGAGTTTCTATGTCTCAGACAGTTAATTATGGCAATCTCGCTGATCTCCCTGACAACGACTTCGTAGTCGATGGCATGTACGAGGTCGAGGTTGACAAGGTTGAAGCCGGTGTCAGCGCCAAGAAGGGTACTCCCTTTCACAAGCTTTATCTCAGAGTGGTTGACGGTCCCGATCAGCCCATGCCAAGCGGAGAAACCTATCCTGCCCTGGGAACGATGATTTTCTATTCGCTCTACGACCCGACTGACTCTATGGCCCCTCGTGGCAAGCTGATGTGTCTCAAGAGCATCAAGAGGGCCATGGATGGTTTTGGGGTTGCTCCCGACTCGAACGGTGACTTTGATTGGGATGCCTTTGTCGGTACTAGGGCAATCATTCAGACCAAGCAGAAGAAGGATCTTGTGACTGGGTATGAGTCCCTGGACATCGTGAAGGTTCGGTCTCTCTAAGTTCTTCTAACAGGGAATCAAGCGATCCCTCCCTAACGCTTGAAGGGTAAGGTCCCTATAACCTGGAGCAGGTGCAAGCCCTGCCTTTTGGGGGCGTGGTGCAAGTAGACACAGCCAGACAATGGCACGTGAAGGGAATAACAACAATACCTTCCAGTGCAGGTTCAAGTCCTGCCGCTTCCGCATTGGCCGCAGACGTGCGGATCGTAAAACCGGTAAGCCTCTTCGCCTGACGCGACGAATGCTCAAAGAGCCGGGCTCATCGTAAGGTGCTAGGGACTCCCCGACCGACGTTCGAGGACTTGGAAGCGTAGGCCCGTATGGAGCGGGGCCTGACTGTAAATCAGGTGTCTTTGCCTTGTAGGTTCGATTCCTGCCGCTTCCAAATGGGGTTATAGTTCAACGGTCAGAACAGTAGGTTTGCAACCTTCAAATGGCAGTTCGATTCTGCCTAGCTCCAAAGGAGAACATCTTATGGCAAAGACAATCATCAGCTTTGAACTCGAAGACTCTGACAATCCATCCGACTATGCAAATCCGATTGAGGTTTTGTGCATAGTCAAAGAAATCAGTGACTACTTGCGGAGTCTTGAAAAGTATGGCACTTGTCTTGATACTGTGCCTGGTGTTGTTCATGAAATCCGACAGCATGTGCTCAATCTTTGTGAGTCTATTCCTCTTGACTGGAAATAACTTGACTTCTAGGTGTAGCCTAACGGTTAGGCACTTGCTTTGGGAGCAAGGTCATGCAAGTTCGAATCTTGTCACCTAGACTTTTGCTAGATTAGCTCAGTTGGTAGAGCAAGGGCTTTGTAATCCCTTGGTCGTGGGTTCAATTCCTACATCTAGCTCTAGGGTGTCGGCAAGCGGTAAGCCATCAGATTTTGATTCTGATATTCGTAGGTTCGAATCCTACCACCCTAATAAGGAGGACTTAGAATTGGTAGAAGGAATAAAACATGACTCAGACAAGTTGCGATGGGATTTGCTGCCAATCGACGAAATTGAAGACATTGTAAAAATCTTGACTTTCGGTGCTCACAAATATGGCGAATACAATTGGCAACAAGTAACCCCTCCAACCCGATACCAAGCTGCCATGATGCGCCATTATGCTGCATGGGTTAAGGGTGAAAAGCTTGATCCTGAAACTGGTGTTAGTCATTTGATTCATTGTGCGGTCAATGTGATTTTTTTAGCCCATCTCGACAAGAAAGAAACCCAAGAA
>JANYKK010000283.1 GCA_025361585.1 Methylobacter sp. | reverse complement strand
GCCAATATGTATGCAATTGATATTTAGTAGAACTTATTGCTTATGAGGCAATGCGGGGTAACAAAAATGTGGCATATGCCGCATTGTCAATGTGAAATGACACAGTTTTAAGGGGCTACTGAGGCTTGAAAAAAAGAATTGGGTAGTCAAATTCGGGCAATAGCTTTTCGTTGTCCGATTTTTTGGCCATTGGATCACCCTAAAAGATTGCTTGCTCCGTCTGCAAGGATTCACGTTGGTTAAACGCAGTTACTAGGCTTAGGTATTGCAACAACGTTAGGGGCGGGGTTGCAAACCCCGTCCCGCATGAGGCCACAAACCGATAACGCATCAATACTCAATCTTAATCGAGCCCATGAACGTGCGCGGCGCCCCGTACAAAGAGCCGCTGGTAGATACCGCACCGACATAAGCCTTATCGAGCAAATTATCGGCGTTAAGCTGTGCCGTGACATTGGTTTTACCCACTTTCCATGATTGGCTGGCCATTAAATTAAGCGTCGCATACCCCGGCGCTTTAGTGGCTTCGGTATAACCGATTTGGCGAGCGCCCACGGCCTGAACGCCAGCCCCCACTTTCAAACCACGCAAATGTTGATTTTGAAACGCGTAGGTTGTCCACAAATTGCCGTTATTGACGGGGGCATTGTATAGCCGTTTGCCTTCCGTTCCGGCGCCAACGCTGTCTTTAAGAGTTTTGGCAAAAGGCGTGTAGGCATAGCCGCCGATCACCTGCCAACCCGGTAAAATTTCACCGGTCAAATCCAGCTCAATACCCCGGCTTTCGGCTTC
Organism: Methylobacter sp.; assembly: GCA_025361585.1. GTDB lineage: Bacteria > Pseudomonadota > Gammaproteobacteria > Methylococcales > Methylomonadaceae > Methylobacter_A. Next base: position 1,748 of record JANYKK010000283.1, on the reverse strand, counting down.
GCCGACCGCTCTCGATACGCCTTGAGCAACTTGCACAGCCAGATTTTGCTTGGTCAGGTCAAAATAGGAGAGCGTGCCGGTAAAACGGCCGTTCCAAAGTTCTGTTTTTGTCCCGACTTCCCATTGTTGCGCGGTCTGGGCCGGAAGCTGGTTTCCTTGCCCATCCCTGCCGTTCGAGGTGCCGAAATTTTCGGTATAACTGCCGTAAAGGGACAATTCCGGTATCGGCTGCCAAAGCAGGCCGCCGCGAGGCGAGACGCGATCTTCGCTGGAGGTCGGATGCGTAGTCGTGCCGTTGATGCCGATTTTAGAATCGTTGTTGGTCTCTGCATTATCGTAACGCACGCCGGCCAGCAGATGAACATGATAAGGCAGTTCGATCTGATCTTGGCCGTAAAGACCGAACCAAGGCTGCGAATAGCCGAAAGTATTGTAGTTGGGGATGGCTGGCGCCTGCGCTAAATGTACAGGATTGAACACATTGGTAGCAAAGTTACCAGCGGGAAAGCCCATCGTCGCTATGGCGTTGGTGCGCGTGTAGTCGCCGCCCACCAACGTGGTGTGTTTGAATATTCCGGTATCGAACTTTCCGGTGAGTTCGACCGAATTATAAAAATTGTTCAAATAATCGTTGCCGGTAACATTTGACACAAAGTAAGTGCGCGCGACATTGCCGTTAGCGGCTACCCTGCCGCTGCCGTAGATATTTCTCATTGTTTCCTGCGCAAAACTCGCATTGAAGCGGTGGCGCAGACTCCAATTCGGATTGAATTTATGCACGGTATTCAGCGATAACATCACATATTCATCCTCTGTATAGCTCCAGGGATCGCTGAGATTTTGCTCGCGAGACAGCAGGGCGGGCTGCGTACCGGCCGTATTCAAAGGCAGGAAGTTATAGGCGTTTTGCTTAATATCGCTGTACTCAAGCTTGATGTTGGATACCGTTTTGTCGGAAATATTCCAGCGCAACTGCGGCGCGATAAATACACGCTCACCTCCGGTAAACTCGGTAATGGCGTTATTGGTCTGGTAAGCCAGATTAACGCGGTAAGCGAGATTATTATTAGCGGTCAACGGGCCGGTGGCGTCAACATCGGTACGATAATGATCATAAGAACCGAATTGTTGGCGCAAACTGTAATAAGGCGTGTCCAGCGGCTGCTTGGTAACGAAATTAATAATGCCACCCGGTTCCGCGCGTCCGTACAACAGGGAACCGGGGCCTTTCAATACCTCGACCCGCTCGACATCGGCAAGATCTTCGGTATGAATCCAATTACTGATAAACGGAAAACCGTCACGATAATAGTTAAAAGAGCTGAAGCCACGTAAATAGAACTGTCTATCGCCTCCTTGACCGGCCACTACGCCACTGACATTTTTCAGCGCCTGATCAAGGGTTACCACTTGCTGATCCTTTAATACCTGCTGCGGCACCACCTTTACCGACATAGGCGTTTGCATAAGCGGCGTGTCGGTTTTGGTGGCGGTGGTGGCATTAGTACGGTTGTAATCGGTATTGTAAGGATCGTTGTCGGCATACCCGGCTTTACCGGTCACCGTCATCGGTTTTAACGTGGTGGTTTCTGTGCTGCTATCTTTCTGGGCCACTGAAAGCGCCACCGATTGGGTATCGGTAAAACGGTAAGCAACGCCGGTGTTTTCCAGCAATTTATCCAAAGCCTGCTGCGGCGTATAGCTTCCCGATATGCCCGGCGTTTTTATATCGCGCGCCACGTCGGCAC
>JANYKK010000258.1 GCA_025361585.1 Methylobacter sp. | reverse complement strand
AGGCTATGGCGACGGCTATCCGCGTCATGCCAAAGCCGGAACGCCGGTGCTGGTCAACGGCAAGCGTGTCTCGCTGATCGGCAGGGTGTCCATGGACATGATGACCGTCGATCTGGAAAACCAGCCCGATGCCAAGCCCGGAGATCCCGTAACCTTGTGGGGCGATGGTCTGCCGGTTGAAGAAATCGCGCTCTGGGCCGATACCATACCTTATACACTGGTGTGCGGAGTGACTCAACGGGTACAGTTGGTTGAGAAACAGTATGGGGTGGTAAGCTAGGTAGGTTGGGTTAGCGATAGCGTAACCCGACATTTTTGCTAAAGAACACAGTTGGTCATTCCATGGGCGGGAGATTTTAGGATAATGATCCTAGTTGTTGTACGGCAAATTACCGATATGCTACTATGCGGTAAAAATTAAATTAAAAGGTGGTAACTATGGCAATTGTATCTTCAAATAATCAACGGATAGAAATGCGCGTTGATTCAGAGACCAAACAACTGGCAGAAAGAGCCTCAACTGCCTTAGGCTGTGCGTCTTTATCCGAATATATTACCCGGCTAATTCGGGAGAATTCCCCGAAAATTATTCAGCAGCAAAAAGAAATTAAGCTGAGTAATCGGCAATTTGACTGCTTTATTGAGCTTTGTCAGGACGTATCATTAAAACCGGGCAAGCAGTTATTAAAGGCGGCAAAGCGGCTCGATGAAGAGGGATTCTAGTGGCGTTTGCGCAGTTTGTTCTGCTTGACCCAAAACAGCATGATGTAAAAAATTTCGATTGTGGAAAGTCTGAAATGAATCTGTTTTTAAACCGTTATGCGGATAAAAACAGAAAATTAGGGCTTAGCTCAACTTGGGTTTTGCCAGAAAAGCTGTCACAAGGCGAGGTTAAAAAAGCAACTATCGGGGCGTATTATACGCTCGCCACAACAACGGTATGCAGAGAGCAGATTCCTACAGATAAAAAATTACCTGGTTATCCTGTACCCGTTGTTTTGTTAGCACGGTTAGCGGTCAACGGCTGTTTTCAGAAACAGGGCTTAGGTGAAAAGACGTTAGTGAGCACTTTGCGGCAATGCGTCAGCTTAACAGATAGAGGGCTGCCCGCTTTGGGAGTCATTCTTGATGTTTTAGATAATGATGCTTTGGGATTTTATCAAAGATTTGATGTTTTCCAGGCCATTACCGATGAGCCAATGAGGCTTTTTGTACCAATGAACGTGCTTAGACAAATTTAAACCTGATAGGAAGGATGCGCTTCCTTGTCTCGCGTGGGTGCAAACAGCATGCGCCCCCTTAGTTTTTTCAAAAGTCCGTGTAAATCCGCCCAATCCGTGTCATCCCGTTCCATTATATTAATCGCCGCAACAATGCCAGCAGCTAGAATAGCTTAACCAAGGCGGCAACCAACCCGGCTTGGGCCAACAACATGCCGGCAATCCACTTAATCAAGTCAACCTTGTTCTCGCTCAGTCTGGCGTCAAGATAGTCCCGTGTCACCATGCTGGTTTGGGCCTCAACAACCACTCGCACCACCGCTTCCGCCTGCTCTGGCGCAAATCCGGCCGCTTTCAGCTTGTCAGCCAATTCCAAGGTATCGAAAGTAATTGTAGTCATGCGCTAAGCTCCAGAAAAATACGGCTTAATTATGCCGCATTTATAAAAAAATTGACAATCGGTTAATGTTTTGGCCACGTGGGAGGGCAAGGCTTTTCTGCCTGCCACATAATCTGTATCGCCCCGCGTTGGTGCGAATGGTAGTGCGCACCTTTGGTTTTTTCAAAAGCCCGTGTAAATCCGTCCAATCCGAGTCATCCCGTCCCATTATATTAACCGCCGTAAAAATTGGCGCATCGGCAATGCCGTGCGGGATTCGTAATCCTCATCTATACTTTAAGCCAGTAAACCCCAATTAAACCAGTCTAGTAGTTTGGGCGCAGCCCAACATGGCGACTAACTTAAGCTTTCCGGATAGAAAACAATGACCAATAAAACCAATCCATTGTTGCACGAAAAAGTAGAGGCGCAAATTCAGCAGGCTTTAGTGTTGGCAGGGGAGGGCGACCTGACTGGCTCAGAAACACTCTATCTTGAGGTGCTGGAGCAACAACCGGAACATCCTCTGGCTTTATATGGCTTGGCGCAACTGGCAGGCGCAATTGATGATCAGGAAGTTAAGGAGGCCTTGTTAAGTCAAGCGATTGGACAACTGGTTGATATAACAGACCCCGAGCAAAAAAGCCTGGCGGCAACGTGGCTGGCAGAGCTGGCCGAAGTGTTATTTAAGCTCAACCGGCCTTCCGATGCAATGCATTGTCTTAGGCAATGCGAAAGCCTGATCGCTGAAAACTTAAAGGCTCCCTTGGTAAGTTAAAGCGTAAAGCACGTCATCCCGGCAGGGATCGCCGGGATCCAGATCACAGGGATGTGAATGCTTGATTCAACGGAGCAATCTCCGGTGATGAGACTTATTGCCTGTTTCGGCATTTGCCATCCATGGCTTCTCGGCAATTGCTCCATGCATTGCTCTACCTCCTGCATCCTTGCAGTCGTAGATCCCGGCAATCCCTGCCGGAATGACGGTGTCCCACAGGCACTTGTGCATAACGATGAGAACTGGATCTTGTGAATCAGCGTAATAATATTAATAACTAAAACCATAAAAAAAATTAAAGTTTTAAAAACGGCAGTCGATAACAAAAACGTGGGGGGATTTATCACAACGATAAAAAACCTAAATTTGAACAGGTCGGCGAAAAATATGCCCCGGCCTTACCAGGAGAGCTACCATGTCACTAACAGTCAATTCCAACCTAGCATCATTAAACGCCCAACGTAACTTGAATACCAATGCGAGTTCGTTGAGTTCTGCATTACAACGGCTGTCTTCTGGTTTGCGCATCAACAGCGCCAAGGATGATGCGGCCGGTTTTGCTATCGCCGATCGTTTTACTTCGCAAATCCGTGGTAACGATCAGGCTGCTCGTAACGCCAACGACGGTATCTCTTTAGCGCAAACGGCTGAAGGTGATCTGGATCAAATCGGCGCCAACTTACAGCGTATCCGTGAGCTGGCCGTACAAGCATCAAACGCCAGTAACAGCGCCTCTGACCGCGCTTCACTTAATAACGAAGCCACTCAGCTGATCTCTGAAATTGACCGTGTGGCCACAAACTCTTCGTTCAACGGTATCAAGCTGTTGGATGGTTCTTTCTCGTCAAAAAGCTTCCAAGTTGGCGCTAACAGTTCGGCTAGCAACCAAATAGCGATCAACTCGATTAGCAGCGCAAGAACCAGCTCGCTCGGCGTCGGTTCGGGTTCCAGCTATGTCACAACTAAATCAGGCACAGCGTCTGTAGCGGCAGGCGTGCTCGCAGCAGGCGATTTGAATATTAATGGCGTAAGCGTAGGGGCTACGACCGGTGACGGCGTATCCTTTATTGGCAGCGCCACCAGCGGTATTGCGAAAGCCGCTGCGATTAATGCGGTGACAGGATCTACCGGGGTTACTGCAACTGTTGCGGCAACCACTCTGGGTGGTACTGCCGCGACAGGTTTTGCCACAGCCATTGCTGATGGCAGTGTCGCTATCAATGGCGTGAGTATCGGCGCAATAGCAGTAGCCGCTGATGCAAAAGAACGGGGCTCTCAAGTTTCGGCAGCGATTAACGCAAAATCGTCTCAAACCGGGGTGACTGCGAATTTTGATACCACTACCGGCGCAGTGGCGCTGACAGCTGCGGATGGACGTAATATTACTGTGGGTGCTCTTGGTACGGTGACTGTCGGTGGGGTTGCGACTGCGACTGTTGCAGTTGCTGCAGTCACTTCTGGATTGGGTGCTGCTACAACTGTTGGCGCGACTACTTCAACTTCTGACGTGGCACTCGCAGTTGCAGGAGCAACGACCCGCTCAACGATTACCCTGAGTTCAAGCAATTCCGCCGGTATCACTTTAGGCTCAGGCGGCGGTCCAGGCACTAATGCAAGTGGTAACCAGACTGTTACTGCTGCAGGTACAACCGCTATTACTGCAGGAGATATCAATATCAATGGCGTAGCTATAGGTGACGTCGTTGCGGATACTACCGACCAAGTCAATCTTCTCGCTGCGATAAACGCTGTATCGGCACAAACAGGAACCGTCGCAACGACTGCTCTCGGTATACTCACTTTGACTAACGCAAATGCTGGCGGTATTGCAGTTGTTACGAAAGGCACTGCTACAGAAGCAAACACTAGCTTTACATTGGGCACAACTGTTATTGCGGGTTCAGGTGCAAACGCTACCCAGTTGGCAGCCGGTTACAAAGCAGCCACTGCAACTGCCGGAGCTGGGGTATCGTCGCTAGACTTTACTACTGCAGCGGGCGCGCTGGCCTCGTTAGCCACGCTGGATGCCGCGCTCAATACTGTCAGTACCACCCGAGGTGCGCTGGGTGCTTACCAAAACCGTTTTGCATCAACCGTCGCCAGTTTGCAAACGACTACTGAAAACTTAACTGCTTCTCGTAGCCGTATTCAAGATGCCGATTTTGCAAAAGAAACAGCTGCTCTGTCACGGGCGCAAGTCCTGCAACAAGCGGGTACTGCGATTTTGGCTCAGGCTAACCAATCTTCACAAGGTGTATTGAGTCTGTTAAGATAAAATCGGGGATAGAGGATGCCCGGTGGTAACACCGGGCTTTCTGTTTTCTCGCTACTCGTAATAGGAGGGCAAGATGGACATTAATACCAATATACAGCAATATCAACCTGGAGGCATTTCACCTCCCGTTGGTGCTACGCCGCCTGTGAAGCTAAAGCCAGTTGATTCATCAGAGTCCGCTGGCGTTTCTTTTGCTGAGGCAAAAGAGGTTAAGTATTCGGAACGCGATCTTCAACAGGCCGTCACCCAGTTAAATGACTTTGCACAATCAATACAGAGAAATTTGAATTTTAGTCTTGATAAAGAGAGCGGTACATTGATTACCAAGGTTATCGATTCTAAAACCAATGAGGTTATTCGGCAAATACCGAATGAAGATACCGTCGCGCTGGCTCGTAAGCTGGTGGTGCTGGGGCATGATGCCGAGTTTAAAATTTTCAGTTCAAGGGCGTAATGGTTCCTGATTAGCAAGAAACTTTAGTCAGGCTATTCATATCGGCAAGGATGTCTGTATTCAGTCACATGCCTGGCCTGAGCGCAGTTGAAGGGGGATGTGGATACATAGAGTGCTTGGCAGGTTGTCTCTATGCTCTGGAATCAGGTATCCTTGCCGGAATGACGCGTTTTTTGGCTCAAGTCGGAAGCATCCTGCTAATCAGGAAGTGGCTTATAAGTGCGATCTTGTTGCATCTGCACCAGACTCAATAATTTAATATAAGGAGAAGGGCAATGTCTGTAATTACATCTACTGGGTTAGGCTCAGGTCTCAACATTGAAAGTTTGGTGCAGGGTCTGATTTCTGCCGAAGGAGCACCAACTACGCAACGGCTGCAAGTTCAGGAGGCTAAATTACAAGGTAATTTGTCGGCGCTGGGAACGCTTAAAGGCGCTCTATCCGCGTTTCAGTCCAGTATACTGGCTCTTAATGATATAACTGCATTTAAGGCTCGTAGCGCCACGTCCGGCAATATCGCTTCATATACTGCGGCTGCAAACAGCACCGCTGTTGCCGGGAGTTTTGCTATTAGAGTGGATCAATTGGCAGCAGCAGCTAGAGTGCGTACCAATCCGCCGCCGACCACTACGGTTGCGTCGGGTGCTTATACTGTGGCAACCCAGGCAGCGGGCACAACTACTGCGGCTACTGTTTGGAATCTGAACGTAGACGGCCTTGTGCTTTCTACCAAAACCACTGCTGCGGGAACCACAGCAGTTCCTACCAATGTGTCGAACACCGCTGCCCAGTTAGATACTGATTTGGCCACTTTTTTGGCGGCTCATGCGGGATATTCGGCTACAGGTACTTTTGCGGCAGGTACTTTGCAGCTCACTAAGGCTGATGGTTCGGCCGTAGTCATAGATCAAGCCGTTACAGGCGGCACCGGCGGTGGCGCTATTACGCAGGCCTCTTTTGCTGGTGCGGGTTTTGTAGGCACCACCGCTGGTTATGCTTTTGCCAGTGACACGGCGTTAGTGGGTGCGGGATCGTTGACTATAGGTTTGGGCGCATCCAACTTTAATATTACCACCAGCGGTACTACTACGCTGGCGGGGCTTCGTGACTTGATCAACAACTCGTCCAGTAACCCAGGCATCAGCGCAAGCATCGTCAAGGTTAGCGCTACCAATTCCCAGTTAGTGCTGACGTCGACTGTAACGGGTGCGGCAAATACCATTAGTGTTGCAGCAGCACCCACTGTTGTGACGCCGGGGAGTGATTTAAACCGGTTTGCAACAGCTAATCTGACAACTGTCCAGGCTGCTGCTGATTCGCGTATTCAGCTCGATGGGGTGGCTGTAACCAGGACTACCAATAATTTGACCGATGTAATTTCCGGGGTGACTATTGCCCTGGTAAAAGCGGATCCCCTAGCTCTGCCTGCAACCTTGACTGTTGCTGTGGATAACACCGCCGCTACGTCAAAAGTTAATGATTTCATTAAGGCCTATAATTCACTGGCAGGTACGATAAGCAGCTTATCAAGTTATGATCCTACAACCAAGAAAGCTAGCGCATTATTTAGTGACCCAACGTTGTTGGGTATAAAAAACCAGCTTCGCCGAGTTTTATCAAATCCCGTGGTTGGTGGTGTGGCTGGAGCTTCGACCTTAGCAGACATTGGAGTTAAAACGGACAAAACCGGTGCGTTGGTGCTTGACTCAGTTAAATTTAATAGCGCTATCACTGCAAATTCTAATGCGGTTCCGCAATTGTTTGCATCGACGCAGGGGTTGGCGCCGACATTTAATAACTTATTAACAAATTTTTTGTCTTCTGGTGCATCATTATCGTCTCATGTAGATGGCATTAATAAAAGTATCGCGGCTATTGGTGTTCAACGGACTAATCTTAGTATTATGCTTACTGCGGATGAGGCCCGTTATCGCAAGCAATTTAATGCAATGGATACTTTGTTGGGACAGTTGAAAAGTACCGGTAATTATTTAACCCAGCAGTTGACCCCGGCCCAAAAAACAGGGTGATTCCGTTGATGCAAGCAGCTGTGGTGGCGGTTGCTTGCATTTTCTCTATCTAGAATTGAGTGGTATTTTGTTACCCAATCTATTGGCGCGGCTGTTAGTCATAATCTTTAATGCATGAAAGCTATCGATTTCCGACGGTATCAGGTCTTTATGCTTAATTCGTTAAGTTAAAAAGATTGACTTTTTTTTCGTAAAATAAGGTAAAGTTTTCATTAAAACTGTCGCTACAGTCAATGAGTGTTGCAGATAACTGGAACGCAATACAATATAAATGAGGATAACCAAATGAATGCAGTATTCGCTATGAAGCAATATAAACAAGTGAGCGTTCACAGTGGGATAATGGATGCCTCGCCCCATCGTCTAGTGCAAATGTTGATGGAAGGAATGCTGGAAAAAGTCGCTTTGGCGAAAGGCAATATGGCAAACAATAATATTGCCAGTAAAGGTGAAAATATCAGTAAGGCTATCGCTATTATTGGCGGGTTGCAGTCCTCTTTGAATATAGACTCAGGGGGGGAGATTGCAGAAAATCTTGGTAACCTTTACGACTATATGACTAATCGTTTGGTCGTTGCAAACTTGCATAATGATGAAGCTATTTTAGATGAGGTTTCCGGTTTGATGGTGGAAATAAAAATGGGTTGGGATGGTATTCCCGATGCGTTCAAGCATTAGTTTGCAGGTGTTTTGCATGATGTAGCTATACTTTGCGAAACCTATGATTTCCTTCTTTAGCTGTTCATGTTCTTAACGTTTTTTGAGTGTTGATGATGACAGACAAGGCACAGGATCTTCAGCAGTTGATAGCACTTAGCCGGACAATGCTGGAAAAAGCCCAGGAGGACTCCTGGGATGACGTGATTGATCTGGAAGCGGAGCGCAGTGAGTTGATCAAGGTGTTTTTTTCAGAGCCGGTTCAGCAAGAATATACGGACGTGGTTGAGGCTGGGATTAGAACTATAATAGATATAGATATAGATATTATGGAGCTAGGCTCACTAAAAAAGCTTGATCTTGTGGACATACTGCAAAAGATGGGGCAAGGAAAAAAAGCTGTTCAGGCTTATGGTTCTTGATGTTGGTTGCTTTTGAAATAAGCCCGATGGCGGCATCGATAATGTTTGTGTAGTCTAAATTTGGGGGGGGTCTTATGGTTAGTTCAGTGGGTGGCCCAGGTACACCGGGATTAGTAACGGCTCAGTTGAAAGAGTCGGCAGCAAATCAAGATCTGGGGATTGCAGTGATCAAGAAAGGCCAGGATGTTGAAAAGGCCCAAGGGGAAGCGGCTTTAAAACTAATAGATTCATCCTCCAGCGTAGCGAGTCCAGGGCGAATTGACTTGTACGCGTAAAACGGCAGGTCATTATAGAATAATCAAAAAGAGCAACTTCACGTTGCTCTTTTTTTGTCAGGTTTTCTTTAAAATCAACTCAAGTACCAGTTTGCTGCCAAAGTAAGCTAACAGCAGCAAAACAAATCCGATTAAGGTCCAGCGTATCGCTGTTCGCCCCCGCCATCCATAGCGCATCCTGCCCGCCAGCAAACTGGAGAAAATGATCCAGGCGGCAATCGATAAAACGGTCTTGTGCACTAAATGCTGTGCGAACAAATCTTCAATAAAAATAAAGCCGCTGACCAGTGAGATGGTCAGAAAAAAAAGTCCGGTACCGAGCATTTGGAACAACAGGGATTCCATGGTTTGCAAGGGCGGCAATGACTGGATGAAACGTTTGGGCGGATGGCTTTTAAGCTGCTGGTCTTGAATGGCGAGCAAAACGGCTTGCAGCGCGGCGATGTTGAGCAGGCTGAATGCGATAATCGAGGTTAAGATGTGGACGCTCATTTGCCAGTTGTGGGTGTGCAGCAAATGGGGCTTTTCGGGCAGGTTTAGCTCTAAAGCCAGCATGATAGAGGCAATAGGAAATATCACGATGCCTAGTTTTTCGACGGGTTTGGTTAGCGTCGCTATCAACAGTAACAGGGCGACAATTAGCGAAACCAGGGATGCGGTGCTGATAAAGCTAAAATTGAAGCTTTGGTTTTGCAAGAAAGCGGCAGCGGTATATAAGGAGTGTGCGGCTACCGCCATCCATGCCAGATAAAGCGGGGCGCGGTGTCTTGTGTTCTGGTGAGTATCCCGGACAATCAGCAATGTGCTTGCCAGATAGACGCAGATTGAAAGAGCGGCGAATATAGCGTTCATTTAGGTCGTTTTTATGGGCTTGTGATTAAAGATAGCAATCCACTGTGCTCGGTTAGTGTCGTCATGTCGACAGGGATGCCGGTTCCCTCTGCTGAAATGACGGACTTTTTGGCGCTGATTGGGGCATCTTGCTAATCAATAATTCCCCTGTGATTAATGCAAAGGCCTCAACGGCTATGTTAATATATCCCGCTAAATAGTCCTAGCGCATTTGTGTTAGCGAGTGGTTTCCTTAAAGATTTAATAAAGACACTGATATGTTTGATAATTTAACCGATCGATTAGGTAGTACGCTTAAAAAAATTAAGGGTCAGGGTCGCCTGACTGAAAGCAATATTCAGGAAACTTTGCGCGAAGTGCGCATGGCTTTGCTTGAGGCGGATGTTGCGTTGCCGGTGGTTACGGACTTTATTGAGCGGATCAAAACAGGCGCATTAGGCCAGGAAGTTCAGTCCAGTCTTTCGCCCGGCCAATCGCTGATTAAGCTGGTTCAGGCTGAGCTGGTTACGGTGATGGGCGAGGCTAACGAAAAGCTGAATCTTAATGCGGTTCCGCCTGCGATTATTTTAATGGCAGGTTTGCAGGGCGCAGGTAAGACCACGACGGTCGCTAAATTAGGCCGCTGGCTGAAAGAAAATCAAAAGAAAAAAGTCGGCGTGGTTAGTGCTGACGTTTATCGGCCTGCGGCTATCAAGCAGTTACAGATGCTGGCAAACGAACTTTCTTTAGACTTTTTTGACAGTGATGTATCGCAAAAGCCGGTCGATATTGCTAAAAACGCAATTGATGCGGCTAAGAAAAAGTTTCTGGATGTCATTATTATCGATACCGCAGGCCGTTTGCATATCGATGATGAAATGATGGGCGAGATTAAAGAGCTGCATGCGGCGATCAATCCTGTCGAAACCTTGTTTGTTGTGGATAGCATGACCGGGCAGGATGCCGCGATTACCGCAAAAGCCTTTAATGATGCATTGCCGCTGACGGGTATTATCCTGACCAAGGCGGATGGTGATGCGCGAGGCGGTGCAGCGTTGTCTATTCGTCATATCACCGGCAAACCGATCAAGTTTATCGGGATGGGTGAAAAAACCGATGCGTTGGAGCCTTTCTATCCAGACCGTATCGCTTCCCGTATTTTGGGCATGGGCGACGTGCTGGGTCTGATTGAAGAAATCGAACAGAAGGTTGACAAGGAAAAGGCTGAGAAGCTGGTCAAAAAGCTGCAAAAGGGCAAGGCCTTTGATCTGGAAGATTTCCGGGAACAATTGCAGCAAATGCTGGATATGGGTGGGGTCGGTACGATGATGGATAAACTGCCCGGCATGAACAGCGTCCCTCAGGAAATGAAAGATAAGGTCAATGATAAGGAATTGTCGCGCCAGATTGGGGTGATTAATTCGATGACCATGAAGGAAAGGCGTTATCCCGATTTGATTAAAGGTCGGCGGAAGCAGCGTATTGCCGACGGCTGCGGCCAGCAGTTATCGGATGTCAACCGTATACTGAAGCAGTTTATGATGATGCAGAAGATGATGAAACGCTTTAAAGCGGGCAATATGGCAAATATGATGCGGGGCATAAAAAACAATGTTCGCGGCATGGGTATGAGAAGATAAACTTGTGACGTTAATGATCGCTTAATCGATGGATTGTGCGTTGTTCTTTACTTGTATAGAAAATCGCGTAAAATGAGTCGATTAATTATGACTAAAATATTTTTTTGAGGAACTTAGATGGTAACCATTCGTCTTTCCAGAGGTGGCGCGAAAAATCGTCCTTTCTATCACGTTGTTGTAACCGATAGCAGAAGCGGTCGCGATGGTCGTTATATTGAGCGGGTTGGTTTTTTTAATCCTTTGGCGCGTGGCAATGAAGAAAAATTGCGTTTAGACAGCGAGCGCGTTGAGTATTGGAAATCCACTGGCGCACAGCCTTCCGAGCGCGTTGCGAAGTTGATTAAAGACGCACAAAAAGCG
>JANYKK010000256.1 GCA_025361585.1 Methylobacter sp. | reverse complement strand
CTGATTAACGATGTAGTGACCGGGAAAATCAAGGTGGCCTGATGCAAAAACAATGGCAAGAATCCAACCGTATCGAACTGAAACGCGAGCTGACCGACACGCTCGAAAAAGAGGTGATCGCTTTTCTTAATTATCGCGACGGCGGCGTGATTTATATCGGCATTGACGATAAAACCCAGGAAATCATAGGCGTTACCGATGCCGATGCCTTGCAACTGAAAATCAAGGATCGCATTAAAAATAACATCAGCCCTTCAACGATGGGCTTGTTTGATGTGGTCGCCGAAACCTGCAATGAAAAAAAGATCGTTAAAATTACCGTAGCCGGCGGTTCCGAAAAACCGTACTACTTGTCCAAAATGGGCATGTCGGCCAAGGGTTGCTATATCCGGATCGGCAGCGCTTCGGAACCTATGCCGGTCAGAATGATCGAGGATTTGTTCGCCGGAAGGATTCGCAATTCCATCGGCACCATTAAATCGCGCAAGCAAACGCTGAGCTTTGAACAGCTAAAAATTTATTACAGCGAAACACCGTTAAAACTGAATGACCGGTTTGCGCGTAATTTGGAGCTGCTCACCGAAGAGGGCGCTTACAATTACGCCGCCTATCTGCTTTCGGACGTTAACGGTTTGTCGATTAAGGTTGCCAAGTATGCTGGCATCGACCGGGTGAACTTAGTCGAAAATGAAGAGTACGGCTATTGCTCGCTGGTGAAGGCTACCAAAGCGGTGCTGGAAAAGCTCAAAGTTGAGAATAAAACCTTTGCCCGCATTACGCCAAACCGGCGTGAAGAGCGCAAGTTATTGAATCCCGTCGCGCTGCGCGAGGCGGTTATCAACGCGATTATCCACAATAATTACAGCAATGAAGTGCCGCCCAAATTCGAGCTTTTTGCCGACCGCTTGGAGATCACTTCTGCCGGAGGCCTGCCTTCGGGATTCGATGAAGAAGAGTTTTTTATGGGTTATTCGGTGCCGCAAAATAAAGAGCTGATGCGGGTTTTTCGTGACCTGGATATGGTTGAACAGCTAGGCTCCGGCGTACCGCGCATTCTTGAGCATTATCCCCGTAGCATTTACCGTTTTACCCCCAATTTTATCCGGCTGGTGTTGCCGTATGCGGAGGGCTTCGAACAAGTTACCGAACAAGCTACCGGACAAGCTACCGGACAGGTTACCGATCAAGCTGACGAGCTGTTACAATTTTGCGCAGTTCCCCGTTCAACCAAAGAAATGATGCAGCATCTCGGCTTAAGCCATCGTGAGCATTTTCGCGATGCCTTTTTACTGCCTCTTATTGCGTCCGGCAAACTGGCGCTCACTATCCCCGATAAGCCTAAAAGCCCTAATCAGCGCTATGTTGCAACCAAGCAAGAGAAAAAGGTATGAATGAACTGCACCTGCAAGATAAGTTTTTGATCCCCTTCTTTCGGGAGGGCTTGGGCTATAAGGAAGTCAAAGCGAATACCGTCACCCAATCGCTGATTATTGAGGAAGACTTGCAGGCGTTTATTTCCGGCACCGAGCTGAACAAAAAGCCCTATGAAGTCTTGCTGAAAAAATACCGGGGCGACGAAAAGCTGTTGCTGCAAGAGTTGATGGAGCTGATTCAGGAGCGTATCGCCAGCAGCCGTAACATGGCTTTGTTTATCAATGCCAATAAGTCCATCAGCTTGCAGGGCGTCAAGCTGCATCTGTTTTACACCGGCGACAGCGTGATTCACGACAATGCGCTGTTCGATCAGAACATTTTTTCCGTGGTGCAGGAGCTGCCCTATAAATACAGCTACCAAGACAAGCAGGTGTTCTCTTTCCGCCCGGATATTGTGTTGTTTGTGAACGGCATTTATTTGGGTTACAGCGAATTAAAAAACAACTACACCAACCAGAACGCTAGCAAAAATGGCCGCGGCAAGGTGATTAAAGATTACTTCGAAGCGATAAAAGTTTATCACCAGCATATCGATAGCAATGCGATGTTGAGTGATTACGAAAAACAGGCTGAGCGCAAAGACTTCCTGAAGATTTTTGAAAAAGCCATTCATATCACGACCACTGATGTTGGCGAAACCTTTGTCATCCGCACGATTGCAGATTATTTTGACGAGATTTTAGCGATCTGCCGCGAAGGAAAATATGATCGCGAAGAGCTTGAGAAAAAAGCTCACAGTGTGTTCAAACCTTATCCGCTGCTGAGGTCGGACGTCGATAAGAAAGATAAGTTGAAAGAGCTGTTTACCGCGCTGTATGGCAAGTTCTTAATCGAAAAAGAAATATTGTATTACAACTTTATCGAGCGCGATGTGTACGTTAACAAGGGCGTGAAAGAAGTTAAAAATGAAACGGGGCATTTAATTTCGCCACGGCCCAAGCAGAAATTCGGCACCGATAAAATTATGGCCAAGATTGATGAGTTTCTGGCGCACGAACAAGAGCCCGATTATTTTGAAAAACTGCTGGAAAAACAATTATCTGGCGTAGGTGAGGCCAAGAAAAAAGAGCTACTGGAAAAGCGCAAAGCTTATTCGAATAACAAAAACGTGTATTCCTTGCTGATGCAATACGCGGCGGGGTTCGGCAAATCCAATATCATCGGCTGGTCTGCATTGCAGCTGAAAGATTTGCGCCGTGAAGGTGAATACGTCTACGACAAAATCATGATTGTGGTGGACAGGTTGCAGCTACGCAGCCAAATCGATTCGCTGATGTTGAATATGAACATCGACAATCGCATGTACGTGGAAGCTGCCAATAAGAAAACCTTTCAACAGGCGCTGGCATCGGATACCCGTCTGGTGATTGTGAACTTGCAAAAATTCGGCTCGGTGCGCGAGATGCTGGATGCCGATGTACTGCAAAAACTTGCCACGCTGCGCATTGTGTTTTTAATTGACGAGATTCACCGCTCCAATAGCGGCGACCAGCATGAAGAAATGGTCAGTATTTTCGATGAACTGCAAAGCCCGTTCGATAATGCGGCGTATGCCGAGGCCAGCACCAAAAAGAACCTGATTATCGGTTTTACCGCCACCCCCGATGACCATGCGCTGGCGCGTTTTGGCGAATTCAGCGGTTATGCCGAAAGCGAAAAACTCTGGCGGCCTTTCGATAGCTACACCATGAAAGAGGCGATTGAGGATGGTTTTATCCTGAATCCGCTGAAAAACATTGTGCCGGTAGCATCCAAAATGTTGTTCGACTTGCCAAGCAATTTACTGGAAGGATTCACCGAAAAAGAATACAAAGACGCCCAGAAAAAGCAAGTCTATGAAAACCGTGAGCGCATTGATGCCATCGCCAAGTATGTGGCGGACTTATTGGTGAAAGACGTGTATCGCCAAATCCGAGGCACGGGCAAGGCGATGTTGGCGGTGCATTCCATTAACGCGGCAATTGCCTATAGCCAAGCGGTGAGGAAGTATTTTAACGTTTTGGTACAACAGCCAAAATATGCCAAGTATGCCGAAGCGCCGATTCATGTGGTGTATTCAGCCAATCAGGATGAGCAAAGCGCCACGGGACTAAATGGTGGTATGACGGAAGAAAAGGTCTTGGAAAATTTTGCGCGACCTACTAATAATGGTTTGATGATTGTGGTGGCAAAGCTGCAAACCGGCTTTGATGAGAAAAGGTTGCATACCTTGTTTTTGGATAAGGAGATTAAAGGCATCAGCGCCATCCAAACTATTTCCCGAGTCAATCGCACGGCTAGGTATAAGAACGATTGCAAGATTGTCGATTTCTCTTATAACAATGTGAATGTGCAAAACATCAAGGATGCGTTTGAACATTTCTCCGATGTGGTGGTAAGCGACTTTGACCCGTTTGGCGATAAGAAGGTATTGGATATTCTGCTGGCCGAGCTGAAAAAATCGGCTATCTTTGCCACGTTTTTTACGTTGTTTTTAGGTATTTACAAAGACCAAGCCCAGCGTGATGATCTGGAAAACTATCTGGATTTTGAAAGCCACTTGAAAGAATACATTGAGGCTAATATGGAACCCGCCGCAGACACCAAAGTCAAGGCGGCGCAGTATTTCACTATCCTCAATCGCATTGAATATGTGATCGAGCTTGAAGCCAAATATAGCGAGCCGGGCTTTTTGTTTTTCTGGCGCAAGTTCAATACGCTCTACAACATGATGCACCGTTCTGATGACGTGAAAGACCCGATTGAAGTGTATTTCGATAACCAAATCGGCATTATTGAGGTTGTCACTTACGAGCCTGTCGAGAAGAAAAAGAAGCCACTCAAAGTAGCGGAAGGAGCAGAATATGGCGGCGGTTCTCAGTTTGATATTCTAAAGATCATTGCCGCACGCAATGAACAAGAGGCTTTAGTTGGTTCGATGATTCTGGATTTTGATTTAAAGATTAAAGATTTCTTTGATTATGTCCGAACCGCCAGTGAGGGCGAACGATTAATCGTCAAAATTAAATCGCATGCATCGGAAGCGGAAATCTACGATGATTTTGCCAAGCTATATCGTCGCTACAAAGCACTAAATCGCCAGAATGTAGGAGATTATTTTTTTAAGGAAATGGATGATTTGGTTGATAAGCTGTGTGATGATTTTGAGGATACAATACATTGAGGCATTGCTAAAACGCTAGATTATTTTTTATAAGCTGTTGAAAAATTTAGAGAGTCAACTTGAGCTTTATGGCTACTTTAGTTTTCTGTTGATTTACAGCGATAATCGTAACCATTTTTAATGAGACCGGATAAAGAGCCTTAATGTTTAACAACCCTTTCATCAAACAGCTGTTCGGCAGTTTTCTGGACTTGGCGCCTATCCTTGCGGTTGTTTTGGTATTCCAAATTTTTATTATTCGCCAACCTATTCCCGATGTCGGCAGTTTAATCGGCGGAACGCTGTTTGTTATTTTGGGGCTGACTTTGTTTGTCCAGGGGCTTGAGCAAAGCCTGTTCCCGATTGGCGAGGCGATGGCCTATGCATTTGCCCGTAAAGGCAGTTTGTCCTGGCTGCTGGTATTTGCCTTTTGCCTGGGCTTTGGTACCACGGTGGCGGAACCTGCGCTGATCGCTATTGCCCAAGAGGCGGCAAGCATTGCCGCTAAAGCCGGGATTATCGGGCAAACCGAGGACGCTAAAGACAGTTATGCGTTTGGTCTGCGCATTACCGTCGCGCTGTCGGTCGGCTTTGCCATTTTGGTCGGCGTATTGCGGATTATCCGGGGCTGGCCTTTGTATTACCTGATTATCGGCGGCTATTGCGGGGTGATTGCGATAACGCCGTTTGCGCCGCCTGAAATCATTGGTATCGCCTACGATTCCGGCGGCGTCACCACCTCGACCATTACCGTTCCGCTGGTAACTGCGCTGGGCGTCGGTTTGGCGACAGCCATTAAAGGACGCAACCCGATGGTTGACGGCTTTGGCTTGATCGCCTTTGCCTCGTTAACACCAATGGTTTTTGTGATGGCCTACGGGGTGCTGAAATGACCGCATGGATCAGCCAGTTTGCGCTGGCTTTGTTGTCGACCTGCCGGGATATTTTGCCGATTGCCGCAATTATTATCGGTTTCCAGTTGCTGGTTATCCGCAAACCCCTGGCGCATCCCAAAAAAATGCTGGTTGGTTTTGTTTACGTTTTGCTCGGCATTACGTTTTTCCTGAAAGGCCTGGAAATGGCGCTGTTCCCGCTGGGGAAGCTGATGGCGGCGCAGCTGACCAATCCTGGGTTTCTTGGTATCGATCCTGATGAACAAAACGTAAGCTGGCAAACCTATTATTGGGTGTATATTTTTGCCGCCAGTATCGGTTTCGCCACCACGCTGGCCGAACCATCGTTGCTGGCGGTGGCCTGGAAAGCCGAACAGATTTCCGGCGGCGCGATCCGCGCCTGGGGGCTGCGCATCGCGGTTTCCATCGGCGTGGCTTTTGGCATTGCGCTGGGCGCGTATCGGATTGTGACCGGAACCGAACTTTATTATTACATTGTCGCGGGTTATATCGTTGTATTGATCCAAACTCTGTTTGCGCCCAAACTGATCATCGGTTTGGCTTACGATTCGGGCGGGGTCACCACGTCAACGGTCACCGTGCCGCTGGTCACCGCATTGGGTTTGGGGCTGGCCTCGACCATCCCCGGCCGCAACCCGCTGTTGGATGGCTTCGGCTTGATCGCCTTCGCCAGCTTATTTCCCATCATGACTGTCTTGGGTTACGCGCAAATCGCGCAGTGGCTTAACAAAGGCAGTCTTTCATCCAAACCTTGAGGAACACTATGCATTTCAAATTGATTATCGCATTCGTCGAAGACGACAAGACCGACCTGGTGCTGGAAACCGCGCGTAAAAACGGCGCCAAAGGCGCGACCGTGGTCAATAATGCGCGCGGCGAAGGCATGAAGCAATCGAAAACGTTTTTCGGCCTGACCTTGGAAACCCAGCGCGATGTCCTGCTGATGTTGGTCGAGGAACATCTCAGCCGGCACATACTGGAAGCCATAGCCAAGGTAGCTGACTTCGACAACAAGCCCGGCACCGGTATCGCCATCCAGATCGATGTCGAGGATGCCGTCGGCGTCATGCATCAGGTTGAAAAATTAACCCAGGAACTTGAGGATAAAATATGATTGCGCCACGCATAGTAATTCGTGTCAGAGATGTGATGAAAGCCGACTTCGGCACCATCGACGGCATTGCCACCATCGAAGATGCCCTGAAAAAGATGAAGTCGCTTAAAACCTCGGTGCTGGTCGTCAACAAACGCCACGACGACGACGAATACGGCCTGATTAATTCCGGCGACATCGCCCGCCACGTGCTGGCCAAAGACCGGGCGCCGGATCGGGTCAACGTTTATGAGATTATGAGCAAGCCGGTGATTTCGGTGCACCCCGATATGGACATCCGCTATTGCTCGCGCTTATTTGCCAACTATAATCTGGTCAGGGCGCCGGTGCTTGAAAATAACAAGATTATCGGCATGGTCAGCCCGAATTCGCTGGTGCTGGATGGGATGTACAGGGCTTTTCAATAGCTATAAGATGCGCATGAATTTCCATTTGGGTAATTTATAAAGGGGACAGAATGAAAACATTAAACATTCAGGTTGAAGATTCTTTGTATGATGCGTTATTGAAAATACTGGAAAATTTACCCAAACATAAAATAAAAATACAGGAAGTAGATAATGATAATCGCCTGGATTTTGAGCAAGCCATGGACTATACCCTGGATAAAAACAAAGAACTGTACAAGCGCCTATCCTAATGCAGTCATTAACGCTGGAACAGGTTTTAAAGCTGCATAAGCGGGTTATTGAACAATCAGGCGGTTCAATAGGGATTCGTGATCAAGGCGCATTGGAATCAGCATTGGCACAACCTTATATGACTTACGCTGCTCAGGAACTGTATCCGACATTAATAGAAAAAGTGGCCGCATTAGGTTTCTCATTAATTAATAACCATCCGTTTGTCGATGGCAATAAACGTATCGGCCATGCAGCTATTGAAGTTATCTTGTTGATGAACGGTTATGAAATTCAGGCTGATGTTGACAGCCAAGAAACTGTAATTCTAGCTGTCGCCGCTAGTGAGATGAACCGAGAATCTTTTTTAGAATGGTTGCAAGGTCATGTCGTGCATCGGTAAATCTGGCCTTGAACCTCCGTGTTCTCTTATTAGCTCAATCGTTACAATAAACTTTTTTATAAAGGCAGTTGGTCATGTTGAAATTATTAAAATTTAACGCCAGAATCTGGTTTTTCCTGGGCTTCCTAGGCTGTGTTTTCCTGCTGGCTATGGGCGCTTATTTCCAATTTGTCCAAGGCCTGGATCCTTGCCCGTTGTGTATTTCCCAGCGCATCGCGATTTTGTTGACCGGCCTGGTTTTTTTAAGCGCGGCTATCCATAACCCAGGCCAGACCGGTGTGACGGTTTATGCCATTATTGGCACAGTCACCGCTTTGTGCGGCGCAGCGATTTCCACCCGGCATGTCTGGATACAGCACTTGCCGCCTGACAAGGTGCCGGAATGCGGCCCCGGCCTGGAGTATGTGCTGCAAAATTTCCCGTTGTTCGAGACGGTTAAATTAATGCTCAGTGGCACCGGGGATTGCGCCAAGGTGGATTGGACTATGCTGGGGTTCAGCATGCCCGCCTGGACATTGCTGGCCTTTTTAATGCTGGCAACTTTAAGCCTCTTGCAAATCTGGAATTATAAAGAGGCGGATCGATAGACTATTGATGCTAAGAACATGGAAGTGTCTTTGGCTTCGGCTTTTTCATGACGATACGGGACTTAAACTGTCCCGAATAATCCATCTCATCCTATACTTGACCCATGCAAGCATTGATAGATTTTTTCGGCATTAAAGACCTCATTCCGCACGGCTTTTGCCTGTCGTGGAGCCCGGTATTGCTTTGGCTGAACGTAATCTCGGATCTGCTGATTACGCTGGCCTATTATTCCATTCCGTTGATCCTGGTTTATTTTCTCCGGCAGCGCAAAGACTTGCCCTATCCGTGGCTGGTGCTGATGTTTGCCGGATTTATCGTTGCTTGCGGCACCACACATTTATTGTCCGCTATCACAATCTGGATACCTTTATATTGGCTGGACGGCGTACTTAAAGGCTTTACTGCGGTTCTTTCGGTCGCCACCGCCGTGCTGATGATTTGGATTGTTCCCAGAGCCTTATCCTTGCCTAGCGGCGCAGAACTGAAAGCCGAGGTCCGGCAAAGAAAAACGGCAGAAGAAGCGTTGCGCATTGCCAATGTTGAATTGCAGAAAAATGCCGCATGTACGCAGCTGCTGTTGGATTCGGCGCTGGCTTGCATCGTCAGCATGGATCATAACGGTAATGTCATCGGCTGGAATAACCAAGCCGAACGTATTTTCGGTTATTCCAGCGAGCAGGCATTAGGCCGTGAATTGGCGAATTTAATTGTCCCTCCGTCTTACCGGGAAAGGCA
>JANYKK010000254.1 GCA_025361585.1 Methylobacter sp. | reverse complement strand
TTTCCACAGCGCAGGCGCTCTGACCGCCTCCCATACAGGGCTTTCAATCGTCAACGCCAGTTGGCGCACCAGCTCCAGCATGCCTTGGTAGCCTTCATACCCGAATTCGCGTTCCTGGTTAATGTCCAGAAACGGAACCTTGGCTTTTAATGCCGTGTACATGTTGCGGCCGCCAGCGATCAGAATGTCGGCCTTGTAATCGTGGACGATTTTCAGCAATGCCCTGGGGCTGCCGTCGTCGATCATCACCGTATCTTCGCCCATCAGTTCGCGGATTCGGGCCTTGTCCTCTTCGGTCGATTTCTTGGTGCCGGTCGCAACGACCACCATGCCCAAATCCTGCAACGCGGAAATCACCGACCAGCTTTTTACGCCGCCGGTGAACAGCAACACCCGCTTGCCTTTCAGACGGGCTTTCCATGGCTCCAGTTCTTTCCTGATCCGGGTTTCTTCGCGCAGGATCAATGCTTCGGTGCGTTCGGTTAAATCGAGATCGTTAAGCACTCTGGCGAAATCCCGTAACGCCTGGCTGGTGTCGGTAATGCCGTAATAGCTGCCTTCAAACCACGGCGTGCCGTACTGTTGCTGTAACTTGCGGGCGACATTGACCATCGCTTTCGAACAAACCATCATGTTGACTTCGGCCTTGTGCATGGTTTGCACTTCGCGGAAGCGCGCATCGCCGGACAGTGTGCACAACACCCGCAAACCCAGTTCATCGAACAGCGGCAGCACATGCCAGAACTCGCCGGCGATGTTGTATTCGCCGATCAGGTTAACGTCATGGATTTTGATTTCCGCGCGTTGAACGGTTAAAGGCAAGGGATCGGGATCGCGGGTGCCGATCACATGGTTGACCATCGCATCACCGGCGATGCGGTTGCCGAGATTCTTGGTGCCGTAAAATCCGGCAGAATCAATCGGCACCACCGGCACGCCCCAGCGCTCTTGGGCGGACTTGCACACCGCATTAATGTCATCGCCGATCAAAGCCGGAACGCAGGTGTTGTAAACAAACACGGCGGGGGGATGGTAGCTGTCTATCGCCTGCTTGATCGCATGGAACAAACGCTTTTCCGCGCGCCCCATAATGATGTCTTGTTCGGTCAGGTCGGTGGTCATGCCGATCCGGTATAAATTCGCCCCGGAAGAGCGCGTACCCCGGTTGTCCCAGGAACTGCCCGCACAAGCAATCGGCCCGTGCACGATATGCGCGACATCGGCAATCGGCAGCAACGCAATCTGCGCGCCGTCGAAAGCGCAACCGCCCGCCGAAGCACCGGGTTTAGGCTTGGCGCAACCGGATTTTTCCTTCTTGTTATGCTCACAGGCCGGTTCGTCCAGCAGCGCTGCAATGTCTTTAGTTGATTTCATCGGCTTGACCAATAGCTTTGTTTATCTAAGCTAAAGCAACCATTGTGCCATCCCGTATGACATTGAAATTAAAGATGATTGTTTGAATTTTGTTTGTTGGAAAACTTACAAAATGAGGTAGGTGTATATAACAAGTGGCATCTTTGGAGCAATATTGATGATAGATAAGCCTGCCCACAAAAAACCTAAGATAGAAAGGATTTCACAGCACTATACGACGAATCGGCGGGAGTTAGTTTGCGTCAAAAGAAGAGACAATTTCAAGGAAGGATCTTAAACCTTTAGCAGGCTACTCGGTTTATATGAATAGTTTATGAATTTATTGCACCCAAATAGGAAACAATCTATAAATCCCTGGCGCTATTATCAACAATAGTCGCTTTCACTATAGTTCAATCGTAGTTTGGAAAAAACCTTTTAACTTTGTACGAGGACTTACTCATGAACGACTTACAAAAAGATATTTTAACCGGAACGATATTTATAATCGGCCTGTTGGGCTTTATTTCAGGCGAATTCATCATCTCGTCCGCCCTGTTCGCCGCAGCAGCCATTGCGAGCAACGTTAATGTGAACCGTAAAAGAAGCAAAGCTGGTCAACTTTCATGGGATTGATTCATCTAACTGAACTTGACTTGAAGGCTTCCACGGCTTAACGACCTTGGAAGCCTTTTTTGTTTTCACAGCCGTTGGCATGTGCAAGCGGGTAAACCGTTGCATGTGCTGCAAGAGTTGAGTGGTCGGAGTCGGTCGAGATGGTGCGGCGTTATGCACATTTATCCAGTGAACATTTGACCGGGTATGTAGATCGGTTATCGGCGCTTCATGTCGTTGGGGATGAATCCGATAGCTACGATTTAGTTACGGCCAATAAAAAAGGCCTAGGTGAAAACACCTAAGCCTTTGAATTATTGGAGCTGGCGATGGGAATCGAACCCGCGACCGGCTGATTACAAATCATGCTATTCATATATAACTTATTGATTATTATGGTAATTTAATGTTATTTTTTGCGTGATTTGCACAACTGAGCATAACGAATCACAACCGAAACACGCAAAAGTCACGCAGACCTCACGCATCGATGTATCAAAACGGCATTGTCGGAACAGCTTCCCCGGCATATTTTGTATTTTGAAAACGCCAAT
>JANYKK010000217.1 GCA_025361585.1 Methylobacter sp. | reverse complement strand
CGACCACACCAGTTTGCTTGGTGACCATAGCGAACGTGAACCACCCGATCCCATCCCGAACTCGGAAGTGAAACCGTTTAGCGCCGATGATAGTGTGGCAGTTTGCCATGCGAAAGTAGGGAATTGCCAAGCTCTTAAACCGAAAACCCAAGCCTAACGCTTGGGTTTTTTTTGACCTGGATTTGTGCAGACAAAGCATAACGTTTATTACCAGTTACTTTGTTGAGGGAAATTGGTGTCCACGCCATCCGTAATAAGCGATGTAGCAATAACAAAGAACTGGGATAAAAAATGCTTGTTGAATATCAATCCGGTCAGCGAATAGCCCTTGTACAACCGGAAGAATAGCGCCGCCGACAATGGCTGAGCATAATATCCCGGAACCCTGTCCGGTGTGCTTGCCCAAGCCGCTAACCGCCAGTGAAAAAATGGTGGGGAACATAATTGAGTTAAACAACCCGACTGCAAGAATAGCCCACATTGCAACTTGGCCGTTGCTGAGTATGGCCAGTAACACCAACGCTGCTGCCGTTGCCGCGTTAAAGGTAAGCACTTTGCCCGGCTGAATTTTTTGCATGGCTAGCGCCCCGACAAACCGTCCGACCATAGCGCCGCCCCAGTAAAACGATACATACTTTCCAGCATCTTGTTCCGTCAATCCGGCAATAGAAGACTCGCCCAGGAAATTGATCAGAAAACTGCCGATAGAGACTTCGCCGCCGACGTAAACAAAAATGCCGATTGCGCCCAATACCAGATGTTTGTAGCCCCAGGCGTTGACATGAACGCTATCTTCAACGCCGGAATCCTGCGCTTCGGCTGCTTCAATTTTGGGCAATCTGATCAAGGCAAAAACGACAGCAATAAAAAACAAAACCGCAGCCAGCAGCAAATAAGGGTTTTGCACGGCTGCTGCCTGAGCTGCTTGGTAAGCTGATAATTCATTGGCGTTCAGAAGTTTGATTTCATCCGTCGTTTTAACGGCAGTGGCAAGGATAAATAACGCGCCGAAATAAGGGGCGATAGTCGTGCCTAGCGAATTGAATGCTTGAGTCAGGGTTAGTCGGCTGGAGGCGGTTTCCGGTTTGCCTAAAATGGTGACGTACGGGTTGGCGGCAACTTGCAACAAGGTAATGCCGGATGCCAACACAAAAAATGCCGCCAGAAATAACGGATAAGAATGCAGACTTGCAGCTGGATAAAATAGCAAACAGCCTATTCCTGCGATGCTTAAGCCGGTAATAATGCCGCTTTTGTAACCGATTTTTTCGACTAAATAGCCGCTGGGAACGGACACGACAAAATAAGCGGTGAAAAAGCAAAATTGCACTAACATTGCTTGCGTGTAATTCAGGGTGAACACCGATTTCAAATGCGGGATCAAAATATCATTCAAACAGGTTATAAAGCCCCAGATAAAAAACAGCGAGGTTAATATTGTTAACGAGCCTAAATAGGATTTTTTATCAGGCCCCCTCGTTGAATCGGCTGTATTGATCATAAGTTATCGATATGTCAGATTAAAAAATTTAAAAGATTATTACCACGAAGACACGAAGGCACGAAGGACACGAAGTTTTATTTCTTCGTGCGCTTCGTGCCTTCGTGGTGAAAAAGACTTTCAATCGCCTGGTTTAAGCATCATTTCATCACCGTAAAACCAACCGTTTCATTACCGACCATCACCTTAAAATCCCCTGGTTCGACAATCCGCTTAAGATCAACGCCAATAAACGACAAATCATGCGGAGTTAAGGTGAAGCTTAAGCTTTCAGTTTGCCCAGGATTCAGCTCGACTTTTTTAAACGCTTTAAGCTGTTTGTTAGGCCGGGTCACCGACGCCGCCACATCATTGATATAAACCAACACGGCTTCCTTGCCTTTTAATGCGCCGGTGTTTTTGACATTGACGGTGATATTGATATTTTCGCCCATACTGATTTTATCTTTATCCAGCTTCAAACCGCTGGTTGCAAAAGAGGTATAGCTCAAGCCATGACCGAACGGATACAGCGGGTTATAAGTATTCTGCTCAAACAATTCGATAGGTTTGTAATCATATGGGGTTATGCCGTTGGTGTTACGCGGATAGGAAATCGGCAGTTTGCCGTTGGGGTTGTAGTCGCCGTACAAAATATCGGCGATGGCCTCGCCGCCTTCCATGCCCGGTAAAAAGCCCAAGATAACGCCGGAAGCCCGTTC
>JANYKK010000186.1 GCA_025361585.1 Methylobacter sp. | reverse complement strand
CGCGGCAAAGGCATGATGATCGCGATCGAATTCCAATCGCCTAAAAGCCTGAAGCTAAAAGCGGCGTGGGCGATGCTGGAAGCGGCCAATAAAGGTTTGTTCTGCCAAATGATCACCATTCCTTTATTTAAAGATCACCATATTTTAACGCAGGTAGCAGGACACGGCATGAACGTAGTCAAGCTGTTACCGCCATTAAACTTAACGCAAAAAGACCGCGACACTATTGTCGATTCATTCGATAAAGCTATTGCAGATACCCATCAAATCCCCGGCTCCATCTGGGATTTAGGCAAGAATCTAGCGGGCCATGCCTTAAAGGGCAAAAAATAGGTGTAGGTTTTATTCCGGTCTACGAAAATATTATTAAAATTAACATTTGCAAATAGCTATAAACTGGAAAAGTAATGAAGAAGTCATTCCAATTCATTTTATTATTTTTGACTTTGTGCCAGCCGCATTGGGCTGCCGCGCATGCGGTGATTACCGATTATTTGCTGAAAATCGCGCCCATTCATGCCAACAGCCCGGCAAAAGTCGAACTGCTCTTTAATTCCCAGATTGAACTGGGCTTGTCGCAGATTTTCCTGGTCAGCAAAGGCGATAAGCATCAATTATTAACTGCCGACACCGGCAGCAAACAAGGCCAGATTATCGTCCAGATTCCGCCGTTGGAACCCGGCGATTATGCCCTCAGATTTAAGGTCTTCGCAGCAGACGGTCATCTAACCGAAGACGTCATTCACTTTTCCGTTTCCAAATAAGGAGTTGGCAATGGCTGGTATAGCTGATTTTTTAGATTCCCTGATCGGCGGGTTTGACCTGATTTGCTATTCGTTAGCAATCGGCAGCCTGTTCTGGGGACTTTTTGTGTTGCGTCCGTGGATTTACCAAGACGGATACCCGGCAGTACTGCTGCAAAAAACCATCGCTCTTCTGTATAAAGGCGGCTTTTGGTTGGCTGCTGCCCAACTGTTCAAAATCGTCCTTAAAGTATGGCTGATGACCGCTGTGCTTGAGCGTTGGCCGTTCCCTGAATTTGCCAACACGGCGCAATTTATCGGCGGCATAGTACGCACAATTTTGACGGTCATTCTGGCAACTTACTGCTATCAATACCTCCGCAAAAATCCTTATTCCAAGCAGCATTGGATCACCGCCGCCGTCGTAGCCTTGCCGATGATTATTTCCGGCGCTTGGCTGGTGCATGGCGCGGGACGTTTTGAAAACCAGATTACCCTGATGTCACTGACAGTCATCCATCAAGTCGCCGCAGCCGCCTGGATCGGCGGGGTTTTTCAGCTGGTTAACCTCTGGCTGTTACGCAATAACAATCAAATTCAGGCGGAATTATGGCCCTTATTGCTCAAGCGATTCACCACGTTCGGTATAGCTTCAGTTGCGATGATCCTGATCTCGGGTTTACCTATTGCACTACAATACATCAATACCTGGAACGGCCTGATCGGCACCGGCTACGGCAATTTATTGCTGGTAAAAATAACCTTGTTGAGCATGGCTTTAGGATTTGCCTGGTTAAACAAAAGCGCTGTTTGGGAGTTCGGTTTTTCCGGCGATAATCATGCATTAAACAACCGCGTCCCCTATTATATTGAAGCTGAAACCTTTGTCCTGGTGACCTTGTTATTTACCGCCGCCAGCCTTGCTTCCCAGCCTCCGGCCATCGATATTCCAACCCTAACCGCAAGCTGGCAGGAAGTTCTAAACACCTTTAGCCCGCAAATCCCCAGAACCAGCTCACCGACGCATACCGATTTGATTGCGGGTGAAGCGGGCCGCGTCGCCATCGTCGGCCAAGTGCCATCTTTGGCGGCTACCGAATGGTCGAATTACAACCACAACATATCAGGCATTTTCCTGACCGTGATGAGCTTTTTTGCTATGCTGTCTTATGTGCAAAAACCCGACTTTGAGACATTCAAATATTGGCCGCTGGGCTTTGTCTTACTGGGCATCTTCCTGTTTTTCCGTAGCGATGCGGAAACCTGGCCATTGGGGCCGATAGGTTTCTGGGACAGCACTTTCAATAACGGAGAAGTATTGCAACACCGGATTGCGACCTTACTGGTATTTGTGCTCGGCATCATGGAGCTTAGCGCCAGGATAACTAAAAATCCGTACAGCAA
>JANYKK010000160.1 GCA_025361585.1 Methylobacter sp. | reverse complement strand
CCGGCGCGAACCTTGATAATCGGGATGCACGGCAAGGCAAGCAATCGCGCCGAACCGGCTTTGCAGATCCGGGTGCAGCGCGGTGCAACCAATAATCAGGCCGTCGCGCTCGATCACAATATAGTCGGCGATTTCCATTTCTATTTTTTCCCTGGAGCGTTTGGCCAACTTGCCTTGTTGCTCCAACGGCTTGATCAACTCCAAAATGCCGCCGATGTCGTTTAGCGTCGCGGGACGCAACTCTTCAAACGCCGTTGAGCTGACCAGCGTACCGATACCATCGCGGCTGAATAATTCAAGCAACAGCGAGCCGTCGATAGTACGGTCAATCAAATGCACACGGTCGATGCCGGATTGGCAGCTTTGCATCGCGGCCTTGAGCGGCAAGCTGATATTGGTGGACAGGTCTGGATATTGCCGCAAGAAATCGTCGGCTTCGACAGTGGTCATTTGCTGAATTTGTTCGCCGTTGTCGGGATTACAACAACTTTGTTCGGTCAACAAAACCAGTTTTTCCGCTTTCAACGCAATCGAAACCGCCGTGGCGACCTGCTCGGCCGACAGGTTGAAGACTTCGCCGCTCGGCGAATATCCAACAGGCGAAATCAACACGACATTATCCTGGTCGAGTTGCTGATGAATAGCCGCGCTGTCGATACGCCGAACTTCGCCGGTATGCCCGTAATCAATACCGTCAATCACGCCTATCGGTTTGGCGACAACAAAGTTGCCCGAAGCCACCTTGATTTTTGCCCCCGCCATCGGCGAGTTAGCGAGCCCCATCGATAACAGCGCTTCGATTTCAACGCGGACTAACCCGGCAGCTTCCTTAACGCATTGCAATGCTACGTCGTCGGTAATGCGCAAGTTATTGTGAAAGCGGGCAGGTACGTCTAGTTTGGCAAGTCGCTGGTCGATCTGCGGACGTATGCCGTGAACCAAAACCAGGCGTATGCCTAGGCTGTTGAGTAAGGCGAAATCATGAACGTGATGATCGAAATCATCAGCCAGCACCGCTTCGCCACCGAATGATATGACAAAGGTTTTGTTGCGGTGTGCATGGATGTAGGGGGATGAATCCCTAAACCAGCTGACGAATGATTTTTGTGGTTCCATGATTATTTGGTTAGAGAATGTGCTTCATAAATAACGTTGTTTCAGCTCGAAACATAAATTGTTCTCCATCAATCAATAGCGAAGGGTTAGCGTCTGCTTCTTTACAGCGTTTTTGTATTTCTTGCCGCCATTCTTCTGAAACGATAAAGTCCTCTTCATAATCCAAACTTTCCAACAATATTTCCGCGACATAGGCTCTTGAAGCTGGAGTGAGTTTTAATGCTTGCTCGGTAATTGTTTCAACATTCATAACAAATCAACTTAATTCTTGATTTTTTTCAGCATTATAAATTCCGCAGGGAAATTTGCCGAATGCATAGTTTCCCCGAGCTTGAGTTGCCTTATTGCAATCACCTGAACTCCAGCCCTACCTTCTTTTTTATTTTCCATCCAGCATGCTTCAATTTCTACAGGTTTTCCTTCAGAAATCACGTTAAAATTTTTGTCTTGGCATGTTTTACCTATAGGGCAAATTAAGATATCGTCTGGAAACTTATAAATAGGGATTTCAATACTTGGGGTTTTAACTGTTTCTTCAATATCTAGCCGTTTTTGATTTTGGTAATCAAAAAATATGCCCCGTGTTTTGAATGTTTCACGCTTTTTTACATATTTTCCTGCTAACCTTGAAAGCTTATTTTCCTTATCGACGAGAAGCCTAGCATCGATCCAATCAACAGAATCAAGTACCGTGTTACGTGCCAAACCAACCCACTTTCTATCCGTATAAGAACTGAATAGCAGTTTTTCATCTTTGGTGTTGTCGTGCATAGCACTCTTCGCCAAGATGCCTTTCTCAATCTCTAACAATATTTCTCGCTCGTAAATGGAGGCATAAGGCATGTGAATATATTGCAGTTTCTTGCCTTGCGGCAATATCAATGTTCCGCTGTACCATTCAGCAAAAACTGGGAGTGTCTTATTAGATATGATATCGCTGATAGTAATATCCTTGGTATGAAAATCAAATTCCCCCGGTGCAGTTACTTTGACTTCTTCCCGTTGAAGCTTTATTAAGAGCAGTTTACCGTTCTTAATTTCCCAAGTAGCTTGATAACCTCGCCAATTAGCAGAATGTACAGGCTTTAAAATATTATCGGGGCTGTTTCCAAATATCTTAAAGTAATCTTCCAAGGGTTCTTCGAAGAGTGCGTATTCTTCTCCTTGATATAACAACACATCAGGTACCTGAGCAGTAGCGAATACTTGAAGTGGCAAAATAGTTAAAAACAATATTAAATGCCGGAGATGCTGAGATACGAAGCGCATCGCTCGCATTACAATCTTAAAGCAATTTAACCAAGGTAGCGACAACTGCAATCGATACCGCCATCAAACCACCCAACTTGATGATAATCCTATATTCCAGCTCCCGCATATCCCTACGTAAGTTACTCTCCAGTTCGATCAAGTCGTTTTTGGTTGCCAGTTTATCTTCAATCAGGCGCGCTTGTTCACTGGCAAATACTTCGGCCTGCTCTTCGGTAAAGCCTACCGCTTTGAGCTTTTTCACAAAACTGTGCGTATCGAAAGTAATAGTGGTCATGGCTCTCTCCTGATGCTAGTTCCCGAGCCCCAGCTTGGGAATTCAGTATTGGAAGCTCTAGCTTCCTGTCTCGCGAAGCTAGAGCTTCGCCACCTGGGTTCCCAAGCTGGAGCTTGGAAACCCGCATGTAGGATGGGTAGAGCGATAGCGAAACCCATCATTAATGAAAACGATGGGCTTCCTTACGTCAGCCCATCCTACAGTTCGTCGCGGGGAATATCCAAAAGGTACGCGTAGCGTACCCTACAATCAATCCAAATTATCTGTTACTGCACCCAGCGAAGCCGAACTCACCAACTTGGCATATTTCGCCAATACGCCACGAGTATAACGCGGAGCAGGTTGTTGCCACTTTTCCAGGCGGCGGGCTATTTCATGTTCGTTGACATGCAACTTCAGTTCGTTGTTCTCCGCGTCGATGGTGATGGTATCACCATTCTCCACTATCGCCAACGCGCCGCCGACATAGGCTTCGGGTGTGATGTGTCCGACTACGAAACCGTGAGTGCCGCCGGAAAAACGGCCGTCGGTAATCAAGGCTACGTCTTTGCCCAAGCCTTTACCCATGACCGCCGAGGTCGGAGACAGCATTTCCCGCATGCCGGGACCGCCCTTGGGGCCTTCGTAGCGGATTACGATCACGTCACCTTTGACGATGTCGCCGTTCAAAATGCTTTGCAGCGCCTGCTCTTCGGCTTCGAACACTTTGGCCTTGCCGGTAAACACTAAGCCTTCCTTGCCGGTGATTTTCGCAACCGCGCCGCCTGCGGCCAAATTGCCGTACAGCACGACCAAATGACTGTCTTTTTTAATCGGATGATCCAGGTCGTGAATCATATCCTGGCCTTGTGGATACGGTTTCACGTCGGCCAAGTTTTCCGCCAAAGTACGCCCGGTCACGGTTAAACAATCGCCGTGCAGCAAGCCTTTGTCCAGCAGCATTTTCATCAGCGGCTGGATACCGCCGATTTCGACCAATTCATTCATCATATAACGGCCGCTGGGCTTCAAGTCGGCCAGCATCGGTACATGTTTGCCGATCCGGGTGAAGTCATCCAGCGTAATATCGACGCCGGTTGCGTTCGCCATCGCCAGGATGTGCAATACCGCATTGGTCGAACCGCCGAGTGCAATGACTACGGTAATGGCATTCTCAAACGCGGCCTTGGTCATGATGTCACGGGGCTTGATGTCCTTTTTCAACAGTTCCAGAACGGCGGCGCCGGCGCGTTCGCAATCCAAGCGCTTGTCGTCTGAAATGGCGGCCTGGGCGGAGCTATTCGGCAAGCTCATGCCCAGCGCTTCAATGGCAGAAGCCATGGTATTGGCGGTGTACATGCCGCCGCAAGAACCCGCGCCCGGTATAGCTTTAGCTTCTATTTCAGCAAGCTCCGCATCGTCGATCTGGTTGTTAGCTCTGGCGCCGACCGCTTCGAATACCGAAACCACGTCCAGTTTTTTGTCTTTGTGGCAGCCGGGCATAATCGTGCCGCCGTAAACAAACACCGCCGGACGGTTTAGACGTGCTAAAGCCATCATGCAGCCCGGCATGTTTTTATCGCAGCCGCCAATCGCAACAATACCATCGAAACCCTGGCAACCGACCACGGTTTCAATCGAATCGGCAATCACTTCGCGGGAGACCAGCGAATATTTCATGCCTTCCGTGCCCATCGAAATACCGTCGGAAATGGTGATGGTGTTAAAGACCACGGCTTTGCCGTCGGCATTGTTGACGCCAACAGCGGCCGCGTCGGCCAGCTTGTTGATATGCATGTTGCA
>JANYKK010000092.1 GCA_025361585.1 Methylobacter sp. | reverse complement strand
GCGCTGAAGCAACGTGTCGCACAGGTTTCGGTTTATGCGCGGGTTACCGCCGAGCACAAGCTCCGCATTGTTCGCGCATGGAAAGCGCTGGGCGCAGTTGTGGCGATGACCGGGGACGGGGTTAACGATGCGCCTGCGATCAAAGAAGCGTCCATCGGTATCGCGATGGGCATTACCGGTACCGAAGTGACTAAGGAAGCCGCAGATATGATTGTTACGGACGACAACTTTGCTTCCATTGTCGCGGCTGTAGAAGAAGGACGAGGCATTTATGACAACATTGCCAAAACTTTAGCCTATCTGTTGGGTAGCAGTACCGGCGAATTGATCGTGATGCTGGTCGCGGTTCTGCTCGACTGGCCGCTGCCGTTATTGCCGCTGCATCTTTTGTGGATCAACCTGGTGACAGACGGCTTTGCAGCGCTGGCTCTCTCGACCGATCCGATTGATCGCGATGTATTGAATCGACCGCCCCGGCATTCCCAGACAGCGTTACTCAATCGGAATTTGCTCAAACTCACCCTGTTCACCGGCTTGCTGGCGGCCAGTGTCACTCTCGGCGTGTTTGCCTATGAACTCTATATAATCAGCAACAGTCTTGATCATGCCCGCGACGCCGCTTTTACCGCCCTGGTGATCACCGGACTGCTGCGTGCCTTCGGCGCACGGAGCGAGCAGCGCACCCTTTGGCAGATAGGCCTGTTTTCCAACCTGCGCTTGTTTCTGGTTGTGGCGGTGAGCTTCGCCTTGCAGTTGGCGATACATCATGTCCCTATGCTGCAAACGCTGTTCCAGATCGAGCCGGTTTCTCTACATCAGTGCGTGGCCTGGATTGGGGTTGGATTCATACCGCTGATTGTCCTAGAACTGAGAAAAGTCATCCGTCGCCCCCGGGCAAGGAAGGATTGAATTAAATAATGCTTCAAGTAGACATACAATTCTACGCTTTGGGAATGGAGTGCGCAGGTTGGGTTAGCACTGAATAGAGAAGACTGGAAACTACTTAGCTACTAAGGAACTCCAGCTTGTTAAATTGACGGCAATTCAAACAAACAATAGGGGTGATTTATGCAAACTTTTGTTAAACGAAGTTACAATTTGAATTATTTTCTGGCATTGCTACTGGCACAAATGTCAGTCATTTTATTAACAAGTCCGGAAGCAGAAGCTATGCCGAGTTTTTCCCGGCAAACAGGTGTGCCCTGTAGTCAGTGTCATACCCAATCCTTCGGGCCTAACCTGACGCCTTTCGGTCGTGATTTCAAACTGGGCGGCTATACAATGGGCGGGGGCAGTGGCATTGCTGCCAAATTGCCACCACTCGGTGGAATGGTACAGGGATCATTCACCAATACCCAAAAAGATCAAACCGTACAAAGCCAGAGTCAACCGGATGGGACTCTACGATCCGGCTATAATAAAAACAATAATTTCACTTTCGACGAAGCATCTTTGGTTTATGCAGGCCGTATTTATGGCAAGGTTGGCGCGTACAGTCAGTTAACTTATGACGGCTATGAGGATCGGCTTGTAATGGAACACACCGATATCCGTTTTGCCGATCAATTGGATTTGGGTGACACCCCTATTACTTACGGTATCTCTTTAAATAACAATCCAACCGCACAGGACTTGTGGAATACCACACCGGTTTGGGGATTTCCATATACCGGAAGCGGGGTACAGCCTAAAGTCGGAGCCAGTCCATTGATTGATGATGCACTGGGATCTCAAGTAGGCGGCGCTACCGCTTATACGATGATTAACAATCTGCTTTATCTGGAAGCCGGCGCTTATGGCTCATTTTCCAGCAATTTCCAGAGAGGATTCGGTATTCCCGGGCCTGACAGGGTCAGTCTCGACGGTGCTGCGCCTTATTGGCGCGCCGCGCTGCAACACGACTGGCAGGGTCACTATTTCGCGCTGGGTCACTTCGGTATGAGTGCCGATGTTTTTCCCGGACGTGACAAGACTTTTGGCGCAAATCATTTTACAGACGTTGCAGTCGATGCGACTTATCAATACATGGCGAATCCGAAACATATCTTTGAAGTCAAAACGGCTTATATTTATGAAGATCAGAAGCTATCGGCCGATCGAGGGGCGGCATCCGATCCGACGACGGGTATAACTTACCTAGCAACGTATAACCTCAATCTTGCTTATACATACGACCAGACCTATGGTTTGACTTTTGCCTATAAGAAAATAAATGGATCACATGCTGCCCAATTTGACGAGGAGGGCAGTATCGTCGCTCAAACCAGACCAAACAGCCAATTCTATACCGCTGAACTGGTTTATGTTCCATTTGCCAAATCCAATTCGTATTCATATCTGATGAATTTGCGTACCAGCTTGCAGTATATTGGCTATTCTCAAGCCAATGGCACAAATACTGATGCTCAATTTAACAACACCTTCATGGTGAATGGTTGGTTAGCTTTTTAATCTGAACCTACCCGACTAAACATCGGGTAGGTTACATGATTCCTCATAAAGCTGGATTAAGTGTTCGGATTATGTTCTTTTGCCAGTTTCCAGGGAAGTATCTACATCTGGTATAAGCTGATGAACAACATTGCTGTTGAATGAATAACCATAGCCGCCAATAATCGCAATCCAGGCAAATTCAGGGTTCAGCTTGGTGAGCCACCATGAAATAACATCGATAATCAGGAAGGCAAATGGAATCATTACCAGGGTAGCCTTGATCCATTCTGAAATTCCCACCGCAAACAAAAAAATCACTCCCATCAGCATAAATATAAAGGCAATACCAAAAAGATGGACATGTGACACTGTTGTCAGCGAGGTAAAAGAAATTCCTGTATCGAGACTGGCACGTTGCTGAACATTTGCCAGTTTGGAAAGATCCGGCAAAGAAGAGCCTGTATAGTGGCAAGTAGTGCAATGGGGCTCAAATACATTTTTAAGTCAAGGCAATCGCGCTTAAATTATCCCGATGACACGAAGTAAATAATACGTATTGCCAAAAATGTCAAAACCGGATTTCTGATTTCATCGTGTTACAAAAACTATAGGGTAAGACAATGACAAAATTCGTTCACGAAAAAACTTATACCTGCCCCATGCACCCTGAAGTTCGCATGGAAAAACCTGGAAACTGTCCCGAATGTGGAATGTCGCTGGAGCCGATTGACCCGATAGACTCGATGGAAAGCAGGGCTTTCGAAGCTCATACCGAATATGTGTGCCCGATGCATCCTGATATCATTCGCAGTGAGCCCGGATTCTGTCCCAAGTGTGGAATGGCTCTGGAGCCCCGAGACGTTTCAGGAGGCGAAGAAGAAAACCGGGAACTCACCGATATGACTCGAAGGTTTTGGGTCAGCACCGCGCTATCGATACCCGTGTTCATTTTGGCGATGGGCCACGATCTGATGCCGGGATTGATTGCTGGCGACTTTTCCACCCACTGGCTGCAATGGATTGAATTTGCTTTAGCCACACCGGTCGTTTTGTGGGGCGGTTGGCCGTTTTTTCAGCGCGGCTGGCGTTCCGTCATCAGTCGCAATTTAAACATGTTTACTCTGATCGCATTGGGTATCGGCGTCGCCTGGGGTTACAGCGTGGTCGCAACGGCTGCGCCGGGGATTTTTCCGGGGGCCCTGTGCAACACAAACGGCATGGTGGCCGTCTATTTCGAGGCCGCCGCCGTCATTACTGCATTGGT
>JANYKK010000066.1 GCA_025361585.1 Methylobacter sp. | reverse complement strand
GTCGAAGTTTTCAAACACGGCATCGCCGTCATTCAGTGCGTCGGCGTAATCAATCGTATAAGCATACCCTGAGCAGCCGGATTGCTTTACGCCCAATTTTAGACCTAAGCCTTTGCCGCGTTTTTCCAGTTGTTTTTTAATTTGCCGTGCGGCGCTTTCAGTTAGTGAGACAGACATATAACCTCTTTATCCTTTTTCGATTAAGGATTTTAATTGTTTAATAAATTCAAAAATTTCAGCTTCAGTATTGGCTATTCCCAAGCTGATGCGAATTGCGGTTTTTGCTTGATCGGGATCAACGCCCATCGCGACCAACACCGGGCTGGGTTCTCTGAAGCCGCTTGCACAGGCTGAACCGCTGGAAACGGCGATGCCTTTTTGATCCAATTGCATCAACAGCATTTCGCCGTCGATGCCGCAGACGCCCATTTGCACGGTATTGGGCAATCGCTCCGCCTGCTCTGCAAAAATAGTCAAACCGGAAATGGCGCTTAATCCATGCTCCAGCAATGTTCTAAGTTTTAGCAGATGCGCATGCCGTTCGGCAAATTCAGCTTTGGCAAGTTCCGCCGCTTTGCCGAATCCGACGATGGCGGCGACATTTTCAGTCCCGGCCCTGAGTCCTTGCTCCTGCCCGCCGCCCCACAAGATTGGGTTTATCGTCACGGATTTATTGAACACCAGCGCACCGCAGCCTTTGGGACCGTAGATTTTATGGCTGGACAGCGACATCAAATCTACGCCAAGCCGGTTAAAATCTACCGGAATTTTGCCCAGCGCTTGTACCGCATCGGTATGAACCTTGATGTCCTGCGCTGTTAGCTGACCGGCGTAATGGGCGACATTCTGCACCGCACCGGTTTCATTGTTGGCCAGCATCATCGAAACCAAGCCGGGCTTTAGCCGGATAACTTCGTCGATAGCGTCCTGGGTTATCTGGCCGTTGGCATCGACATCAAGCAAGGTAAGCTGATGCCCCTGACTTTGTAAATGCCGGGCAGGCTCGATAATTGAGGGATGTTCAATGGCTGAAACAGCAAGTCCGGCCTGAAGAGGCAGCATCGCTAAGGCCAGATTGTTGGCTTCAGTGCCGCCGCTGGTAAAAATAATTTGTCCGGGCTGTGTGCCGATCAGTGCTGCAAGCTGCTCACGGGCTGCATCAATGGCGCTCTTGGCGGCCCTACCGAGGCGGTAAAGACTGGAAGGATTGCCGTAGAATGTTTTCAGAAAGGGGAGCATCGCCTCCAGAACGCGATCATCTAACGGTGCGGTCGCGTTATGATCAAGGTAGATCATTCAGTTATCGCCATGGATGGTGTGGGCGTGGCCGGTCGCCCCTACAAGCACGGCGTGAACATTATTCGGGATGACGATAAATTTCACCGGATTGATGTATCTCTTGATGCTGTCTTTTAGCGGTCTCCTGAACCTGATTCTTTTCCAGCAGGTCAGCTAAAGAAATATCCACCAAATAACTCCTGATATGCTCACTCAAGCCCATCCACAGATTATGCGTTAAGCAGGCCTTATCCTTATGGCAATTAGCCTCGCCGCCACATTTGGTTGAATCGAGCGGCTCATCGACAGCGGCAATAATCTCGGCAATATTAATCTCGCTGGCCTTGCGACACAGTTTGTAACCGCCGCCAGGGCCTCGCACACCTTTGACCATGCCTGCGCGGCGCAGACGGGCAAATAGCTGCTCCAGATAAGACAGGGAAATGGTTTGACGAGCCGCAATCTCAGTCAGAGTGACCGGTTTGGTTTGACTGTGAAAAGCCAAGTCCAGCATTGCAGTGACCGCATAGCGGCCTTTAGTTGTTAAGCGCACAGTAGTATCCTCTATAAATACCGTTAAGATATTGTTACTATACTTAACCTAGCAAAATAGTCAACTATTATGGCTGAGCTGATGCGGTAAAAGGCTAAGGGCTGAAAATGCCCACGTAACTTAAGCCGGGATACGCTTTTCGCCTTTAGTCTTGCTCCTTCTTCCCAAAACCATCCTCAATTTCGCAGCCGTCCAGTTTGGAGATCGGCGATTCTGTATATTGAATACCCGAATCATTGAGCGCTTTTTTCATGGTTTCTAGCTGCTTATCCATGGCTTGGATATGATCCAGCATATGATTGATCGCGTAGGCGATGGGGTCAGCTACGTCAGTTGTTGCTCCGTAAGCTTGAAAGCCCATTTTGTAAGCAATCTTTTCACGTTCCGCTGTAGCTGCCCTGCTATTAGGATCGACAATATGAGCAGGAATGCCGACTACGGTTGCCCCCGCAGGAACCGGCTTTAACACCACCGAGTTTGAGCCTACTCGGGCGTTTTCACCGACATCGATAGGCCCCAAGACTTTTGCCCCAGCACCGATCACCACGCCGTTATGCAGGGTTGGGTGGCGTTTGCCCTTGTCCCAGCTGGTTCCGCCCAAGGTTACGCCATGGTACAAGGTGCAGTCGTCGCCGATAATGGCGGTTTCGCCGATCACCACGCCCATGCCGTGATCGATAAAAAAACGCCTGCCTATGACTGCGCCAGGGTGAATTTCAATGCCGGTCAGCCAACGGCCGATGTGGGCAATAAACCGGGCCAGCCATCTAAACCCAGCCACCCAGAAAAAATGGCTGAGCCGATGTATCAAAACGGCATGAAATCCGGGATAGGTGGTAATCACTTCAATAACCGTTTGCGCAGCCGGATCGCGGTCGAATACGCAGGCAATATCTTCTTTAATTCGGTTAAACATCGTTATTCCTCTTGTGGCCTTGAGACATCCTTAAGATGCCCCGGAGTATGTCCAGTTCCTTGGTATCCATTTGTACGCGGTTATAAATCCGGCGCAAACGGCGCATGATGGATTTTGATTTGGCAGGATGCATAAAGCCTATGTCGGTTAAGGCTTCCGCCATGTGCGCATAGAAAGACTCCATCTGCGCCGCCGTAGCTAAAGGGTCTTCGCCTTTATCGCCGACAAACATTTCTTCCTGCGCCGCCATCCCGGATGCGACGAACAGTTCATAACAAACCACCTGCACGGCGGCGGCTATGTTTAGAGAACTGTACTCGCTGTTACACGGGATGCGCAGCAAAAAGTGGCACAAATCCAATTCGTGATTTTTTAGGCCTGAATTTTCCCGACCGAAAACGATAGCCACTTTATTGCCAGGGATGGCGTGTATGCCACAAGACTGCTGGGAGCAGTCGCGGCGATTGCCGGGCTCCTTGACCAACACTTTTTCCGCGCATTCCCTGGGCGTCAGTTCCGGCCAGCTGATGGTACGGCCTCGGGCGCTGGCTCCAAACACCAGCTGGCAATCGTCAATGGCCTCTTGCAGGGTTTGGCAAACGGTCGCACCGGCCAGTACGTCATCCGCGCCGGAAGCTCTGGAAGTAGCGTCAGCGCTGGGGAATATCTTAGGCGCAACCAGCCAGAGATTATCCATCTTCATGTTTTTCATCGCGCGGGCAACGGCACCGATATTCCCCGGATGCGTCGTTTCGACCAGCACAATTTTTATAGTAGACAGCAAAGCGTCGTCCTTGGTTAAAAAAAGAGCCTAAGTTTAACAAAAGATTTGGTATTATATGACTCTTTCGGCAATTGCTCCTGCATTGCTCTACCTCCTGCATCCATGCAGTCGTCTGTGCCTATATAAATCATAAATTCGCTTATGCAACAACCCATGTTAAATACTGCCGTCCGCGCTGCAAGAGCCGCCGGCG
Source organism: Methylobacter sp. (assembly GCA_025361585.1). GTDB lineage: Bacteria > Pseudomonadota > Gammaproteobacteria > Methylococcales > Methylomonadaceae > Methylobacter_A. The sequence continues at coordinate 44,232 of JANYKK010000066.1, read as the reverse complement.
ACTTGATCCTCCGCTCTTCCGACAATATCGGCCACCTCAAGGTCGATCAAAAAGGCAAAAACGATTATGCCAGCGAAGTTGACCGTATGGCCGAACGGGAAATCATCAATATTATCAAGGCAGCCTATCCCGATCACAGCATCCTTGCCGAAGAAAGCGGCGCACAGGAAGGCAACGATTTTGTTTGGGTTATCGACCCGCTGGACGGCACCACCAACTTCCTGCACGGCTTCCCGCAATACGCCGTGTCGATTGCCTTAAAACACAAAGGCCGGATTGAAGTCGGCGTTATCTATGACCCGTTACGCGATGAATTATTCACTGCCAAACGCGGCGGCGGCGCGATGCTCAACAACCGCCGCCTTCGGGTAACCAATCAAAACAGCTTGAAAGGGGCATTGATCGGCACCGGCTTCCCGTTTAAAACCGGCCTGCACATGGATGCTTATTTGGGCATGTTCCGCGCATTAGCGACCGATTCGGCTGGGATTCGTCGTGCGGGCGCTGCCGCGCTGGATCTGGCTTATGTGGCTGCCGGTCGATTGGATGGCTTTTGGGAAATCGGACTGATGGAGTGGGATATGGCCGCAGGGATTTTATTAATAAAGGAAGCGGGCGGCGTAGTGACCGATTTCTCTTTTAATGATACGTACCTGGAATCAGGCAACCTGATCGGTGCCAGCCCTAAAATGCATCAAATCATGTACCAGCTTATCGAGCCGCATGTGACCGATAATTTGAAATAATCTGTGTCATATAAAGGGCGACCGACCGGTCGCCCCTACAGTTTAGAATATCTGCAACGCCAGCATAATGGCATCTTCGCGACCGTTTTCCGCTTCGTAATAGCCTTTTCTAACCCCAATCTCGTTAAAACCCATGTCCTGATACAGGGCGATGGCGACGGTGTTGGACGGCCTGACTTCAAGGAACATGGTTTCCGCACGGCCTCTGGCTGTTTCGATAAGATTTTCCAGCATTTTGCGGCCTATTCCCTGTCCCTGTTCGGCTGGCGCTACGCAAATATTTAAAACGTGCGCCTCGCCGACGGCCATCGCAAGTATGCTGTAGCCCAATACGTTATCGTCCTCTGCGCAAACCCAGCAATTGTAGTTGGCTTTAAAGCAGTCCCTGAATATGTCTTCCCCCCAAGGAAATTGGTAGCTTGCTCTTTCAATCGCCGTCACTCCGGGCAAATCGGAACTGCGCATTTTCCTCAGGCGCATCAAATCTTTCCTGCCCACCGAATCGGGAAACAGCTTGGCGTAGAACTCTTTATCGGCATCATAAACTACAAAGTCTTTTATTTTTTCCAGCATAGTTCCCAACATGGTCAACCTTTAATGTGTTTAACTGTTTGCATCGCGAGTTTTAAATCCGCCCAAGCTTTGCGCTTGTCCAATAACGATCTTAACAAATACGCAGGGTGATAGACTACAACAACCGGCGTATCATTTAAAGCGTGTATTCTTCCCCTGAGCTTGCCTATCGGTTCGTCCGTGTTTAACAACGCTTGTGCGGCGACGCGCCCTAAAACTACGATGATTTTTGGTTTAACCAGCGCTATTTGTCGCAACAAGTAAGGCTTGCAGGTTTCGATTTCGATAGGACTGGGGTCGCAGTTGGAGGGAGGGCGGCACTTTACAACATTAGCGATGAACACTTCTTCCCGGCCAAGGCCTATGGCTCTTAGCATTTCCGTTAACAGCTGCCCCGCCTTGCCGACAAATGGCAAGCCTTGCTGATCTTCGCTTTGGCCAGGCGCTTCACCGATAAACATCCACTCGGCATTTTTATTGCCTGAGCCGAAAACGGTTTGGGTGCGTGTCTTGCACAAATCGCATTTGGCGCATGGAGCGACTTCGGCTTGCAAGGTTTCCCAGCTGTCGATTGTCTCTGGCAACGCATCGGATACCGGCGCTTGCTGATCATCGGCAACGGCTCTGGGCACCCAGACATCGATGCCCATAGCCTCCAGATATTGCAGCCGCGTTGCGTTATCCAAAGCCTTTCACCTTAATCAAACATCCCCTTTCTGAGGATGCCGACGTTGATCAGGGCTGTGCAGTTTATTCACAGCATTGATATAAGCCTTGGCCGAGGCGATAACAATGTCGGTATCAGCACCCAAGCCGTTGACGATTCGGCCTGCTTTTTCAAGACGGATAGTCACCTCGCCCTGGGCATCGGTGCCGTTGGTAATGCTGTTCACAGAATAAAGCTCCAGCGTCGCATCGGTCTGCACCAGTTTTTCTATGGCTTTTAAGCTGGCATCGACAGCGCCGCCGCCACTTGCGTTGCCGGTGACTTCTTTGTTATCCACCCGTAATGTAACAGTTGCGTTGGGTATCTCGCCGGTTTCCGAACATACTTTCAGTGCGATCAATTTGACATGCTCATCTTCCGCCTCAAAACCGGCTTCCGAAATCAAAGTTTGCAGATCTTCATCAAAGATTTCATGCTTTTTATCGGCCAACTGCTTAAAGCGAGCAAAAGCCTCGTTCAACTCCGCTTCCGAGCCGAACTCAAAACCCAATTCGGTGATACGGCTTTTAAACGCATTTCGGCCCGAATGTTTGCCCAATACCATACGGTTAGCCGTCCAGCCCACATCTTCAGCGCGCATGATTTCGTAAGTCTCGCGGCTTTTCAACACGCCGTCCTGGTGGATGCCCGCCTCATGCGCAAAGGCATTGGCGCCGACGATGGCCTTGTTGGGCTGCACAGGAAAACCGGTGATAGACGATACCAATTTTGAACATGTCAAAATCTCGCGGGTGTCGATACCGGTTTGGCAGGTAAACACATCTTGGCGAGTACGCACCGCCATGACCACTTCTTCCAGCGACGCGTTACCGGCACGCTCGCCCAAACCATTAATGGTGCATTCGACCTGCCGTGCGCCGTTCATGACCGCCGACAAGGAATTCGCGACCGCAAGCCCCAAGTCATTGTGGCAATGCACAGAAAAAATCGCCTTGTCCGAATTGGGGATGCGACGAATCAGGTTGGCAATGGTCGCGCCAAACTGTTGCGGAACGCTGTAACCGACGGTATCGGGAATGTTCAGCGTCGTAGCTCCGGCGTCGATAACCGCCTCCAATATCCGGCACAAAAAATCTTCATCCGAGCGACCGGCATCTTCCGGCGAAAATTCGACATTGTCGGTATATTGCCGCGCACGTTTAACCGCCTTGACCGCATACTCAATTACCTGCTCCGGCTGCATCTGCAACTTCATTTTCATATGGATCGGCGAGGTGGCGATGAAGGTATGAATCCGCGACTGATTAGCGCCTTTAAGCGCTTCACCTGCACGGTCGATGTCTTTGTCCAAGGCTCTTGCCAATCCGCACACCACGCTGTCTTTGATGACGTTGGCTACCGCTTGAACGGCTTCAAAATCGCCGGGGCTGGCCGCAGGAAAACCGGCCTCGATCACATCGACCTTCAAGCGTTCCAAGGCCTTGGCAATGCGGATTTTTTCATCGCGCGTCATTGATGCGCCGGGGCTTTGTTCGCCATCGCGCAAGGTGGTATCGAATATTATTAACTTGTCTTTCATAAAAGCTCACTCCATTCATGGAGAACTATCAACGGTTATGTCGATATATGGAAATAGGGGGTATAAGTATTAGATAGAGAAAGATTGATTGCCCGTCAGGGCAGGAATCTTAAAGACAGGCATAACCACGCGCGCAAAGCTGTTCCGGCGGACATTGCGCCGGAAAGCGTGTTTTGAAATGCGGGATTGATTCGAATAAACATGGTTGTGACTATACGCCAATGGCTGTGCTGCCTCAAGCAGATTTTACGCTTTGCGCCCCTGTAACCTGCGTCTGCGCATGACCAAAGTGATGACCGGGCCTGAAATCGCATAACCTAAAAACAACAGGAACAACATCGTCTGCGGCTGCGCCATCACAAAAGCAATACCCACCATCGCGGCAATCGCGACAATGAAAGGTACTTTGCCTTTCAAATCGATTTTTTTGAAGCTCCAATAGCGGAAATTGCTCACCATCAACAAACCGGTACTGACCGTTAAGCCGAGAGCAAAATATTTGAACAACTCAATGTCGTATTTATATTCCAGGCAAATCCAGATAAATCCGGCAAGAATAGCCGCAGCGGCTGGACTTGGGAGACCTTGAAAATAATTCTTATCGGCTGTCGCAAGCTGGGTATTAAATCGGGCCAACCGTAATGCGCCGCCCGCCGCATGGACAAATGCAGCAAACAGCCCCACTTTACCGAGGCTCGAAAACGCCCATAAATACATCACCAACGCGGGTGCCGCACCGAATGAAACCATGTCGGAAAGACTGTCGTACTGAGCGCCGAACTCGCTTTGGGTATTAGTCAGCCTTGCCACCCGGCCATCCAGTCCGTCCAGAATCATCGCGACAAAGATGGCGATAACAGCGGTTTCAAAACGCCCTCCCATCGCCGAAGTAATCGCATAGAAACCGGAAAATAAGGCTCCCGTAGTAAATAAATTAGGCAGCAAATAAATTCCACGACGACGAGTTAAGCGTTTTTCTGGAAGCATATTTAAATCAATCCTTAAGTTTTAGGAAATCGGTAAAAAAACATGGATTGAATTATACAATGAGCCTGCAAACTGCACCTAGCTTAATCACCCCTTATGAATCGCAACCATGACGATATAATACGCATCGTTATTTTTTGCTGCTAATTGTAATCAACATTCCTTCTTAACGATTTCAGCCGACCTTGTTTGCTTTTGCTATCCAGGCGCCTAAGCTTCGAGCCTTTGGTAGGCTTGGTGGCTTTGCGCTTTTTGTGCGTGATAGCCACGCTTTGAATCAATGCCTGTAACCGGTCGAAGGCATCTTCTTTGTTTTTTTCCTGGGTGCGATACTGCTGCGCCTTGATCACAATCACCCCGTCTTTTGAAATGCGCTGGTCATTTAGAGCCAACAGCTTTTCTTTATAAACCTCGGGTAATGAGGACGCGTTGATGTCAAAACGCAAATGAACGGCACTTGAAACTTTATTGACATTCTGCCCGCCAGCGCCCTGCGCACGAATGGCATTAACTTCAATCTCATTATCCGGGATACTGACCTGATGGGATATTTGCAACATTGATTAAGTTCTTTTGTTAATTCTACTTTGTCAGATTTTATGAGCACACAATCTAAGACTGTCATTCCGGTATGGATTACTTGATTAGCTAAGAACCTTGGCCAGCCCCCGTCATACTGGCAGGGATGCCAGTATCCAGTCACATGGATGTGAATGCATGTTCGGCATAGTGCTAAGTTGAACGCAAGGTGCCTTGATAAGTTACCATCCATGGCTCTGGATTCGCTTCGCGCTCTAACGGGTTCGGCATCCCTGCCGGAATGACGAGCTTACGTATAATCTGGCAACGTAAAATTAAGCACGTGACTTTATACGCAAACGCTATTTTGTTAATTATACATTATTGGCTTTTAGGCCTAGCCGGTCGCCACGGCATCGGACAGCGAGTATTCCTTGGCTATGTGTTGACCAACACCACGACTTCAAATACCTTTATTTATCTGAGCACAGCACCGGCTTATCCCGTTCATATTTTAAATCCCCAATGAACACTCAAACTCAGCCACCGGCATTGGCCTGCCGATCAAATTGCCTTGGAAAGTGTGGCAGCCGTGAAGCTCCAAAAATGCGCGTTGTTCTTCCGTTTCTACACCCTCAGCGATGATTTCCATACCCAGATTATTAGCCATACCGATAATAGTCTGCACAATTGCTGCATCGGCAGGTTTGTCACCAATGTTGCGCACGAAAGACTTGTCTATTTTCAGTTGATCGAACGGCAGTTGTGTCAGGTAAGTCAGCGATGAATAACCGGTGCCGAAATCATCCATAGAAAAACTCACGCCCATTGCTTTGAGTCGCTGCATTTTGGCGATGGTGTCTTCGATGTCTTCGAACACCAAGCTCTCGGTAAATTCAAGTTTGAGTCGAACTGCTTTGTAAGCGGTTTTTTTCAGCATGGCGCACACATGGTCGGTAAATTCGGATTGATGGAACTGACGGGCGCTGACGTTAATGGCAAGCTGCAAATGCCGGGTTTGCGGATAATCTTCCCAGTGTTTAAGTTGGGTGCGAGTCGCTTCCAGCACCCACAGCCCGATAGGTATGATCAGCCCGACGTCTTCAGCCAATGGAATGAATTCAGCAGGTGAGACAAAACCGCGTTCAGGATGGTTCCAGCGCAACAGCACTTCCGCGCCAATGACTGTTCCGTCGTGTCGCGCCTGCCGTTGAAAATACAGCTCAAATTGATTGTTCGACAGCGCAGCTCGCAAGTCTGCTTCCAATGCGGCACGCGTCGTCACTGCCCTTTGCATGTCCTGATCGAAGAAGCGCAAAGTATTGCGGCCTGCTGCCTTGGCTTCATACATGGCAATGTCTGCCCGTTTCAGCAAAGCGCCGACACTATGCTGATGATTGACGAACAACGTGACGCCAATGCTCGGTGTATTTTGGTACTCGTGGCAGGTGAGCTGATAGGTCTGATTCAGCGAGAAAAGAATTTTCTCGCCGATGGTTTTAGCCTTGGCTGCGGCTTCATCAGAATACTCGCTCAGCTCTTCCAGCATGATGACAAATTCATCGCCGCCCTGGCGAGACACCGTGTCACCCTCCCGCACACAGGCAAGAAGGCGCTGTGCAGCCTGCTGCAACAAAATGTCGCCCATATCATGACCCAGATTGTCATTAAGCGCCTTGAAGTTATCCAGGTCTATGAACAGCAGTGCACCGTATTTTTCACTGCGCGCACTGGCTGACAGCGCTTGTTGCAGCCTGTCCAGCAACAACCTCCGATTCGGCAATGCGGTCAGTGGATCGTAGTAGGCTAGTTGGTTAATTTCTTCTTCCGTAGCCTTACGTTCGGATATATCGGTATGTAAGCCGACATAATGAGTGATCGCTCCGTCTTTGTCCTTAACTGCCGTGATGGTCACCCATTTAGGGTAGACCTCGCCATTTTTGCGTTGATCCCAAATTTCACCGTGCCAGGATCCCATGCTGTTAATGCTTTCCCACATCTCGGCGTAAAAAGCCGCGTTATGGCGTCCCGATTTGAATAGCTGGGGAGTCTGCCCAACCAGTTCTTCCGAGCTGTAGCCGGTAATCTCGGTAAAAGCCCGGTTGACCCGCAAAATCACCTTATCGGCATTGGTAATCATGATGCCTTCCTGCGCCTCAAAGGCGACGGCGGCAATGCGCAATTCCTCTTCGGCATGCTTGCTTTCGGCGATGTCGGTGAGCGTAATGCGCAGCATCGGAGTCTGATCGTCGCTCATTATCGACAGCCCGTCCAACCGGGCAGGAAAGTGGCTGTCGCCGCGTTTGAGCATCAATTCGAGGTTGGTCTGCCTTCCCTGCCGTTGCATATTTTTGAGCAGCATATACCAGCGGTCGCAATATTCTGGCGTGACCCAGTTGGTGAAATGGCCGTTGAGCAGATGGCTGCGCTCTACCCCAAGCAGCCTAGCGGCAACAGAATTAACCTCGATAATCTCATCCTCGGGCGTAAGGGTGAGGTAGCCGACGGGAGCGAATTCATAAAGATTAACATAACGGTTATGGGATACCTCCAAGTCGGCACGGGTGCGCCGCAACTCCTCGTTTTGCATCTCCAGCTCGATCTGATGTACCCGCAATTCGTGCAGCAATTCTTCCATAGAAGGCGATGGCGGCGCAGGGGAAATGGCTAATCGCTCTTCGGCTTCGGCATGCAGCCTTGCTTGTTGATCCGGTTTGCTGGGCTGGTTTGACACGTAAACTCCTTGTTGCTCTTTAAGGTAGTTCGGCAGATGATTTTGCAAATACTTTCAGGATAGGAGGTTTAACTTTTCCAAGCAATTAGTGCAATTACTTAGCAGGGAAATTGAGCTGTTGGGTTAGATGTGTTTCTATTAATAGACGGCATTGTTCCTGCGGCCGGGACGCTCGTTGTTTTGAATTGCCAGAGTCTGCGAACTTTCACATCCCTGTGACTGGAATGCCGGCATCCATGCCAGTATGACGGTGTCCTACTGACATTTGTGATTGACATGCACCCGCGAGGGAACGGCGTAAATAACGTTCTAGCTTCGTGTTTGGTTGTTATGCGCATGCTTCCGGAAAATCGTCATTCCGGCATGGATGCCGGAATGACGGTATCCCACTAACACTTGGATATAACGGTATACGCAACACTGTCCTAGAATCGTCATCCGGCATGAATGCCAGAATGGCGCTTCTAAGTGAAGCTTCTTATTAATTAAGTAGTCATCTTCGCAGTGCAAAACTGGCTTATCAATTGGCAATCAAATCCGCCCATAAGTCCCGCCATTCTAAATTAGTCTGTTCAATCAACCCAAGCTTGGCAACGCGACGCCAACGTTTAATTTCCTTTTCTCTCAAGATGGCGCTTTCCATGCGTTCATGCGCCTCGAACCAAACCAAGGTGTGGACTTGGTATCGTTTAGTAAATCCTGCAACCAGATTGTTACGATGTTGGTAAACTCGCTTGATTAAGTCGGAGGTCACTCCGACATAAAGCGTCCCGTTCCGGCTGCTGGCTAGGATGTAAACATAAGGCTGTTTATTCATAGAGATGTTGCTTTATAGAAACTCCTGATTAGTAAAGAACCCCAGCTTGCACCCAAGACCCAAAAACCGTCATTCCGGCAGGGACAGATATTTGCTCCTCGGCAACTGCTCCTGCGTTGCCCTACTACAGACCATCCATGGTCTTATGCAATATCTGCATTCCCCACATCCCTGTGGGTTATGCCGGAATCCAGGCACAGGGAGGTGAAACTGTCAGTTGGCATTTTGCTTCGATCAAACACCTGGATAGTTACCACATTACCATCCATGGCACTGGATACTGGCATCCTTGCCAGTATGACGATAACCGAAAAATTTGCATGTTAAAAAGGGTACTGTTCCCAATCCAGAGCATTGAAAACAACAAACACCCCTACCCCTTATCGGTCACATCATCCATCGCCAGCAGAATCAATTGCGGCTCGCCGGTTTGGCTGATGATGCTGCGGGCGTTCAGCAACATTTTGCGGTAGCCGATACTGGGAAAATCATGTTCCACCAGATAATTCTCAAAAACCCGGCTCTGTGGCAGAATGGTCTCCAGCAGGTCGCGCAAGGCGGTGATGTTCCATTGGCCATCGCCCAGCTGGTAGATTGGCAGCCCTATGGTCTGTTCAGCACTCACCTGAAAGCTTTGGTAAAACGAACGGCTGGCGGTGACGACCTTCAATTTATCATCAAGCACAATCAGCGGCTCGCGCACCGTGTTGACGATGCCTTCGGCCAACAGCCGCGCTTCCTGTACCGCTACAGCCCGCGTGTGTTCGGTGATGTTGGTGAAAGTCAATACCACGCCGTCGATCATATTTTCCAGAGTCCGATAAGGCTGAATGCGCGCCAAGTAGCAGTTGCCGCCCAGCGTTTTCACTTCACGTTCGATGGGCACCAGATTGTCAAGTACGGCGTGGGCCGCATCCAATAGCTCATCGTCCTTCAACTCGGATTTAATATCGCTCAAGGCGCGGCCCACATCCGAGGCGACCAGCCGAACTCCTCTTTGGAGGTCTCCAACTCTTTGTTGGTGGATTGCAGTTCTTCATTCGTGGACTGCATCTCTTCGTTGGTGCATTTAAGCTCCTCGTTGGACGCATACTGTTCCTCAATGGTGGCTTGGAGGTTCTCTTTGGTATAGGCCGGCTCATACTCCAGTTCATCGATATGGCGCAGTTCATCCGGCTTGGAGCTGCGCTTGCGCGCTGGTTTTCCGGCTGTCGGCTGCGTTATGTCCTTAAAGCTGGTCAGCAGCAGGTTTTGCTGATCATTCGGATTAATCAGGGTTCGGATGCTGAGCTGCACTGGCTGGAAATCGCCGTTGGTCTTGACCAACAATTCCCGGCTCAAAACTTGCGTACCCTGATTGACAACCTGGATGGCAGTGTGCAGCTCTAGTTGCAAGCCTTCCCGCGCCATCTCGATCATATTGAGGGTGGCATGGCCGGGCGTAGGGCGCAGGTATTTTCCAGTTTCGCCATAAATATAGAGGATATTACCCTTGAGATCCGACACTACCTACCGAAGCGGGCGCATAGAATTGGAGCAGCATGCGCCGGGTCAGTTCGGCTAAATTAGTCTCCCTGGCAATTTTTATGACCTCTTCCGGCGCTTTGTGTATCGACTCTGCCGTCCAGTTCAAATTGCTGGTCAACATAACCCGGGTTGAGGCGGCGGTAGGCGTGGCGCGATAGAATTTCCATTTGCGGTTAAGCGGCGTAAACAGCTCGGTATGGTTGCCGATGCCCTCCGACGGAGACAGGAACAGCACTCCGCCCGACTTGAGCGCGTAGTGAAAAGCCGGTATCAGGCGGTTTTGCAGTTCCGATTCCAAATAAATCATCAGGTTGCGGCAGCTGAGCAGATCGAGTTTGGTAAATGGCGGATCCTTGATAACGTTCTGGACGGCGAATACCAGCATCTCGCGAATTTCCTTCTTCACCCGGAACCCCCCGTCTTCCTTGATGAAGAAACGCTGTTTTGTTTAGACGGATTTTTCGACGGGGACGATTGGGATTGTTTCTGGGTCATGGCAATAGGCTGAGTTTGCGCGGCAGTAATGCAGCGGCTGTACGAATGTTTTTTAGCTCAGCTGATTTAATAGTGTTTTATTGGGGCAAAGTCAAGAGATTTACTGTAGGTGTTGGATTACTTGATAAGCAAAGAATCACGCCATATATGAAATTTTGTTTTCTCATTCCTACGCGGCGTGCTCATTGTTATGCACAAGTATTTTTAAAGCTCGTCATCCCGGCAGGGATTGCCGGGATCCAGGAGCCATGGATGGCAATGCCAAAACAGCTATGTAGGCCGGAATAAGCCGGTTCAAGCGGTAGCGAGAACTGGTGTTTCCGGCAAACCCCGCCCGAATTCGCCGGAAACACCCACCCTTGCTATCGCAGGGCGGGCTTATTCCGGCCTACATCTGGTGTGCACGGCTGGCCTTGCGTATGGAGCGGTTAGTACAAGGCCAGCCGTGTACTCCATTTTTCTCGTTCCCACGCGCTGCATGGAAATGAGGAGCAATGAAACCCTTCTCAACTCCCCAACAAAGCCAACATTTCATCCCGGTTAATCACTTCCTTCTCTTGTAACAAGTCGGCCAGTTTTTCCAAGGCTTTCCTGTTTGCGGTGATGATCTCACGGGCGCGTGTTTCGGCTTCCTCAACCAGCGCTATTATTTCAGTATCAAGCAAACGAGCTGTCTCATCGGAATAATTGCGGTACTCCGAAACTTCCGTTTCCAAAAACTGGAGCTGCTGGCGTTTGCCGTAAGTCAGCGGCCCCATTTTTTTGCTCATGCCCAGATTACAGACCATGTTGCGGGCTATTTCGCTGGCTTTTTCCAGGTCATTTTGAGCGCCGGTTGAGATGCTTCCCAGTACAATCTGTTCAGCCATGCGCCCACCCAGCAAAATCGCCAGCTGATCTTTAAGTTCATCTTCAGTCGATAAAAACTTTTCTTCTACCGGCAACTGCAAGGTAAAACCCAATGCCGACACGCCGCGGGGAATAATGGAAATTTTATGCACCGGCTGACCGGTCGGCACATGCTCGGCGACCATCGCGTGACCTGCTTCGTGGAACGCCACCCGGCGTTTTTCGTCGGGATTTAACACCCGGTTCTTCTTTTCCGGCCCCGCCAATATGCGGTCGATAGCCGACTCGAAATCTTCTTTTTCGACTTTATTGTGACCAACCCGCGTCGCCATTATCGCCGCTTCATTGGCGATGTTGGCCAGGTCTGCGCCGACCAGTCCAGGCGTACGCCTGGCAACGATGGACAAGTCGACATTTTTGGCCAGCGTCAGCGCTTTGGTGTGCAATTTAAGTATCTCAACACGGTCTTTCAAATCCGGTTTATCGACCACAATCTGACGGTCGAAACGCCCGGAACGCAACAGCGCTTTATCGAGCACTTCGGGGCGGTTGGTTGCCGCCATCACCACCACGCCGACCGAGGTATCGAAGCCGTCCATTTCGGTCAGCAGCTGGTTCAGGGTCTGTTCGCGCTCGTCATGTCCGCCGATCATTACCGGCCCGCCACGGGTACGGCCTATGGCATCGAGCTCATCGATAAATATGATGCAGGGAGCTTGGTTCCTCGCCTGTTCAAAAAGCTCGCGCACTCGGGCTGCACCGACGCCGACAAACAGCTCGATAAATTCAGAGCCGCTGATGTTAAAAAACGGCACCTGCGCTTCCCCGGAGACAGCGCGAGCTAGCAGGGTTTTTCCGGTTCCGGGAGGCCCAACCAGCAACACGCCTTTAGGCATGCGTCCGCCTAATCGTTGAAATTTTTCCGGTGTTTTTAGGAAGTCGATGGACTCGTTAAGCTCCTGTTTGGCACTGTCGGCACCGGCCACATCATTAAAGGTGATCTTGGCTTGGGTGTCCTGATGGATGTGAATTTTGTTACCCAAATTGAGGAAAGACTGCGCGCCAGCCGTCGTGCGGCGCATCACCCATGACCAGATAAGCACCAGGATCAACATCGGTATAACCCAATTGAAAAAAAGATTGCTTAGCCAATTGTCGCCGCTTCTGACCACAAACTCAACTTTGTTCTGCTCCAGCATTTGCGCAAGATCGTTTTGCCACAACGGAATGGTCATGAAATTTTTAGCGGGCTTTGTTGAATCATCAGGCTTGATAACGCCGGTAATAAAGCGCTCGGTGACCACTGCCTTGTCGATTTTCGCCTCTTTGACCAGCTTGATAAACTGGCTGTAAGGAATTTCGTCCCGCTGCACTTCCTGAACGCTATTGATAAAGCTCAGCGCCAGGATTAACAGCAATGCAAAAACAATAATTTTTCCGCGTCTGGAGCCGACGATATTTTTATCCGACGGCTTATTAAGCTCCCGATTCGGCTCCTGTTTGGAAAAAAGATCGCCAAAACCCGCCATCAATAAATTTTTCAGGTACCCGAAGACACTAGCCAGCAAGGTGAATACTGCTTTAATAATGCCGTTCTTGGATTCATCCATAAAGGTGATACCTTGGCTGGCTTCTCCGGTTATGAAAATGTTCTACCGACTGATCGAGGATTGAAATAATCTCATCACAGTCAATAATATTTTTACTGCTGCCAAGGACATATTCGGCCAGTTTGACGATTGCCGCCCAGTTGGCATCATTATTTACAAAGTCAAATGCGACGGTAAACAGCTCACCCAACTTCTCATCTCTTTGCTGTTTATCGGCAGAATAACTTTGTAAATATTCGTTAGCCAAGGCAAGATCGGAACTGCCACCATAGTTTTTCAATGCTTTTAGATCGATTAACTTATGATTGAACAGCTCGTCATCGGTGGCCGCAACATGCTTGGCTTCAGCCAGCGGCCCGATCAGCAGGTTAATAATGTCCGCCTCAAAAGCTACTTGGTAATCCTTGACCAATTGCAACATTGTGTCGCTGTGCTCCGTTAATTCACTCATCAGGCTGTCAATAGACGGCGGCAACAAGTCGATTAGCCGTCCGCCTTCCACCCGTGCAATGCAATCGTCATGAGTTGTTTGGTAAGCCATGACATCCGCCGCTGTCACGCCGCCCATCTCTTTAAAGATGATTTTAAAGAACACCTCCGGCAGCTGTCTGGCTTTATTGTTTAAATGAATGCCCGCCGCATGCCCTGCTTCATGAAAAGCAATGCGTTGTTTATGTTCTATTAATTTATCCTGACTGAGCGTCTCAGCTATTTTGTTTCTTTTCATAGTAAGCACCGTAGTTTTAAATCACCATCATCCGATCTGAAAAACTATTCAGTATCCTGGAACCAGTAGAAGTATTGATTTTTAATTTCCGATTCGGCTTCAAGCCAATCATCCATTTCATGCCCACCTACAAAATCCCTTCTTTCGGACTTGCAGTAAGCGCGTTCTGCAACCATTTTTTGGAATAAATCCTTGTCAAAAATCTCCTTATTGGACTTTTGCACTGAATTAAAATTGACCACAACCCACCCCCTGCACATCTCGAAGGAACATCCTCCTTTTTTTATTCTATGGACAATGGGGGTGTGGAACAATTGGTATAAGTACGTAGTGAATCTAGCGCGAAAAATTAGGCGTCTAAATTCGTATAAATACCTATCCCTTCCATTTCCTAATTAGCAAGGAGCTTCAACCGACGCTCAAAAGTTCGTCATTCCGGCAGGGATGCCGGAATCCAGAGCCATGGATGGTAACTTGCTAAGTGTTATGCCTCTTGAGTTAGCTCTAAGCATTCACATCCATGTGACTGGATACTGGCATAACCCACAAGGATGCGGGGAATGCAGATATTGCAGGAGCAAATATCTGTCCCTGCCAGTATGACGGTGCTAATTAAAGCTCCTTACTAATCACAAACCTAAAAACATCGTCCACTTCACATCACCGCATAAGGTCCTGGCCTTTTTGTCAGTATGACAGTGTTAGCTTAAGATTCCCTTTGCCAATCACATCAACTGTTGAAAAATATTCGACCAAGGCAATACCGGGGAACTGTATAAATAACCTTGCCCTTCATCGCAGCCTAAATCCATCAGCCGATTTTGCTGGGCACTCGATTCAATGCCCATTGCAATAACCTGTAAATGCAAGCCGTGACCTAAGGCGATCACCGCACGGGTAATGTCCTCATCGTTGGCGTTGCTCAACACATCAACAACAAATGTACTGTTAATTTTCAATTTTTTTACCGGAATACGCTTTAAGTTGTTAAACGAAAAACAGCCCACGCCAAAATCATCAATGGTCAAATCCACTCCACCTGCAACCAACTGGTTGAGCGCCTTGATGGTTTGTTCGGAATTATCCATAAAACTGCCACCGATCAATTCCAGCTCAAGATAAGACGGCGCCAGCCCTGTCGAATGCAATATCCTCTCAACTGTCGCCACAAAATCGGAGCGTAAAAACTGAACCGCGGACACATTGACGACCATTTTATTGATCTGCAAACCCTCGTCCAGCCAGCGGCGCATCTGTATACAGGCGCTTTGCAACACCCATTCGCCAATCGCTACAATAAACCCGCTTTCCTCTGCTATGGGTATAAATTGGTTGGGGGGTATCAGCCCCTGCGTTGGATGCATCCAGCGCACCAGGGACTCAACACCCACCAGTTTTCCGCTTTTAAGGCAAACCTGCGGCTGGTAATACAAAATCAACTCATGCCTATCCAGACACTGCCGTAACGCGCCTTCCATCGACATTTTCTCGAACGCTTCGGCGGTTAGCTCCAGGCTATAATATTGAAAGTTATTCCGCCCTTCTTTCTTGGCCCGGTACATTGCCGCGTCGGCATTTCTAATCAACGTATCGGTATCCTTGCCATCCTGCGGGAACAGACTGATGCCGACGCTGAGCGATATTTTTAACCGAAAGCCTTTAATATAAACGGGGGCATCAAAGGTATCGATCAGCTTTTGAGCCAGCTTGGCAGGGTTTTTGGAGTCAGGAATATTTTCCATGAACACCACAAACTCATCACCGGCATAACGTGAAACCGTGTCTTCTTTTCTGACCAGATTTTTTATGCGTTTTGCGACCTCCCGTAACAAGCCGTCGCCGACCGCATGACCGTAAGTATCGTTAATACCTTTGAAACGATCAAGATCAAGGAATAACACAGCCGCCTCTGAGCCTTCCCGCAATGCGGTTTGCAATGAATGATCGATACGATCTTTCAGTAACAGCCGGTTCGGCAATTTGGTCAAGGGGTCGTGATAGGCCAAAAAACCCAGATGATCCTGCGCCTTCTTAAAATGCGTTATATCCATGAACACATGGACATAATGGAGCACCTCGCCGCCTGAATCCCTTACCTCGCTGACGGTAGTCCAGGAAGGAAAGTCCGCACTGTTTTTATGACGGCGCCATACCTCGCCCTGCCAGCTGGTTACATTACCGGCAAGGCCGCTTAATTCGTCATCGCTTTTTAAATTACTTTTTTTTGATTGTAAAAAACCAGCGCTCTTCCCATAAACATCCTGCTGGGTAAAGCCGGTTATTGTGGTAAACGCCTCGTTAACCGAAATGATCTTTTTATCTTTATCGGTAACAAAGATGCCCTCCCCTATATTATTGAAGATCACCGATGCCATGCTCAGTTTGCCTTCTGACTGTTTTTGCCGGGTAACATCGGTCAAGGTCATTAACACCTGATAGGGATATTGCTCGCCCACCCGGAATTCGGGGACTGAATTAACAGCAACCCAGATATAACTTTGCCGTTCAGAATTAAACAAGCCCATAACCACATCTTCCACAGGCTTACCGCTACTCAACGCCAAGGCTGAGGACTGTTGTTCTTCCGGGAAAATCGATCCATCTTCCTTGATAACCTTAAAGCAGGAATCGGAAAACTTACGCCCGACAAGGATGTCCCGAGGTAAACCAAGCAGTTGCTCGGCGGCATGATTGACCGCCATCACGACACCCGCAGCGTCCAGGTAGATAACGCCTTGATCAATGTTTTCGAATAAGCTGCGATACTTAGCCTCGCTAATCCGCAAGGTATCAATAGCCAGCTTAGGATTCGTTAATTGCGGCATAAAAAAACGAACCAAATGCTCTAAGACCTTCTTTAAGTTTTTCAAGCATTGCATTTTTACTCCTTAGGATAAATACCTATCCAGCATTCGATTTTGGGTCATTTTTAATAATCGTAGAAGACTGCGTCATTATTAAGCAGCACTAGCGAGTGTAGGGCAACATCCACCATCCGCAGTGTAATGGAGCCTCGGCACACCGCTACGCTGGCTCCTACATCCATTCATAAAGCACCTACTTTTGGTGCTTGTGCTTGCAGGCAAAGCCTGCACTCCAGTCATCACACTCAACAATGTCATAGCTTTCATCAATAGCGGCTACAGCTAGCCTGCGCCGCCTTACACAACTTTAACTTCTGACCGACCCCATCTAACTTGTTGTCACTTCAGCGAAAAAACCGAGGCTTTTTAGTTTCTGCATGTGCATTTTTCTTTGACTTGGTTTTTACCTCTTTATAATATTCAAGTTCATCATGCATAAATTGCTTTTCCTTAAGTTCAATATCTATCCAGGGGATTTTATGTTGCCAATTTATATCCAACTGCGGCCCATTATCTTCTATACGCGTCGCCATTACTCACTAGCCTCTTAGGACATGATCTACGGCTAAAGCTTATAGCAAAGAAAACAACTGCAAAATTCGTACGCATACCTAAGTAATTTTACCTATGTATTTCCACGGATTAATGCCGTACATTATGCTAAACCATTATGGTGGGGCTAGATCACAGGGCGGAACAATATGCCCGTCTCGCTCAGATTCGTCATTCCGGCATGGATGCCGGAATCTAGGCACAGGGATGTGAAAGCTCACAGATACCCAGCACTTCGAACAACGTAGCGGGTCTGGAAAGTTACCGTCCATGGCGCTGGATACCGGCATCCATGCCGGTATGACGGTTAAGACGGAGCTGTATTGCTAATCAGAAGGATTGTCACTGCCATCACAATATAAAACTAAATTTTAAATTAATCTTTCTCGTCTATAGTTTAAAAGGCACACAAAAAATTTACCCTCTTAAAACCGAAACAACCGAACAAAGTAAGATAACGATACTGAGGGAGAGTGATGTGTTCATTCTTGGAGACGCCTCTTTTCGCCAACACATAAAAAGAACTAGTCATGAGCAAAACATCTAATATACGCTTGAATACTGAAAGTCTTGGCGACACAAAAACTTTACCGGCCCAGCCCCGTAAGACTGTCAGTAAACAGACGGAAATCATGCTCTCTCACTCCGCCGCAGATATTGCCCGGATGTCTACCGAGGACATACAAAAACTGCTGTTTGAATTTCAGGCTCACCAGATTGAGCTGGAAATGCAGAATGAGGCGTTAAACAAGGCGCATCAGGAATTAACCGCATCCCGCGATGACTATGCACAACTTTACGATTCATCGCCTGTCGGTTACCTGACGCTGAATGAAGCAGGAGCCATCCAAAAAGCCAATTTGGCGGCCGCAGTCCTGCTAGGCTGTTCAAAACAAGAGTTGATCAACAAGCGGCTGAGTAAATTTATTCATCCTTCAGGTCAGGATGATTATTACCTGTTTATCCGCAACCTGTTAGCCCAAAAAACCGGTCACGTCCTTAACGCCATCGTCAGGGATAAGCAAACCTCGTCAACTCATCCAGAATGCAAGTACTTTCAATTTTGTGCCTACTTGTCGCAACCCTACGATAAGTACAAATCGCCAACCTATGTCGAATGCTATGCAAGAGTCGTTTACGACGACAAAAATGCGTTGCAAATTTGCCTGACCATTAATAACGTTACCGAACGCAAGCAAGCTCAAGAAACCATCGCCGGTCTTAATGAAAAGCTGGAAGAAAAGGTTCGCAGGCAAAACAACGCACTGACCACAGCCAACCTGAGTTTAATGAAAAAAGTTGAAGAGCTACGCCGCTCCAAGCATCAATTAGTGGAACGCGAAGCTAAACTCAACTCCATTTTTAATGCCTCAGTGGAAGGCATTATCACCATTGACATGGCTGACTGCATCGTATCGGCCAATGCGGCGGTCGAAACCATTTTCGGCTATAAACCGGCGGAGCTGGTCGGTTGCAACATTGAAAAAATCATGCCGTCACCACCAAGGCAATTGAATTATTCCCGCCTGCCCCATGCAGTAAAATTTGTCGATCAAATCCAGGAGGTTGAAGGCCTGCGCAAAGACGGTTCTATGGTGCCGCTGGATCTGTCCATAGCCGAATTTTCAATCGACAATACCCATTATTTTACCAATATTGTGCGCGATGTGAGTGTGCGCAAACACCAGGAACAGCAAGACAAACAGCACCTGGATGAACTTGCCCACGTCACCCGGCTAGGGTTGATGGGGGAAATGGCATCCGGCATCGCCCATGAAGTCAACCAGCCCCTGGCTGCGATTACCACCTACACGCAAGTCAGTTTAAACTATCTTAAGGCTGAACATCTCGATCTGGAAAAGCTCACCGAAGTCTTACTCAAAACTCAACAACAGGCTTTAAGGGCAGGCGGGATCGTTCATCGCATGAGGGAGTTTGTTAAATCCCATTCCAAACATCGCTCAACCACCGACCTTAATGCGTTGATTCATGACGCTGTCGCCCTGTGTATTGCGGAACTCAAGCAAAACGACATAAAACTGACTTTTGAATTGGAAAATAACCTGCCGCCTATCTATGTCGATCAGATACAAATTGAACAGGTTCTGATCAACCTGATCCGAAACAGCGTTGACACGTTAAAGAATTTGCCTGCGAATCAACCGCGCCAGTTAACCATCGATAGCCTCTTGATCCCCAACAACCATATACAGGTCAGGATCAAGGACAGCGGCTACGGTCTTAACGAGGAGCAGCAGCAAAAAATATTGACGCCTTTTTATACCACCAAGGCGGACGGCATGGGTATGGGGCTGTCAATCAGCCGTTCAATTATCGAGGCCCATAAAGGCGTGTTGCATTTCAATAGCCAACTCGAAAAAGGCACTACTTTTTATTTCACCTTACCTGTACGGAGAAAATCCAATGAGCGTAAATAACTCAACACCGCTGGTTTATTTAGTGGACGATGAATTCGCCATACGCGACTCGCTGACTATGTTGATTGAATCAACAGGACAACCGGTCAGAAGCTTTGACTCCGCCGAGGCCTTTTTGCAGGACTACGACCCTGATCAGTCAGGCTGCCTGCTATTGGATGTTCGAATGCCGTTGATGAGCGGTCACGACCTCCAGAAGGAATTATCGAGCAGGAGCTATGTCATTCCTATCATATTTATCAGCGGTCATGCCGAGATTCCCGACTCGGCAAAAGCATTCAGGGCCGGTGCTGTCGATTTCCTGGAAAAGCCGTTCGATAACGCGCTATTGCTGGAACGAATCAATGAGGCCCTTAAAAAAGATGCCGCATTCAGAGGCGAATTTGTCAAGAGACGCCGCATACAAGATCGCCTCGAAAACCTAACCCCGAGGGAACGGGAAGTGCTCGGGCTGATCGTCAGAAGTCACTCCAATAAGGAATCGGCAAAAATCCTCAAAATCAGCAATCGTACCGTAGACGTGCACCGGGCCAGTATTATGGAAAAAATGAAGGCTGATAATGTCGCCGAGTTGATAACGATGGTTATGTATTGTGAAGCCCCGGACAGCAGTTCGCTGGAAGAAAGATTTCATTAACCTAAAAGACTTTTATTCACCACAAAGACACGAAATTTCTAAGTATCTGTTAAATTTCAGTGCTATTGGTCATCGCCAAAATGGTGAGACTATTGTAGGGGCGACCGGTCGGTCGCCCCTACGGTAGCTCGTAAATATCAAATCCAACTGTTTTTCCAAAATCACCCCTGAAAAATCCTTAACGACCGGATTCTATTAATCGCAGCCGCCAGTTCATATTTACGCGGCATCGAAAGAGTGCCGTGATAATCGGGTTCCAATACGTCCAAACCGTGTTTGCTGATTTCTCCCTCTAGCCAGTCTATCCAAAAATGAATGGTCTGGGGTTTATCGCCTGACTGCATTTTAGTCCGTAACGCCAACAGGCAATAGCCGATGGCTAAAACCTGCGGCGCTTCTGCAATTTGCGCTGCCGCATCCAGGTTTATCAAATCCATGCCGTATTCCAGCTGCTTCGGTGCATTGCGTAAATCTTTTATGCGCTTGGGCAAGGTCTTGTTCAGTCGCTGATTGGTATAAGCGGTATCGAAATTATCGACATCCAGTCGGCGCGACACTGCAAAATCGGCAATATCTACGCCCTCCTCAGCTATCGGCCCCAGCCTGTCGCGTACCTTGGCGGTAATGTCATCGCAACGGTAATTATCCATCAACAGGCAGATGTCGGCTTTTTGCAAAAAATAGCCCAAGCCGCCGATCACAAAAATCATCGAGACCTGATGTTTTTTCCACAGCGAACGCACCGTTGAATACAGCGGCTTAATCGGCTCTTGCGGGGCATCGAGGATCTTTTTAATCAGCTCGTCGCGCACCAGGAAATTGGTTGCGCAGGTATCTTCATCAAACAGCAACAACCGGCTGCCGCTTTCGATAGCCTCGACGATATTGGCCGCTTGCGAGGTGCTGCCGCTGGCGTTACCGGTTGAGAAATGATCGGTTTTAAGGCCGTTTGGCAAGTCGCTGATAAAAGGGCTGATGTCGACATCCCTGATGCTGCGTCCCTCTTCCGCCCTGATGAAACAAGCATCCTCACGGGTCACCACATACTCCCTCCCGTCGCCAGGAATATGCGCATAAACCCCGGCTAAAATCGCCTGCATCAAGGTCGATTTGCCATGATAGCCGCCGCCGGTAATACAGGTGATACCTTCCTTGATGCCCATGCCGGTGATGCTGCGGCCATCCGGCAAAGGGATGGTTATTTGCAGCGATGCGGGAGATTGAAAAGTCTTAACCGACGCGCCAAAATCCGGCCGGTCATCGACACCGCTGTGCCGTGGCAGCTTGGCATCATTAGCGATAAATGCGACTAGCTTATGCTGCCGCATAAACTGAATAATCCCGGCACGGTTTTTTTGCACATCGACAAACTGCTGGAATAACGTTTGGGTTTTCTGGTCGTAGTGCTGATAAAAAAAGCAGTCGTCGACAATGGCAACCAGTTCCTGATTCAACATGATCCAGGCCTGCTCGGCGTCAAAAATACCGCCACCCTGACCTTTGGCAGGCAGGCTGATAATAAAGCGCAAACAAACCGCATCGTCATCAAACAGCACGCTGTCCCTGACCAGCATCTTTTGGCTCAAGGCAATGGTGTTAAAAGAACCGCTGCCGTCTTTACCTCGATTTTGCAGCGCAAACCGGTCTATCCCGTCACGAAAACGTCGGATCAAAAAATCGACTACCGCCAGCTTGCACTCGACGGTCTGCAAGAATTCATCGGGGATTTTACTGTCCTGTAGCGCTATTTTTACCGAAGCAATGGAAGCCGGGTTAGCGCCGGGACTGCCTTGTATTTTGATAAAGCTAAGTTCAAATCGAGGAAAATGAAAAGTGCCGTGCAGCTTTCGTATCTTCTGGAAAGGTTGATCGGCGATAGAAGCGAGTAACGGTTGTAATTTGTGCACAATTTTTCTGTCTTGGTGTTTTTACAGCCCCGACATCACATAAAAAACATGCCCGCCAATCTGCCTGACAACCTCCCCTGCGTATCTGGGCTTAGTGCCGGTGTTCCAGCTGTCGGAGTTCCGCACGGTAGCGTTCTTGCCGTCCATGACCGATTTGGCTAACGCCGTGTAATGAGCCATCAGATTATGCGGCGGAGTTAGTCGCGACACACCCGTTAGCAGGCAAATCGCCTTGCCGATACGCTTGGCCCGATTAACCGTGGCCTCTCCTACAGCAATCGCCCCTTCGATGGATTCGCCTCTTGATTCGGCATACATAATCTTAGCAAGGCAGCCCTCTTCGTTGGCTTGCGCTGATAATGGAAACAGAAATGCTATCGTTAAAATTAAGTTGCTCATAGTGCAATTCCCCTAGTGTCAGCTTTATTAAGCCCATGCCAATTCCTGGATTCAGGGTTCGCTCGGGCGCTTTCAGGCTAAGCTGGAGGTTAGACTTTTTGCCATGCTAAAGGAATAAGTGAGAATGCGTAGGCATTCAAAATAGCGTTCTTACTTTTATCTAACAACGTGTTACCGCCAATAACCGCACAGGGAGCATCAACTACACCCGAATGATCTATCAACATCTAGGTATTTTCCGATATACCAAAATCTAATCATTTTGCTTAGTGTGTAGGCTTTTATACGTTCAACTCAAAGATTTACGAAACGGGAACTGACGTCATGACATCAATAGAATTAACCGAGCAAGCCTTTAAGCTCTACGACAACATTCGGATTCAAAGCTATAGAGTCCCGGCGCGTTCAGAACAGAGGAAACGCTTACATTCCTTGGGACTTAAAGCCTTTTACCGATATAAGCGCCGTTTGGAAGCCGAACAAAACCAAAACTGTATGGACGATATCGCCCATTGGGGATTCTAAAGATTCAGTCGTGTTTATTAAGCTTGTCTCGAAACAGAGGAAGGGTAGCCCATGAACATAGCAATAATTCAACAGTCATTGATAGTGGGATTGATGTTCAGCGCCGCGCTCGCTGTGGCCCAAGAGAATCGGGCATTGAAACTACCGCCGTCTCAGTTAAACCGGAATGGTATAAAAAATCCCGTGTAACCACTTAGTAAAGCAGCTTTTTTACCGATAATTGTGGCAATAGATAGTTTTTTTATTCCAAAGTCAGGATTAACCGCTTTCCAAGCGCTCTGGCCGCTTTATCTAACTGTTTAAGGCTTGGCCAATGATGAGGATCTTCTAGTCGTTGTACTGCTGGCCATGATGTTTTCATGACGCTGGCTAACTCCGATAATGTCCTATTACCTCTAGCCTTTCTTAATAACAACGCGGCTTGCACTTCCGGGCTTGGTGATGCCATATAGCCGTTTTGGGGGCAGGGTGACGGCTCTGGTATTTCCTGGTTCTTTTCCAGTCTATAAGCCAACATAGCGCCTAATACCTCGCTTGCGTTATAGGCAGCTTCTTCCAGCGTTTCACCCTGTGTAAATGTATCTTCCAGATCAATAAACTGCACGAACAAAAAACCGTCCTCGTCTGCTTCTACCGTATAGGGATAGTCTGTTCTCATTTTAGCTTTACACCCGTTTGTTTTTCGATTGCTTTCAATAAACCGATACCAATATCTTTTGTGCCATGAACTGGAACAGGAACACCTCGCGGCATACCCTCCTTTTCCATGATGTGATGGCTTCCTTCAACCCTGGCTAAAGTCCATCCTTCTTCCTTTAATCGTGCAAGTATCTGTTTTCCATTCATGGCTTTATGGTATCAAAAAAGATATATAGCGATATTTGTTTTTTAGGTGGGCATTTTACTAACGGTTAGTATTCTAATCACGCGTCAAAATTCGCTACCTATGCTAATTAATCCCTCTTGCAGCATCTCGTCACTCAGTAGTATTGGCAATAATCTTATGAATCCGTTTGCTGCTAATCACGATAATGATCAAAATGAAAGGGATCGAGATACCCTCAACGATTGCCGGACTGACTTTCCAGCCAATACTATGAAACGCTTCAGCTATTATGCCGATTAGACTGGCTGCATAATAGGTAATGGCAACCATCGAAATGCCTTCAACCATTTGTTGCATCCGCAGCTGCATCTTTGCGCGTAACGCCATCGACGTAAGCAAGCCCTGATTTTGTTTCTCGATAATGATGTCGACACGGGTGCGCAGCAATTGACTCGCATTGCTGACCCGTTCGGACAGCAGGGTAAAGCGGTGCGAAATTGATTCGCAGGTGTTAATTGCCGGTTCCAGTCGCCGTTTGATAAATTCCCCCAAAGTCTGAATACCTTGAATCCGAACTTCACGCAAATCGCTGACCCGTTGTTGCACCAATCGATAATAGGCATTGGCGGCCGCAAAGCGAAAGTGATTGCTGGAGATATAATTTTCAACTTCAGCGGCCAGCGTGGTTAGCTCATCCAATAATTCGCTATCGTTATTGTCGGGCAGCGTCATTGCGTTGGTGATGCTATACAATTGCCGGTCGGACTTGTTTAATGCAGGCCGCAGCTGACGTGCGATGGGAAAAGCCAGCAGCGCCATAACCCGATACACTTCAATTTCAAACAGTCGTTGCAATAAGCGACCAGCCTGTTCCATTCTTAAGTCATGGTTAATAATCAAAAAACGGCTGAAACCATCAACGTGAATGCGAAAATCCGTAAATACCGAAGCCGCCCCACCGGTGACTTTAGAGCCGATGACAGGGTTGTCGGCAAAATGAACCGACAGCGCCGCTAAATCGGCATTCTCCTCGTAATTAATATCGGCAGCCGAAACTATGGTTGCATGAGCCGCAACAATGACTTGTCCGGTTAATTGCGACATCCAATCCACCGGAACTTTTTTTAGCGCAGAATCGGCAAAAGGATCGGCAGGGGTATCATGCGCATAAAAACTGTAAGTGCTGAACTCGCCGTGTTGCTCCCAACGTATTTGGAAGGAATTGAAGGTGGCGCTAAAATGATCCACTTCTTTTTCAGGCGGGGCGACGCCAAATCTTTCGCAAAGAGCCGCCAAGTGCTTACGCTCCTGCATTTTTTCATCACCGGACAGCAATAACGCAAGATGACTTGCCCTAACCGGCAAATTGCGGATAAACGGCGCTCGGGCGTGGACTTCGTTATGCAGCACAAAACGTTGCGGATGATTTTCAGGGATGGGGAATAAAGTCGTCACGGTTTTTTTATAATCTCTATTTTAATAGGTTTGGTTAAGCCAGCTTGCCAAGTTTGGCCGCAGCTGCACATCAACCCAATTGTTCATGCGGTCAAGCGTTCCAATTTTGCTCTACAGATTCATAATCATGAGTCATCTTTAATCAAAAAATTTACTTTAACATAAATTATCAGTTTTGAGCTCGGGGTGCTCACGTAAAACAAGCTGCGGACTAAATTGGCCTAAAATCCAACCTTTCATACAACTGTTGCTGGTTGTTGAAAAAAGCAGGTGGCAAGAAACTGCCGGAACGAGCCTTTTATACTGCAAAAATTAAACGCAGAAATAAATAAGATGATGAAATTAATATTAAATTTAGTTATGGCAGAATCGTTGCTTGATAATATTTGAGTAAACTTTATCAGGTACATGACGGAGAACACCATGCTAGCATATCAATTAAATCACGCCGCACTCCAGCACAAACGCACTCCTGAGTCGGCAATTATGGGTAGCCTGTGTAACAACTACACCCTTGTCAACCAGGAAGAAATCAGAAAAAAACTGAATTACCTGTTCAGTAAAAATGTCATATTGACTATTAAAGTTCCTGGGAAGTTTGCAACAAGTACACTCTTAACAACGATCACCCGCATCGAAAACGGACATATTTTTCTGGGCGGATTCCAAAACGAACGATTTAATAAGGATCTACTCACACAAAACACCTTGGTAGTCTCCGCCTCATTCGAAGGCATAGCCGTTAGCTTTATGTTAGGCGACACCGTAGGCGTGGATATAGACGGCGCATTCAATTTAAAAGCGCCTCTTCCCCAAAGCATGGAATGGGTGCAGCGAAGAGATGCTCGACGGGTCAAAGTCCCCATCAATATCCCCGTTAAAATACAGTATAAAAATCAAGCCGAGTATTACAATGTAGCTGACATTAGCGTTGCCGGCCTATCCTATTTTATTCAACCTGACGATCATAGTTTTGCAACTATTGGCGGACTGCATACAGACTGCAATATTGTCATGCCCGATAATAGCGTATACCCTGCCTGCTTCGAAATAGTTAACAACATAACCATCCCCTACAAATACACCAAACAAATTAACCGCGTTGGTTGTGAAATAAAGCGAGCGTCATATCGACTTGACACTGCATTGCAACGCCTCATTAATCAAATCGATTTTTATTATCAATGAAGGCTTAATTTGTTGTGAATAAAAGCTTTGTTTAGCCCTTGGGGATGTGCGCGGTAGCCAACGTGCAGTGTAAATTCTATCGCCGCGCCCAGGTTATTCTCAAAGTTCTGGATTGTTTCGCAGCCTCCTAGCAGCGAATCAGCCTTAAAGTGCTAATTTAACAACGCCACCAAGCAGGTTTATGCCTCCTATATCTTGCTACAACATCGCCCCGCCAACCTACAACATTCTCTTAACTCTAAAGCTTTATCTTCGCTGTCGGTAAAGACAAAGAAATAAAATTAACTTATTCTTAAATAAATCCTATAGTTGACTACAATGTTACATGTATAAGATTAGGAGAAAAAACGCAATGAATGAAAAACAACTTAATGGTTTGGCGGCAAAAAATCATGCCGTTATCGCTGAAAAAAATAAAGCATATCAGGCGGCCTATAATGCTGCTAACGCTGAAAAAATTAAAGCTAGAAATGCTGCCTATAATGCTGTTATTGCAGCTAATGCTGAAAAAGTTTTAGCTTATCAGGCAGCCTATAACGCTGCTAATGCTGAAAAAATTAAAGCTAGAAATGCAGCCTATAACGCTGTTATTGCTGCTATCACTGAAAAGGTTTTGGCGTATCATGCAGCTAATACTAAAAGGTTTAAGGCATATCAGGCATCATATCGTACAGCTAAGACTACAGCGATGTCGGCAGGGATAAAAGCATAATGCATATAAAACAATACGACTGGTTAGCCTCCGAAGTAATACGGGTGTTTGAAGTCTTAGGCTTTGATCAGGTCTACATCGAAAGCAAGCGGAATGATCTAGTAGGCAAAGATAGACTTGAGATTCTTCGGTGGCGCAATAACTTAGATACTCAGTGCAAGGCGGCATTATGCGAAAGAATAGACATACCAGTAGAAAATTTTAATATAACGATTGAAACACTTAAGAGGCTTTAAATCTCTATGAGTGAAAAAACAGACTGACCGGAGTGATCTTGCTCCGATTTCACGGATCACCTTGTATCTATGTTTTAAAAACTTCCGATATGGAAGTTCCAGCTAGACAAAGCCCCTATTCTCCGCCAGACATCAATCCTTTATTATGAATGGACAAAAGGCCGCTCTTCAAAAATATTAGGGTACTTTGCGGTTTGAACATCACCCCAAGGGTTCATACCCATCTTAGGACTATCTTACTTAAACAATTTAGCTTGAACCCATTCGGAAAGAGCTACAAGCGGCAAGGATGTGGAAGCTTTATTTCAGGCACAAAAAAACCAGCCAACATTAAAGTCTAACTGATTGATTTATATGTATTTAGTGGTGGGTTGTCCGGGATTCGAACCCGGGATCATCGCATTAAAAGAACCTTGCTTTGAGCCTTAGACAGCGTTACTCATTGAATTAAAACGATAATTTAAAACCAATAAGCTGAAAAAAGCTGTCTTTTGCTGGTAATTGTGGTAACAATATGGACACATTAAGCTACTTAAATAGTCGTTATATTCGAGGTATTTCAACTTTCAGCCCCGTTTACAGGTCTTCCGGTTTCAATCCGGTTTTCTTAGCAATTCGGGTTAGCATCCTACTGCCGATTTCCTCGCTATCGTGAAAAGCAAAAGAAAAGTCTGGCCAGCCTTCGCGCTTTAAAATTTTATGTGAGCCGGTTTGCCTTTTGATTTGCCAGCCAATACTTAATAAAGCTGCTAGAACCCGTTTACTTTTAGAGCTTGGAAAATTGCTCATGCGGCAAACAATAAATTAAGTTGTTCTGGTGTTTCGCCGTGTTCTAATCGGTCGGCTAAAATACGCAATGCTAAAGCTTCAACCTTGGCAATAGCCTCATAGCGTGTTTCACCGTAAACCATGGCGCCGGGTAACTCTTCAATTTCAGCTATCCAGCGGTTATCAGTTTCTTGTTCTGTGTCTATTTTAAACATGATGTTACCTCATTATCTTTTGTAATCAGGCTTCATTGTAGCAAGAAAAAAACTGGTTTATCTGTTGGCTGCCTTATATTGGTCGATATATCCTTTTTCCGTCTGGATTTATTACGATGGTTGACCATGTATAATTTCTGCCGGTACATGTTTTACATTCTACCTGTTCAATTGTCATTGCATAGACACCGGGGGGTGTGGCATGGAACCAATTTAAAATAGTACTACTTCTTTCATCTATCGCGATACTGCATCCTATGTACTGATCTTCTTCAACATTGTCATAAGTTCTTTCTTTTTTACCGTCGAGCGTTAAGAAACTAATGTATTGTTCACCTACCATTTTTTCACAAGATAATTGATTATCTGAATTATTTCTTATGGTTACGGTTATTCTGGGTTTCTTCGCAGTTTTAAAGTCTTCATGAAAGTTCTCATAGGTTGGGTTCTTTTTTGCAACATTTAAATGTTTAACCAACTCTTTATTTTTATCATCTGTTAAGTAGTTATACCCGTAATAGGTTAGGCCGTTTGCCGTTAGAACTCCGATTACAACACAAAATATTAGTTTCATTTCATTCATACTATTTTTCCAATTTGCTTACAATGCGTAAATAACGGCTTACATAATCGGCTTTAATCCTGCTTTAACCGACCCCATTTTGATAATGCCCTCCCTGCGGTTATGTACCCGTTGACAGATTTTTTCTGATTTCCTCTATTTCTGGGCTGATTTGTCCTATTTCTGGGATTGTCTTTCCAGTCATTAACCAATAACCATATTCAGGCCAAATTTTTACTATTTCTTCGATATGCCAGACGTAGGCCTTTTGGTTCTCTTGTTCTAAATTTTCAATTGTTTTTTTTGGCAGGCCTGTTTTTTCGGCAAATTCTCCTCTTCCCAAGCCTAAGTAGTCTCTTAATGTTCTGATTCTTTTGTTAGGTTCGAATTCTTTTTTTAATTTCATGCTATATTTTAGTTGACATATATTCTAGGTGTACTAAAATATAGGTAAGTTAACAATCCAGCCACAACCAGCCACAAAGGCTAAGGTGCAATCATGAACCAAGAGCAAAAAGCAGTCAACTTAGATACACCATTTGAGTCGAACTTGGCCTTAAAACAAGGCCTAGAGCAAGCAGATTCCCAATTGTTCTTCATCCCCTTCATGACCCCCGACAAATTCGCCGAAGCCATAGGCCTTAGCAAAGGCGTAATCGGTGGTTGGATAGACCAAGGTTACTTACCTACGGCGAAGATAGGCCGTTATCGCATGATAAACATGGTCATTCTGGTTGCTAACCTGAAAGAAGGAAAAGTGCTATGAATGCCGTCAAATCAGGTACTTTAGCCGGTGGGATAAACGAGTTTGCAAGTCGTACATTATTTACCCGTTGTTTAGTTCAAATACTTTCACAAATCAGTGCTGGCAACCATTTCTTGCGAGAATTTCAACACTTATCTACCTTGGAATATTCGGAAGAAAATCATTCGAGAAAAGAGCAGGCATTACGGATTTACAAACGGTCTGTTAACAAAGCTCATGAAGATGCCTTAGCCTATTCAATGGTTTTATTTGACACCTTGGGCGATAGTTTTGATGACGTTTTAAGCATCACCTCTGATTTACGGTTTAAATCTACTGGCTTTTGTCGTGAATCATTGCCGATGGATGCAATTAATAAATTACAAACCTTAATCTATCGATCTTCACTTAATGGAGCCGCCTAATGTCAGAACAAAACCCGATACTGCCAGACCGTGGCAGCTCAGACGCAAAAGACACCCAAGAGCGCCTATACAGAACCGCCCTTGCGCAAAAAGACTACATCGACCTTGAGCTGGAAGCCATGGACAGAGGCCTAAAACCCTTTGGCCTTACCAAGTCCATCATGACCCTGTATTTACGCAAACAACTGGTTTTAGTCAAAGAACTACCGCCAGACCTGCAAGTACAAATAGTTAACCACTTTAAAGCCAAACAAAAAGCGGCTTTCAATCAACCGCGCTGAGGCCAACGTATGAATAGCCGCGTTATCGACCCAGCCTTAACAGTTTGCGACATGCAGCGACATGGGAGCGTCAGGTCGCAAACAGTTAAGGCCTCTGGGCGAGACCGGTCAAACATACGTTTGCCACAGCGTGAATGTGATACCAAGCCGCAACAAGCGCAACCGAAAGCGGCATTAATAAACGTAGCACAGACCATGCAGATAGGCTGTAAGCCGTCGCGGCGTAAGCAACTGGTCGCAGACCATGCACCTTGTCAAACAGTGGCGCATCGCGCCCATTCTACGCGTGGAAATGGCTCAAAAGCCAAGGCAGAAAACAACCACAAAGAAACAAAACCGGCTGCGCCATTTTCCATCCTATACCGCGCCTTAAAGTCTGACAACGTAGAGAAGTCGGCAGCGAAGCAGCCAGCGCCAGAATATCGTGGTGTTGTCATGCGAAAGGGATTGGAACGAAAAGCCCGACCCTTTAGGGTTCGTCAAAAAAGAACGAAATAAAAAACAGTATAACAATAATGTTAGATAAAACCAGCCACAAACGGCTTTATTTAGTTTTTGAAAAATTAAAGTAAATGAAATTTAAAGGTGATACCAATGAGCGTTTATCGACCTGGCCAAAAAAGCGGCAAAACCCATAAAAACCGCATCTGGTTTCGAATATTGAAATCATCGAATTATCGCCAAGTTGATTTATTCACCGATCTAATTAAATCCCCGTTCGACCCACGGGCTTCAAAGGGTCATTAAAAAGCAGTAAAGCAGAAAAAACCGCAAGATCCACATTAACCAAACCAAAAGGTACAAAACCATGAGCGAGCAAATAAACCAAAACAGCTTCCTAGGCGACATGCAAACAGTCATAAGAGGACAAGTAGAATCATTAACCCGCTACGAAATTGATGGAGACAACAAAGGCGGTTCGATTTGGGTATCCAAACCCAACACCGGAAAGAACCCCAACAACCTCGGTAACGAACTCATCAAAGTCAAAATGCCCTTTGAAATGTTCGATCAAAAAAAGGCCGAAGTAGACGCCGGAAAACTCTTCTTCCCGTGTCAAATGGAAATCCTATGTGAAATCAACATGGGTGGGCAGAACAAAGCCGTACTGACCGCGTTGAGCATGAAAATAGATGCTGAACCTGGGCAAGGAACAGCAAAAAAAGTCGACGACAAACCAAAACCGGGCACAAGCCAACCAACACACGGTCAAACCCAGACCGATAAACTGTAAGCAGCAATCGAGGCTTAACCCATGAAAATCCGCTCAATGACCTGCTTGATAAAAAAACCAGTTCGGTTCAAAGAGCGGGTATTAACAAACCGGGTTCTAAAAGACCGTTTTATAAACGGCTACGTAATAAAAGAAAACCGGGAAAGTAATAAAGAAAGGAGTCTTAAATAATGGCGCTGTGTGTAGTAGTTAAACCATCTGGAGTCTTAGAGCAGTCGCCTACTCAGACTATAGACACCTGTACAACCTACGTACTTTACACGGCTCGAGACTATCAAAATCTGCCCACCTTAACCGACATCTTTACGATGCCATTAGCGGCTGATTTGCAACAAATGTGGATGCTTGGCTTTGGTTTGCCAATCATCGCATATCTAACGACCTGGGGTTTTGGGGTCGTTATCAACTGGTTCGAGGAAAGGCATTCTTGAACTTTTATTTTAGAAAAAATAGGTGATTTATGAAAAACATTAAAAGAATCGTTGCTGTCTTGTTTGCAGCATTAGCTTTGACTCTGGCCGCAGTCACTCCTGCGAGTGCTGCTCTTGACTTTACGCCCTTGACGGGCGCGGTTGATGCAGTGACTATCGTAGCGGCATTAGCTGCAATTGCTGCCCTTAAAATGCTGCCGGGTGTAGCGAAGTGGGGCTTCAATAAAGTTATTGGTTGGTTTAATTAATTTTAAGGGGAGGGAGCTTCGGCTCCCTTTTTTTGGGAGTAAATAACTATGATTTTTTCTGTCCTCTTTTTCTTTTCTGGTTTGCTTTGCGCGTATGCAGTGATTAGCGGTTTTAGTCATGCGTAGAATAATTATATTGGCGTTTGCGTTTTTTTCGAATATTGCAATCGCTGATACGTATCCTGCTGTATCTCAAATTAATTATTGTGCCGTTTATAATTCGCAGATTTGTTCAACATCCGTTTCGTCTGTCTCCGCTTTTTGTACTGGGCCGCTCGCTGCGGTACTACCTTCGTCTTATCTTTTTTATGGCGTTCAGGTTCTAGGTTCAAGTTCGTATTGTAATTTTGTCAATTCTTCTGGTGCTTTTGTTGCTTCTCCGCAAGTTAATGTTACTACAGTTTATATCTGTCCCAATGGCGGTACTTTGTCCGGCACTAGTTGTGTAAATGCTACTGCGTGTACAGTCCCACAAGTCCGTAACGCCACAACGGGTGCTTGTCAAGCCCCTCCTGTTACTTGTAATGCTACGCCGTCGTTGACTTCTATTGGTGGAACTCAAACAGTTACATGGCAAACTACAAATACAGCAACTAACTCATGTACGAATAATTCTTTTTCTTGTAATGCTCCCTTGGTTGCCAATGTAGAAATGAAACGATGTGATCTTACTTGTTCGGATGGCACAACCGTTAATGTTTCAGGCGGTGCACAATGTCCGCCGCCTGTCTGTGTTGGCGGGCAAACATTAAATACAGCGACAAATACCTGTCAAGACCCTGTTTGTTCAGCCCTTCAGGTTCTTAATCCTGCAACGCACACTTGTATTAATAATGCTGTTTGCGTGGGCGGGCAAACTCAAAATACATCAACGATGCCCTATTCGTGTAATGAGCCAGTATGTGCAGGTATCCAGTTATTAAATACGACGACTCACATGTGTGAAAATCCACCGCCCGCCGTGTGTGTGGGTGGTCAGACTTTAAATACAGCTACAAATACTTGTACAGACCCGGTTTGTTCTTCTGGGTATCATTTAAACGCTGGGAAAATTTGTGAGAATGATGGCGAGTGTCCTTTGTTTACGACAAAAACAATGGTTGATGGTGTGCTGAAATGTGCAACTACTCCGACTGCAACTAAGACGAATTCAACTACTGGTAATACGACTAATACAACCAGTCCGGGAACTACATCGAATACAACCACAACGAATCCTGACGGCACAGTGTCTCATTCAACGACAACAACACCGGGGGATACGATTACTACCACGAATAACAGTACCACCAATAGTACCTGTGATGATTGCGCTAAAGAAAGTACTTTACGTGAAGTTGTAAAAAAATTGGATGCTAAAAAAGGCACTTCAATCGGTGGCACTGGTGAAGCTGGAAAATGGTACACGGCTAGCAATAAAACTTATGAATCAATACTGCAGGATGGCTTAACTCAGGTTCAAAACTCGCCGATTATGTCATTCGGTAAAGATATTTTTAGTGTTTCTATACCGGGCGGGTCTTGTCCACAGTGGCAGGTTCCAGCCGTTATGGGTATGCAAGCAATTGATGTGTCGGTGTTGTGCGGTGATCTTGCGGAATTAATGTGGCCGGTTGTTTCGGGCGTTCTTCAATTTCTATCCGTCCTTATGGCTTTTAGAATTGCCTTGTCTGCGGTTTAAGGGGGATTTGTGCAGGAATTAATCGATACAATTACAAGTTATTGGGATGCGTTTATTAATTATTTTAATAACGTTTTTATTTCGCTAAAAACGTTTTTGCTTGATTTGCCTATGTTGGCTTTCGAAAAAATTTGGGCGGCTATTAAATGGCTTTTTACTTGGGCTTCTGATTCTTGTTCTTATTGCTTTTCAGGTGCTGGTTCTTTAGCGGCAAATATGCAGGGTGCTTTCGATACTATAGCGTCTTCGCCGGTTGGCTCTGCTGTTATGTATTGTTTGCAACGGGCGGGGCTTGGTCACTGTTTTCAGATTCTGACCTCTGGGGTCATTATTTGGTCAGTGTTTAAAGTGATTGGTTTTATAAAGGGCATACTTTAGTGATTATCTTCCACGAAGGCTTGCCCGGTTCCGGTAAAAGCTACGAGGCAGCCATTAATCAAATTATCCCCGCGCTTCAAAAAGGACGGATGGTATACGCTTATATCGAAGGTTTAAACCATGAAAAATTTTCAGAAGTTGCCGGATTGCCATTATCCGTCATTCAGCATTTATTGCGTCAATTGACGAAAGAGCAGGTTAAAAATGTTCAAGTTCATGTTGCGAATGATTCATTGGTTGTTATCGATGAGCTTCAAGATTTTTTTCCTTCTGGTAAGACGACTTTTGATGCGGGTGTAACTGAATTTGTTACACAGCATCGTCACCGGGGCATAGATATAATTTGTATGGGGCAGGATTCCCGTGATTGTCATATGTTATGGAAACGTCGTATAGACACACTCATTAGATTTGTTAAACGTGATGCCATTGGCATGCCCAATAGCTACACCTGGACGACTTACAAACAACAGGCGGGTAAATTCGTTCAGTTGCGGTCGGGCAAAGGTACGTATGATAAAAAGAATTTTGGTTTGTACGCTTCTCATAGTGAGGGCGTTGGTTCAATAGATGCTCACAAGGATGACCGGACAAACGTTTTTAAGTCTGCGGCTTTTACGGTTTATATTCCGGTTTTTTTGATTGGTTTATGTTTTGGTTTGTATTATCTCTATGGCTTTATGACTGGGCGTAGTTCGCCGGTTAAAGTAAGTGCTACGCCTACTGTTCAGGTGCGTCAATCTATTCCTGTGGAGCACGAATCGGCTTTGCAGTCTGCATCACAAGCTAAGCCGTCTCCTCCTTCCGATACTGATTATTTGGAAAAATATTTAACTGATTACAGGCCGCGTTTAATTGCGTTGGTTGAGAACAAGTTAAAAAACAAAATGATGGCTCAGATAGAGTTTCTTGATTCATCTAATAAAGTATTTGAGCGGCTTAATATTCCGCAGATTGTAGCTTTTGGTTATGTGGTTGAGCGTAAGCCCTACGGCCTTTTGCTTAAGCGTGGCGATAAGCGTTATCCGGTTACAGCGTTTCCTGTTGCAAGAAGTGAAGGTGTTACGCGTCACCCGTCAGAGGACGGGAATTATGCTTCACGTTAATAAAAATCAGACTTGGCCAAGTCTTCTTAATTAAAGCAGGATCTTGTAAAAGCTGGTTATAGCTAATTAAACAGCGGTCGCAGAAATTAACAAATAATTAAAAAGGCTGTTACGTCCCTGTCACACGTAACAGAACAAAACACCACATAGCCCATTAGAGCCTAATAATATGAAATATAACCCACGCTTTTCCCTTGAGTCCCTTTCTCGTGGTGCTGATGAAGATCAGACCGGTTTAATGTTTGTTAATAACGGTGAAATTACTGATTTATCCGGCGTTAATGTCGTTGGTGCTTCGGTTGATACGGTAAGGCAGTTGTTTCATGGTGTTCCTAAAGCCTCTTTTATTAAAAAGCTTGAGCAGCATGTGGAAATGAAAGATGAGTTTGTACGGCTAACCGCAAATGATCAGGTTAACGATGACCGTTGGCATTTTGCCCGTATGGGCAAGACTGGCGGTTATCGGTATAAGCTTCAAAATAATGCTGTCGGCATAGTTATCTTGTTCGGTAGCTGGTACGGCAAGATTGACCATGAAGGCTCGCATTTAAAAATTGAATTGTCCCCGCGTTTCATATCACAACGAACAGTTCCGCAAATCTGGGAATATCTGCATGGTGACTTTGTTGGTCTTTCTCGCATTTTTTTAGAAGAGCCAGTAGCAAAGGGCGTTGCTGTTCATCTGGCTTGTGATTATCAAGGTTTTAACTTACCTGTCGATTTTGTTCGGAATCTGGTAACCGCTTCCAGGACTATTAGGGCTTATGACGGTATTGCTTCTATTGATCTTACTGACTTTACTGATGCGGTTGGCACTTATGGTAGGGAGGGTCAGGCTAAAGATTATTTGATCGGTAAGCCTATAG
The DNA here is from genome assembly GCA_025361585.1 of Methylobacter sp. Taxonomy (GTDB): domain Bacteria; phylum Pseudomonadota; class Gammaproteobacteria; order Methylococcales; family Methylomonadaceae; genus Methylobacter_A. The sequence continues at coordinate 7,723 of JANYKK010000066.1, read as the reverse complement.
CTGTACAGATGGCGCTTTATGATAAAAGCTACGAAATAATTAAGTCCGATAAGGTTGATTATTGTCAGGAAGAGTGGAACGTTTATTCTTTGGGCACTTATGACTCAACTCAACCAGTACGCCGCATTGAGGCAAGACTTCATCATACTGTCATTAGGGAAATAGGCTTAGGCCTGGGCTTGGAATTTGAGGGCTTTAACCAAGTAGCTGATCACTTAACCGACCTTTGGCGCTATGCCTTGGAGCGTAACCGCTTAATGATTGACGGTGATGCCCGTGGTTATCTCAATCCCTTTTGGCAACTGCTTATGCAGGATGTCATTTTCACCGTTCCTGCCCAGGGCGTGAAAATTTCGCGCAAAAAAAAAGATGCAGTAGACCCGATTGCGAGAAACATAACGTCTGTGATCGGCAATCTGGTTTCAATCATGGCTCGTCGTAATGAATGCACAGTCCGGCATGTTATGAGGCAGATTCATAATTTGCATATCTGGCCGGAAATACAGATGTATTACCGAAACCGGGGCTTGGATGATGAGGATTTGCGCGAACAAATTAAAAATGGTTTAGAAAAAAGACGACTCCTAGGCAAGGCGGCATGAGTAGCAGTCAGTTTTCTATTGTGCCTTGTTCCGTTTGTCCGGGCAGAACATTGCTTAAAACAGCTCTAACCTGGAAAGGGTTTGTTTTTTGTTCGCCGGACTGCTTGAGAACGCATATTGAAAGCATTCGGCTTAGTAATGAGCCGATAAAAAAGGAAGCTCATGATAAATTTTTCAGGTTTGCGTTGTGATTACTAGGGTAGGGAAAAAGTACAAATTGGATTTTAGGCCTCAGGGTGTTGGTGGTAAACGCATTGTTAAGCTTTTTGATTACAAGGTTGATGCAATCGAGTTTCAACGGACTTATGTTTCACGTTTATCTGAAACTCGGGCCGTTCAGGTCTTTGTTGATGATAGACCATTAAATGATTTTATTAATTTGTGGTTTGATTTTCATGGTCGCAGTTTAAAAAGTGCTGTTGATACCAAAAATAGGCTTCTTAAATTGTCTGGGCTTTTGGGTAATCCACAGGCTAAATTTATTGATCCTGAGCTATTGGCTGGATACCGGACAACAAGGTTAATTAAGGGGATTTCTCCTGCCACCCTTAACCGTGAATTGATTACCTTAAAGGCTTTGTTTCGTGAGCTTAAGCGTTTATCAGTTATTGATTATGATTCGCCTATTTTGACTGTTCGTAAGCTTCGTGAAGCAAAAACCGAACTTTCTTATTTAACTGGCTCTCAGATTGAAAAATTGAGGACTCAAGTTGATTCTACTACTAACGAAAGCTTGCCCTTTGTTGTAATGATCTGCTTGGTTACGGGCGCAAGATGGTCTGAAGCTGTGGGGTTGACGGTGAAGAACTGTATTAACCGGGGCTTTCAATTTGTTGATACCAAGAATGGACATTCAAGGTTTGTTCCTGTTGAAGAGTCTGTTTTTCTTTATATAAAAAATCGACTTGGTCAAGGTGATTTTCTGCCGTGCTACGGGGCCTATAGATCAGCGTTTAAACGATCTGGTTTAAAAGTTCCTTCTGGTCAACTAGCACATATTCTACGACATACTTTCGCGAGTCATTTTATTATGAATGGTGGCAACATTGTTGCTCTTCAGAAGATATTGGGACACTCAAGCTTGAACATTACTATGAGATATTCTCATTTGTCGCCTGACTATTTGATTCAGGCAATACAGCTTAATCCTTTGGTGGGAAGTGTAAGCGGTGGTAACAATGTGGTAACTTTATCTTTGAACATAAAAAAAACCAGTTGACAGGAAAGCCTAACTGGTTGATTTATATGTATTTGGTGGTGGGTTGTTCGGGATTCGAACCCGAGACCATCGCATTAAAAGTGCGGTGCTCTACCGACTGAGCTAACAACCCAACAAAGACTTCCTATTATACTGATTTATCCGCTTCTAGCAACGTTTTTTCAGCTCTATACCGCGTTGGGTCTTGTACCCCCGCTTCGGTAAAGCCTATTTTTCTTAAGCGACAGGCATCGCATACTCGACAGGCCCGACCTTGCTCATCGGCGGAATAACAGGAAACTGTTCGCTGATAATCCACGCCTAATGCTATGCCCTGCTTGATAATTTCCGCCTTGCTCAGCGCAATCAACGGAGTGTGTATGGTGAAATGTTCGCCCTCTACGCCCGACTTGGTGGCAAGGTTTGCTAATTGCTGAAATGCCTGGATAAACTCAGGCCTGCAATCGGGGTAGCCGGAATAATCCACAGCGTTGACGCCGATAAAGATATCGGTCAGATTTAACACTTCCGCCCAGCCCAAGGCAAAAGACAGGAATATGGTGTTTCTTGCCGGGACATAGGTGACCGGTATGCCTTGTTGCGGCGTGTTTGGCACGGCAATATGTTCATCGGTCAGTGCCGATCCACCTATGGAGCTTAAACCCAGCTTGATGATTTTATGGTCTTCGACTTGATAATCGGCGGCTATCTGAGCGGCGGCTGTCAACTCGGCATTATGCCGCTGACCGTAATCGAAGCTTAAGGCGTAACATTTAAATCCCTGCTTTTTGGCAAGAGCAAGTACGGTGATTGAGTCTAATCCGCCGGAGAGCAGGACGATGGCTTTCTTTTGCATGTGGTTTACTTACCTTGGGCATCATCCCAAAGTATTTTATGGAGTTGAAGTTGAAAACGGACAGGCAATCTGTCCTTTAGGATTTTTTCGGCCAGCTCGGTCGGTTTTTGTTGTCCCATCACTGGCGAAAACAATATTTCGCAGCGATTGGCCAAGTCGTATTCGCTTAAAACGGCTTTTGACCACTCATAGTCCTCATCATTACCGATAACAAATTTGAGCTGGTCTTTTAAAGTTAAATAGTCGATATTTTGATAGCGATTTTTGCTTAATTCGCCGGAACTAGGTGTTTTAAGATCCATGACCTTGACTACGCGCTGATCGACTTCCGACACATCCAGCGCTCCGCTGGTTTCTAGCGAAACCATATAGCCTTTATCGAGCAGTTTGGTCATTAACTCAAGACAGCCCGGCTGTACCAGAGGTTCGCCGCCGGTTACGGTGACATACCGAGTTCCGTACTGCCCGGCTTCTTCGATAACGGCGTCAATCGCAATTTTTTTGCCTCCGGTAAAAGCATAGGCCGTATCGCAATAGCCGCATCGCAATGGACAGCCGGTCAACCGGATGAACACGGTGGGCAGGCCTACCGTATTCGACTCGCCCTGTAACGAATAAAAGATTTCAGTGATGCGTAACAAACTAGCAGCTACTGTTTTGCATCATCAAGCAGGAGTAATTTCTTAGCCGCCAAACGGGCCGCTGTCGAGCTGGGAAAGTCCACAGTGACGCGAGTTAAATATTCACGCGCCTTGATTGTATTTTTCTGCTCAGCTTCGACAGTGCCCAGCTTCAATAAAGCATCCGGCACTTTCGAGCTGCCCGGATATTTTTCAATCACGCTGTTAAATGCCTTGCGCGCTGAATCCATATCCTGATTAACCCGATAGGCCTCACCCAACCAATATTGGGCATTATTTGCGTACTCGCCTTTCGGATTTTTATCCAGCATTGAATTGAATGCCGCAATTGCCTGGGCATTATGTCCGTTTCTTAACGCTTCATAGGCTTGTTGATATTGCTGTTTTTCGTCGCCTACAGGAGGTAGGCGAGGAGCGTTAGCTTCCCCGGAAGCTGGCACAGCATCCTGTTTCTGTCCCGGAGCTTGCTTAGCTTCTGGGGACGGCGCCGCAACGGGAGACTCGGCCGCCTTGGCTGGAGGTTCCACTGAACCTTCCCGCATAGCGGGACTTTCTCCGGTCGTCGACTTAACGCCCTCCGTTTTTTTCTCAAGGCTTTGCATCCGGCCATCAAAATCGGAATACATCGTGCCTTGAGATTTTTTCAGCTCGGCGATCAGATTAGCTTGCTCTTCCATCTTGCCGGTAAGCTGCTGCACTTCTGTTTGCAATTGTTCCAACTGCCTCATCATCTCCAACACGGCATTGTTTGGTGACGGCTTTGCCGCGCTGGCCTCGCCCGCCATATCCATAGAATTATCAATAACGGGCGGCAACGATTCCGCATGGACGGCGCTGCAAAAGCACAGCAACAAGATAAGACGAGCTTTCATTTATTTGCCTTGGTAAGCTATCTCAACGCGACGATTAAGTTCCCAAGCGGCTTCGTCGTGCCCTGCTGCCACTGGCTTTTCTTCGCCATAACTGACGGCTTGTAACTGGCTTTCCGAAACGCCTTGAGCTTTCATCATACTGATTACTGATTTTGCCCGCTGCTCGCCCAAGGCAATGTTGTACTCGGGAGAACCGCGCTCATCAGTATTGCCTTCCATGACCACGCGTTGGCCAGGATGCGCCACCAGATATTGTGCATGTGCTGCAATGACCGGAACAAAATCGGGCTGAACCTGGCTGCTGTCCAGCATGAAATAGATGGTACTTTTTGACAGCGGGTTGTTCGGATCGCTAAATTCCGGGCCAATTCCAGCATTAGGATACATATCCGAACCGGACATCCCTGAACCGCCATTTAAACCGCTGGTTGATGCGTCGTTGATGCCGCTGGCCGCATTTTGAGAGCCGTCAGTCAGACTTGCGTCTTTTTCATCTTCACTACAACCCGAAAGGATTACCGCACTTATTGCTAATGCCCACACTGCTTTATTTAATTTCATTTTAATTTCCAAAAAGTAATAGATTAATTTTACAAAAAATCGTGCCGCACCCTAACGGACTAGGGTGACCATGCCGGTTCGCGAATTTCGTTGCTATCAAACACCAACTTCTGTTGCATTTTACCATCTAATGATACGGCCGATAAGTAACTGGCATTACCTTTCCGGGAAGCATACAAGATCATACTGCCATTCGGCGCAAAACTGGGAGATTCATCTGATCGCCCATCAGTTAATATATTAAGCGCCTTGGTCGCCATATCCATCACCGCAATACGATAGTCGCTGCCGTTGCCGTGTACCATCGCCAGGCTTCTGCCGTCCGGTGAAAAACTGGCTCGGGCATTATAATTTCCTGAAAATGTCAGCCTTTTTTCCTGTCCGCCTTGGCTGGACATCATATACAGCTGCGGCTTTCCGCCCCGATCCGAGGTAAACACAATGCTGCTGCCGTCAGGCGACCAGGTCGGCTCGGTATCAATCGCAAAACTACTAGTCAACTTGGTTAAAGCGCGTGTGTTCAAATTTAAAACGTAAATATCGGGGTTGCCATCTTTGGACAGAGTCAGCGCCAATTTTGCCCCATCGGGCGACCATGCCGGCGCACCGTTAATACCAGGGAATTCGGCAACCCTAACCCTCTCACCGGTCGCCAAGGTCTGGATATAAATGGCGGCTGATTTTTTCTCAAATGATACGTAGGCTATTTTTCTGCCGTCGGGCGACCATGCAGGGGACATCAACGGCTCCATAGATGAAGCAATGGTTTGCGCATTAAAGCCGTCCGCATCTGAAATTTGCAGCTTATGAGTGCTCTTTCTGCCTTCTCTAGTGCTGGTAATGTACGCAATCCGGCCACTGAAAACCCCTTTTTTACCGGTTAATTTTTCAAAGATAAGGTCGCTGATATGATGCGCCGTTTTGCGCAACTCACCCGCTGTCGAAGTCATCCGGTAGCCCATTAGCGGCTGGCCCTTATAGACATCAAACAATTGGAACTGAACATTGTACTGACCATGATCTTCAACTACCTGACCGATAACCAGATAGTTCTGCCCTAACGCCTGCCAGTCCTTAAACTGAATCGCTTCCGCAGTGCTCGGGTGTCCCGGCATGCTTTGCTTATCCAGCGTTTTAAAATAACCGCTGCGTCCCAAATCCGCATTAACCACAAAACTAATGTCAACCGGAACGCCAGACGCCCCTTGCATCGCAAAAGGAACCACTGAAATAGGCAAGGCACTTTCAACGCCTTCAGTAATTTCGATCGTCATTTCTGCATAGCTGCTTGGCATATAGCAACTAACCAGCGCAATCAACAAAACATTTCTAAAAAAACTCATGTATACCTCAGTAACTTAACTGAAAAAAGACCATAAATAATCGGCGTCATCTTTGTGCTGATTGTAACCCGGCCTCTGATTATCTGACATGATCTGGGTTAAAATGAAACTTAAATGACTTAAATTCTTTGGAGGCCAATTCTTTATCTTTAGGCACCGGTAGCGGCGATGCTTTGTGTACCGAATTTTCCGCCGAACGATCAAAAATTGTATCGCCGCTGGAAGTAACCACCACGGCGTCTATCACCGTCCCATCGGACATCAATTTGACCAGAATGTAACAATGTAAACCGCTCTCAGCAGAAACGGGTTTAATCCAGCTCCGATTTATTTGTTGAGTAATGGCTGCGATGGCCGCATTTATCGCCAGCTTATCTTCTTCTGCATCCATTCTCGCCTGCTCGGCTGCCATCCTTCCCGCCTCGGCCTGTTCAGCCTCTGCTTTGGCTTTGACGGCTGCCGCACGCTCTGCTTCAGCCTTGGCCTTTGCGGCTGCCTCGGCTTTCGCTTTTTCAGCTGCTGCCTTTTCTGCGACTGCTTTCGCTTTGGCAGCCTCAGCCCGTTCTGCTTCGGCCTTAGCTTGTGCGGCCGCCTCGGCCTTGGCTTTTTCTGCAGCTGCTTTTGCTTTAGCCGCTTCCGCTTGTTCAGCTGCTGCCTTCGCTTTTGCCGCTTCGGCCTTAGCCTGTGCGGCCGCCTCGGCTTTTGCCTTGGCTGCTTCAGCCTGTTTCGCCTCAGCCTTGGCTTGCTCAGCCGCTTCCGCTTTCGCTTTGGCGGCTTCGGCCTGTTTCGCTTCGGCCTTCGCTTGTGCGGCGGCTTCCGCTTTGGCTTTGGCCGCTTCAGCTTGTTTCGCTTCTGCCTTCGCTTGCTCCGCTGCTTCGGCTTTCGCTTTGGCCGCTTCAGCCTGTTTCGCTTCGGCCTTGGCTTGTGCAGCGGCCTCTGCTTTGGCTTTGGCGGCTTCAGCCTGTTTCGCTTCAGCCTTGGCTTGCTCGGCCGCTTCGGCCTTGGCTTTTTCCGCTTGTGCCTGCTGCACTGCCCGTTCGGCTTCCGGATTAGCTTCCGGTTCCTGTTTTTTCTCTACAACCGGAGTTTCAGCAGACTTTATCGGCTCCGCTTTAGCTTCAGCCGGATTCTTAGCCTTGGTTTCATCGACAATTTCAGCGTGAATAATTTCGGGCGCCGCATTAGATTCTGGTTTATCAGGCTTGAATAAGGCGCTTAAGGCGAAAAGACCTAGAATCGTAATATGTAAAGCCAGCGCCAGAATGATTGGCCACGAAAATTTCTTTTTATTACTATCCATCGAAATCTATTGTTCGCCCGACTTGGTCATTAAACCCACGCTGGACACGCCGGCATTTTTTAATCCCGCCATCAGCGTAACTACGACACCATAATCAATGCCCTTATAAGCCCCGATTAGAACTTGGGTTTTCGGTTTCTGGCTTAATACCGCCATCACTCGACCTTCTACTTCTTCCGGCTGTACCAGCTCAGGTTCTTTGTCATCAATGGTAATAAAATATTGGCTCTGTTCATTAATAGACACAACAACCGGCAAATTATCGCCTTCCGATTCCACGGTTGCGGACTCGGCTTGCGGAAGCTCGACTTGCACCCCTGTCTGCAACATCGGCGTGGTGATCATGAAAA
>JANYKK010000039.1 GCA_025361585.1 Methylobacter sp. | reverse complement strand
TGAGCTGGTCGGCAATGAGCAAATAAAAAAATACCTAGGCGCAACGCGGCACCACCACCGCTGGCAGATTGCCTATAAAAGCAATGTCGAAACCGCCGAAGTGATCGTGCTGAAAGTCACCCCGCAAACCTCCCGCTCCGGCCGGGTCAATCCGGTTGCCGAGCTGACGCCGACCAAACTCAGCGGCGCGGTGATTTCCAGGGCGACCGCGCATCATTATGGCATGGTCAAGGAGCTGGGCATCGGTGAGGGCACGTTGATCGAATTGACCCGCTCAGGCTTGGTGATACCCAAAATCGAGCGGGTCATTACCCCGGCAACGCCGCAGATTCCCGAGCATTGCCCCAGTTGCGGCGGCGAGCTGGCTTGGGACAGCGATTATCTTTATTGCCTGAACACCACAAAATGTCCCGCCCAGATTGAAAATACCATCGAGCATTTTTTCAGAACCCTGGCGAATGTTGACGGCTTCGGTGGGAAAACCGTAGAAAAACTCCACGCTTGCGGCATCGATTCGGTTTACGCCGTTTATCGGCTGGGCATGGAGCAGTTGCAAGCAATGGGTTTTGGCGACAAGACCGCGCAAAACCTGCTGGATCAATTGCAGCGCAGCCGTACCGAAGCCATAGAAGACTGGCGCTTCCTGGGCGCTTTTGGAATCCACAGAATGGGTCTTGGCAATTGCGAACGCCTGTTGCAACATCATCATCTGCTGGATATTTTCGACCTGACTGTTGAAGACGTGATTAATATCGAAGGCTTCGCCGGGAAAACCAGCGCCGCCGTGGTCGAATGTCTGGCAAAAATCAAAGCCGATTTCATGCAAATCCACCAGTTGGGTTTTAATTTGATCCCAACGCCGTTAATCGCCGAGCAGCAGCAAAGCATCAGCCCGATTTCCGGCAAGACCATCGTCTTTACCGGCACCATGATCCACGGCAAGCGCGATGACATGACCAAGGAAGCCAAGCGCCTGGGCGCAAAAGTGGCCAGCTCGGTTACCGGCAAAACCGATTTTTTGGTCACCGGTTCGGATGTGGGTGCGGCAAAAATTGCCGCTGCCACGGAAAAGGGGGTGCGGGTTATCAGTGAAGAGGAATATTTGGGGTTGTTGAGGGAGTAATGCCGATGATGTCGTGGTTGTTTGTACGATATGTCCTGTTGCTGTAAAGTCGTCTTATAAAAAACAATTAATTAGATGAATTTATGAAGAATATGCGACAACACGATTTTTTTATACGACAATTGATGTCGTATATATTATGTTAGGCTTTTTCAACAAGTCACACAATAGAGATAAACTTATGGAAATAGCTAATTTTTACTGGACTGTGGTCGCTGCCTTGGTTGTAGCTGCATGGGCAATAATATCTTTTATTCGAGATAGAAATGCTCTTGCATTAGAGCGAAGCAGTCGATTGATAGAGTATCTTCTTGAGCTAGACAAAATTATAATAGAGCACCCTGATATACAAAAATATTTGGCTTCAACGGCAAGCAAGAAAGCGGACTATTTTTATGATCCAAAGGTATTAGAAGATGACATATTTTTCAAGTCAAAAGCTTATGTCTATAGAAACCTTAATATATTCGATGAGATATTATCATCTGAAAATCATAGCGCATCCTATCTATCCTTTCTTATAAACCAACCCGCAATTTTAGAGCTATCCGACTGGGAGAGCTATATAAAACAAAAGCTTAAGCATCCTTTATATCGTTCAATCTTGCAGAAAGAAGATATATTTGGAGACTCTTTACGTAAGTTTTGGAATTCGAACAAGGATTTCATAGAGCTTGAAGAAGCAAGCCCCTTTATGTGGTAGCTATTTAACGCTGTAAGGTGGATCATTTGTAGTTATGTAGGTCGGGCATGCTGTTTATGCCCGACATTCCGATGCGTCAATAGTCGGGCAACGAAAAGCTTGTTGCCCGACCTACAGGGCTAGGCTTCTTTTAATATTCCAACGATCTACATTTCAGCATAAAAAAGGGCGCGATGCGCCCCCTACTTATTTGATGCTTGCTGCGAAGAGCTAACCCACGGGCGCTGTCGCCTTGTGGGCGACTTTTGCCTTGACGCCTGCTTTGTCTTTATGGAAGTTTTTGCTTTTAGCTGCGGGTACGGGCTTGGTTGGGCTCTTGGCCTGGGCAATGCTTTTAGCCAATGCCTTATTCTTGTTAACAGGCTTGATGCTGGTTTGAGTTCGGCTGATTGTTTTAGGCTGAGCTTTGTGAACTATTTGACTGTTGATTTTGCGGTAACTGCGATTTGCTGAGCTTGTTGCTACGGCGTGCATCGCGCCTCTGTTGCCGCAGTCGAGTTGGTAGGGCGGGCTACCTGCCGAGCCGGTAGCCATCGTGGTGATGTTTCTTGCCGGGTCGGCGCTGTTTAGGCTGGCGAAACCGGTATCCATTTTTTGCATCATTAGTTGGTAGCGTTCTTTGCTGGTCATTCCG
>JANYKK010000380.1 GCA_025361585.1 Methylobacter sp. | reverse complement strand
TAACGTATTCGTCCACCCTCTTAATGTCAAATACAAGAGAGGAAAAAGCGCCAACACTGAAATAAGCAGGGCATTTTCTATCCTTGCTGATTGATCGTCATTAATTATAAAATTCGACTTCATATTGAAATTATTTTGCGGGACTGTCTGCAACCGAAAAACTACCTTTTGCGTCACCTAAATTAGGCGTATTTTTCACAAAAAATTCTTTAAATAACATCCGTGTCCCCACCCAAGAAATCCAACCACTGGCACGCCAGAGCAGCGCAACTGTCTATTTTAAATTTGCCGAATCGACGTCAAAGAGCAACTCATACAAACATCCAAGCTATTACGGCGTATCGGCCAAACTTACCTATCAATATAACTAAACTGGCCGACAACAAGGGGAGTCTTAGCCATCCCCCCGCAAAACACAAGGCATCCCCAACCACCGGCAACCAAGTAAAAAAAAGCGTCCAAATGCCTTTTTTCTTCACAACATCCAGCGCTTTTTGCTTGTTTTCTGATAAAAGCGTAGACACGGGGAACTTTTTAGCTGCCAGCACACCTAAACCCCATGTTGTCATAGCGCCCAGCGTGTTGCCTATCGTAGCAACAATGACTATAAGTTCAACCTGAAAATGTCCCGTTGCAACCATATAAGCTAAAACGGCTTCCGAGCCACCTGGCGCTATCGTTGACGATATAAATGCGCTGAGAAACAGCCCACCTAGTTCAAACACTATGTCTTGCACTTTTTTCCTCAAAAAAGCCCCTGCGCTCAACATAGAGTGCAGGGGCTCATGTTGTTGCCCAAATTTAATTTCCAGGCAAAATTTTGTTTTTATTGGAAATAACCCGCTTAATCAAATCAGACAACAGTTTTACAGCTAGCTCAATGCCTGTTCTCAATAGGTCAAAAATAGTGGCAACCGCCTCTGATGGACTCATACCTTTAAATTTTTTCGCCAAAAATGGCGCAAGCAGCAAACCTATTGCTAAACCAATCACGGTAACACCGGAAATAACAGAGTCTTCTTTTGGCTGCTGCACTACCGGTGCGACCTTATCGGCGACAGCGGCCGTTTTGGCTACAACAACCGGTGCAGCGGCAGCAGCGGCCGAAACTGCCGCCATCACTGTTTGCAAACTTCCCTTGTAGTCATCGGGTACAACATAAGCTGTCAAACCTGGAATGCTGGGTAGATCGCCGTCGCCTTTACCGACTTTCAACTGCGCTTTCATGCCTTTTTCCATATGCTGGGCAATATCGCAATGTACCAGATAGGTTTTATCTCCTGGCGGTAGAATCAATGTTCCAGATATTTTTGCAGGCCCGGACACTTCCAAATGGAACATGCCCTTAGGATATAAATATTTGGGCAAGCCATGCATCATCCATTGATGGCGAACATTATCCTCATTGATAAAATGAATAGTCAATTTAGTGCAGGGCTTAACATTAAATTCCTGGGTATCGAACGCAAACATTCTGCCGGGAAATTTCTCAGCGTATTTATGACCGGCATGCACAGTGACTTCCTTAGTCTCAGCGATACTGTCGCAACCGCCCGGCAAGGTAGTGGTATTCTGCCCCATAACCATGCCACCGGCCATGTCCATTAAATGGCCATCACCGTGATCCATGAGCATACCGCTATGGTCTTCATACTCCACTGCCAATACCGGCGCAGAAAAAATAAAAACCAGTGCCCCAGCCGATAATAACTTCACCATTGTTCATGCCCTCCGTTGTTCAACAAAACCTAAGCTCTCGCTCCTTGCCTACAAGGGCGGATAATCCGCCCTTGTAGCAATACCATTACCTAATTTACAGCGAATTCACCGCACCTGTGCAATGGCATCAACACACAGACTACCAAAAATAGCGCCTGTTTAACCTTTAATACCCGCTATTATTTCATCCACTTTGCTTTTGAAACCAGCGTGCGACAGATAAAGCACATAAAGACCGGCAAATGCAAAAAGCGCATACAACAACAAATTATTTTTGCTCACTGCTTCACCGCCTCCGGCTTTGAATCCCATATGCGCATCCAATCTATCACCCGAATCTGGAACCAGAGTAATGTGAATCAGGTATTTGCCAGCTTCCGGCACACCATTCGGCAGTTTTAACTCAACCGTACCTTTTTTATGTTTTGCAGCAGGGAGCTTGAATACGCTAGTGCCTTCAGGTTCTTTTGTCACCTCAAACTCAACCGACATATCCCGATATTTCATGTCCTGATAATCGAACACGAGCAAAGTCATTTCGTTAATACGAGGAAGATTGGCGCAAAAATCTTCAGCAGGGAACGCATTGGGTTGATAAGCGGTATAATGCAACCAATGAGTTGGTTCCAATTCAAATTTACATTGATCGGTATCGGTGCCTGCGGCTCCACCGTGCGCCCATAACGATGCAGAAAATAACAATCCCAGAAGTACCAGGGAACCCTTTCTTAAAATGTGTGTACTGTTCATAATACCTTCCAGTTTTGATAAAATTATTATTATGAGAAAAATGTAACTGCTATCTATATAGCTTGAACCCATCAAAAACAGCATTTTCCGCTGTATTTTTGACCAATAGCAATGGGTAACTCTAGCACATCAATTTAGCCAAATAAAGGAATTGATGGAAAGGCCCAGCCTGTCATCAATTATAAAGACAATGGGCTGCCGTACTATTGCTATCCTTCCCTGCTTTTCGTAGACTTAAGACAACTTTATTCAAATGGAGCTTTACCGCATGTCATCTTTGACCACTTCCACGGCTTGGATAGCTTTAAAAAAACATCACAACGAAACCAAAAACATCCTGCTGCGCGACAGTTTTAATGCTGACAAGAACCGCCACGCCAAATTCTCTCTTCATTTCAATGACATCCTTTTTGACTACTCCAAAAATAGAATAACCGATCAAACCCTGCCCTTGCTGATCGATCTTGCTAAGCATGTCGGGTTGGACGAAAAAATCAAGGCCATGTTTTGCGGCGCAAAAATAAATAGCACCGAACACCGGTCAGTGCTGCATACCGCCTTGCGCAACCGTAGCAACCAGCCAGTTTATGTTGACGGACAAGATGTGATGCCCCAAATCAACAGCGTCCTCGCCCAAATGCGCACTTTTAGCGATCACGTTCGTTCAGGTGAATGGAAGGGCTATACCGGCAAAGCCATTACCGACATCGTTAACATTGGCATAGGCGGTTCCGACCTGGGGCCGAAGATGGTTTCGACAGCGCTTGCCCCCTATGCCTCCGAAGCATTAAAAGTCCATTTTGTTTCCAATGTCGACCAGGCCGATCTTGTTGAAACCCTGACCCAGATATCCCCGGAAACGTCACTATTTCTTATTGCGTCTAAAACATTTACTACGCAAGAAACCATGACCAACGCAAAATCGGCAAGAAGCTGGTTCCTTGACAGCGCAAAAGACCCACAGGCCATCGCCAAGCATTTTGTCGCCATTTCCACAAACACCAAGAATGTCGCCGATTTCGGCATAGACACCAACAACATGTTTGAATTCAGGCATTGGGTCGGCGGACGCTATTCCCTATGGTCTGCCATAGGGCTGTCTATCGCCCTCTATGTCGGCATGGATAATTTTGAGGCGCTTTTACAAGGCGCTTACGAAGCCGACGAGCATTTCCGCAGCGCACCATTTGAAAAAAACATACCTGTAATAATGGGCTTGCTGGGCATTTGGTACAACAATTTCTACAATGCCGAATCACACGCTCTGCTGCCTTACGACCAGTCCATGCTTTTTTTCGCCGACTATTTCCAGCAGGCGGACATGGAAAGTAATGGCAAGAGCATCGACCTTGATGGTAGGCATGTAGATTACAGCACCGGCCAGATCATTTGGGGACAACCCGGCACCAATGGCCAACATGCTTTTTTTCAACTTATCCACCAGGGCACCAAACTGATACCTTGCGATTTTCTGGCAGCGGCAAACAGCCACTACAAGATGCCCGGTCATCACGATATTTTAATTTCAAACTTTCTCGCCCAACCGGAAGCCTTGATGAAAGGCAAAACAGCCAAAGAAGTTAGACGGGAACTGTCGCCCGACGACCAAACCGACCTGGTGCTGGTCGCCTCTAAAGTATTCGACGGCAATAAACCGTCCAATTCTTTTTTATTCAGTAAACTGACGCCGAAAACCTTAGGCACCTTGATTGCCTTTTATGAACATAAAATTTATGTTCAGGGCGTTATCTGGAATATTAATTCGTTTGACCAGATGGGCGTGGAACTCGGAAAAACCTTAGCCAAAGTCATACTGCCCGAACTCCAAAGTGAATACATCATCGACAGCCACGATTGTTCAACCAATGCCCTGATTAATACCTACAAACAACTGCGAGAGCCCAAAGCGCCCGAAGTATCGCAGCCGGTAGAGAACCTGTGACCTGCAATCTTGGCCCGCCTACCCAAACTGATTATCGGTTTTATTTTTGCCACCTCGCTGACGTCTTGCGATAGCGGGTTCCTGTCGCATAACAAACTGGAGCACATCAAACAAACAGGCATCTTGCACGTCTTAACCCGGAATGACCCAACCACCTATTATGAAAGTCCGGAAGGCTACACCGGCCTTGAGTATGACTTGGTTATGCTGTTCGCCGAGCAACTGGGCGTTAAGGTAAAATTTGAAACCCCCAGCACCTTTGATGAGATTTTAACGCGCATCGCCAAAGGCAAGGCCGACATTGCCGCTGCCGGTCTAACCATCACCGAGCAGCGCAACAAAAAAATGCGCTTTGCCCCCACCTACCACGAAATAACCGAGCAGCTCATTTACCGGTCAGGCACCCGCCGCCCCAATGACATCAACAGCCTGACCCACGGTATTATCGAGGTTGCCAAAAGTACCAGCCACATCGACAGCCTGACCTATTTGAAGCAAGACACCCCAACGCTAACCTGGAATGTCAACGACGAACTGGATACCGATGGTTTGCTGTATCTGGTTAACGAAGGGCTTATCGATTACACCATAGCCGACTCAAACCAAGCCGTTTTAATCCGTCGCTTTTACCCCAAGCTTAACATTGCTTTCGACATTTCCGAACCTCGCCGACTAGCCTGGGCCTTAACTCTATCGAACGACAACAGTTTATACGATGAAGTGGCGCGTTTTTTCGAGCGCATCAAAAAAGATAAGACGCTCGACCAACTCATTGAAAAACATTACGGCCATACCAGCAGCTTGAGCTATATCGGCAACTGCAAATTTCGCCAGCAACAAAAAAGCAGGCTTCCTCGGTATCGGAAGTATTTCAATGCGGCGGCAGCGCAATACAATATAGACTGGCGCTTATTAGCCGCAATCGGCTATCAGGAATCCGGCTGGCTGGATAAAGCCGTATCAGCGACCGGCGTCGAGGGCATTATGATGTTGACAGAAGAGACCGCCGCAGAACTCGGCATCAATGACCGCACCGATCCGTCTCAAAGCATTGCCGGTGGCGCGCGCTATTTTCAGCAAAGGATCCAGACCATCCCCGAGCAAATCCCTGATCCGGACCGCACCTGGTTTGCATTAGCCTCCTACAATGTCGGCTTGGGTCATCTTGAAGACGCCAGGGCGTTAACACAACAACAAGGCGGCAATCCCAATAAATGGATGGACGTCAAACAGCGGCTGCCGTTGCTGACCGATAAAAAGTGGCACCACCAAACCAAGCACGGCTATGCCCGAGGCCAGGAGCCGGTCGAATTTGTAGAAAACATCCGCAGCTATTACGATTTACTGGTCTGGCTGACCGAGGAAAACCAGATCAAGAAAAATGCGATGGATGTTGATGGCGAAAATCCTAAGCAAGAGGCGGTAACCATCGATCCGGCGGCGCTTTAAATGGCCTAAGGCAATGACACCGTAACCATTCAACGAATGTTGGCTACGAAATAGAACGCTGATGACGCGGATTGGACGGATTTACGCGGATTTTTAAAACCACAGCCAATTGTTATGTGCTTTTGATCAGTGTTTATCAGCCTAATCCGCGTTCTACTAATCAGCATGCTATTCAATTTCACCGCCGAGCTTTAAAAAAGTCCCTCAGCAATTCCGAGCATTCCGTTTCCAACACGCCGCCGTCCCAACTGATCTTGTGATTTAAAAAAGGCGCATCAGTCAGACTCAAAGCGTTGCACACTGCACCCCGTTTAGGGTCATACGCACCGAACACCAAGCGTTTGATTCGTGCATGACTCATGGCCCCTATGCACATTACACAAGGCTCCAGCGTCACATATAAGGTCGCATCGGTCAGTCGGTAGTTTTCCACAACCACACCAGCGCTACGCATTGCCACCACTTCGGCGTGGGCAGTCGGGTCATGACTGGTTATCGGGACATTCCAACCTTCCGCGATACAGCGATTATCTCTGACCACGATTGCGCCGACCGGAACCTCGCCCTGCTGCTCAGCCCGTTGCGCCAGCCTAATCGCATAACGCATCCATGCTTCATCCGCTGTGGGATCTATTCCCATTCAATCGTTGCGGGGGGCTTGCCGCTGATGTCGTAAGCGACGCGGGAAATGCCAGGAACTTCATTGATAATGCGCCGGGAAATCAAATCCAGAAACTCATACGGCAAATGCGCCCAGCGGGCGGTCATAAAATCGATAGTTTCGACCGCGCGTATCGCAATCACATAATCATAGCGACGACCATCGCCCATCACGCCGACCGATTTGACCGGCAGAAATACCGCAAACGCCTGACTGACCTTGTCATACAGGTCATGGCGATACAATTCCTCAATAAAAATCGCATCGGCCTGACGCAACAAATCGGCGAATTCTTTTTTCACTTCGCCCAAAATTCTGACGCCCAAACCGGGGCCTGGGAACGGGTGGCGATAAACCATATCCGCTGGCAAACCTAACTCCACGCCCAGTTTCCTGACCTCGTCCTTGAACAGTTCGCGCAACGGTTCGACCAGTTTCAACAGCATATTTTCCGGCAAGCCGCCGACATTGTGATGCGACTTGATCAAATGCGCCTTGCCGCTTTTGGATCCGGCCGACTCGACCACGTCGGGATAAATCGTGCCTTGCGCCAGCCATTTTGCATCGGTGATTTTCGCCGCTTCCTCATCGAAGATTTCAATAAACAGGCTGCCGATGATTTTGCGTTTTTGCTCAGGGTCGGTGATGCCACTCAGGGCTTCCAGATAGCGCTGCTCCGCGTTGACCCGGATCACCTTGACGCCCATATGTTCGGCAAAGGTCGCCATCACCTGATCGCCTTCGCGCAACCGCAGCAAGCCGGTATCGACAAAAACGCAGGTCAACTGGTCTTTAATCGCTTTATGCAGCAACGCGGCAACGACCGACGAATCAACGCCGCCGGACAAGCCCAAAACCACATGATCGCTACCGACCGTTTTACGAACCACCTCGATACTGTCTTCGATAATATTGCTGGATGTCCACAACGCTTCGCAGCCGCAGATTTCCAGCACAAAACGCGACAATATCCGCCCGCCTTGTTTGGTATGGGTAACTTCGGGATGAAACTGCAAACCGTAAAAGCCCTTGTCTTCATTGGCGATACCGGCAATCGGCGCGCCATCCGAGCTGGCAATCAGCGTAAAACCGGCCGGTAAATCGACCACGCGGTCACCGTGGCTCATCCAGACATCCAACAGTCCGAAGCCTTCTGCCGACAAATGGTCTTCGATGCCGTTCAATAATTTCGAATGGCCGCGCGCCCTGATTTGCGCATAGCCGAACTCCCGATGATCGGAGCTTTCAACCTTGCCGCCCAGTTGCTCGGCCATGGTTTGCAGACCGTAACAAATGCCCAGCACAGGAACGCCCAGCTCGAAAACGATCTGCGGCGCTCTCGGCGTATCGCCGCTGGTTACCGTTTCCGGGCCGCCGGATAAAATAATGCCGTTGGGTGCGAATTTTTCGATTTGTTCATTGCTGCATTCGCAGGAATAAATCTCGCAATAAACGCCGATTTCGCGAATGCGCCTCGCAATTAATTGGGTGTATTGCGAACCGAAATCCAGGATCAGGATTTTGTGGCTATGGATGTTTGGGGATTGTTGTTTCACGATAGAACTCTTGTTAGTGGTGAGTGGAGAGCGGGGGAGTCCAAAGCTTGCTTTGGCTGTTCAAAGCGAGCTTTGAACTCCGGCTCCCCGCTTTGAAATCAATCCATCCGATAATTAGGCGCTTCTTTGGTAATAGTCACATCATGCACATGGCTTTCGCGCATACCGGCGCTGGACACCCGCACAAATTGCGCTTTCTCATGCATCATCAGGATAGTTTGGCTGCCGGTGTAACCCATGCTGGCGCGAATGCCGCCCAGCAACTGGTGGATAACCGCCAGCAGACTACCCTTATACGGCACCCGGCCTTCAATGCCTTCCGGCACCAATTTTTCAGCCGAATCGGTTTCTTCCTGAAAATAGCGGTCGCTGGAACCTTGCTGTTGCGACATCGCGCCCAAAGAACCCATGCCTCGATAAGACTTGTAAGACCGCCCCTGAAACAGCTCAATCTCGCCCGGCGCTTCTTCGGTACCGGCAAACAAACCGCCCAACATCACCGCATACGCCCCGGCAGCCAGCGCTTTAGCAACATCCCCGGAATAGCGGATACCGCCATCGGCAATCAACGGCACACCTGTGCCTTTTAACGCATCGGCGACGTTGCTGACTGCGGTAATTTGCGGCACACCGACACCGGCAATAATACGGGTCGTGCAGATAGATCCGGGGCCGATGCCGACCTTAACGCCATCCGCGCCCGCCTCAACCAAGGCCAGAGCCGCCGCTGCCGTAGCAATATTGCCGCCGATCACCTGCACCGCGGGATAGTTCTTCTTTACCCAACGCACCCGATCCAGTACACCTTGGGAATGACCGTGCGCGGTATCGACGACAACCACATCCACACCGGCTTCAACCAAGGCGGCAACACGCTCTTCAGTACCTTGCCCGGTACCGATGGCCGCGCCGACCCGCAAGCGTTCCTGCTCGTCTTTACAGGCCAACGGGTAATCTTTGGCTTTTTGTATATCCTTTACCGTAATCATGCCGCGCAAATGGAAGGCCTCATTGACCACCAGCACTTTTTCGATGCGATGCTTATGTAGCAGCGCAATCGCTTCTTTACGGTCGGCATTTTCATTCACCGTCACCAAACGCTCTTTGGGCGTCATGACTTTTGAAACCGGCTCGTCAAAGCGCGTCTCAAAGCGCAAATCGCGGCTGGTCACAATACCGACCAACTCAGCGCCGTTAACCACCGGCACACCGGAAATATTCTTGGATCGGGTTAACTTGATCACGTCCCGTATGCTCACATCCGGCGAAACCGTAATAGGATCCTTGATCACCCCGCTCTCGTATTTTTTAACGCTACGCACTTCGCGCGCCTGCTGCTCGGCGGTCATATTCTTGTGAATAATGCCAATGCCGCCTTCCTGAGCAATCGCAATCGCCAGCCGGGCTTCGGTCACCGTATCCATCGCCGCCGCAACCAGAGGGATATTCAGCGTAATGCCCCGCGTCAGCTGGGTCTTCATCTCTACGTCGCGTGGCAGCACAGTCGAGTGCGCGGGCACTAATAAAACGTCATCAAACGTCAGCGCTTCCTGAAGAATTTTCATAGACCACACCTTATAACTCAGTGAAAAATAACCGCGTATTATACATCGTAGGATGGGTAGAGCGCGAGCGAAACACATCAAACCAGACATCAGTATTTACAATGGCTTTTAATTTACTCTCGACAATTGCTCCTGTGACAGTCATTCTCCTGCATTCGTCACAATCGCACTCATCGAATGTTCTGTTGAATAATTGCGAATTTTTTGACTGAGCAGATAAGTTCATTTGTGACCTTGAAAGGCTACTGAAAGCTTGCACTGTTAAACTCCTAGGTCGAAATGTTTTGATAAGTGACGGTTAATACTTGCACTGCCTCAACCTTAACGTACAATTTAACCCATGAAACAACCAGACAAAAGAGCTTAAGGAACACTAAAACCATGGGGATACTCAGCATACTGCTCTGGACTCCGGCTGCCGGAGTCTTGCTGCTGGCTTTGACGCCCGGCCAGCATATCCAGCTCATCCGCTACATCGCGCATCTGTTTGCCGCTATCGCCTTTTTATTGGTCTGCTGGCTGCTGCACATTTATGACGCGCATGATGCCCAGTTGCAGCTTAATGAATATTTCCCGCTGAACCCCAAATTGGGCAGCGCTTATGCGTTGGGCATAGACGGTTTGTCGATGCCAATGCTAGTGCTGGCGACCTTGCTCACATCGATAGCATTACTGGCCTCATTCACCGTATCCAACAGCGTCAAGGGCTATCATATCTGCCTACTGCTGCTCGAATTCGGCATGTTGGGCGTATTTCTGGCTCAGGATTGGGCACTGTTTTATATCTTCTGGGAAGTGACGTTGATCCCGTTATTCTTCTTGATTGGCCGCTGGGGCGGAAAACGTCGACATACGGCCAGCCTTAACTTCGTACTTTATACGATGGGCGGCTCGATTTTTATGCTGATTAGTCTGTTGGCGATCAGTCAGTACGATCTTGAACACGGCGGTTCGTTAATGTCGTCGATGCATCAGGCGGCGCAAGATATGCCCAGGTTCGAACAGGTTTTGGTGCTGCTCGGCTTTGTGATCGGTTTCGGCGTTAAGATGCCGATTTTTCCGCTGCACGGCTGGCTGCCGTTGGCGCATGTCGAAGCACCCAGTCCGGTCAGTATTTTGTTGTCCGGCATCTTGCTGAAAATGGGCGCTTACGGCTTGATCCGGGCGGTGGTGATGCTGCCGGAGGCGGCAAAACTATTGCAACCGTACCTGATTTTTCTGGGGCTGTTCGGCATGCTTTACGGCGGCCTGCTAGCTTGGCGGCAAAGCGACCTTAAGGCCATGGTCGCCTATTCTTCAATCAGCCATATGGGCATAGTGTTACTCGGCATCGCGACCTTGAACGAGACGGGCATTACCGGTGCGGTCATGCAAATGACTGCTCACGGCCTGATTGCCGGAGCATTGTTTCTGCTGGTCGGTCTGCTGTATGAGCGCACCCATACCCGCAACATTCAGGATTACAGTTCGCTGATCCAAGCGATGCCGCGTTTTGCGGTGTTCATGATTTTAAGCTTGCTGGCGGCGATAGGCTTGCCGGGTTCGGTGGGTTTTATTGCCGAACTGCATACGCTGATTGGCGGGTTTAGCTCAATGTCCAGCGTCGGCTTGGGTATAGGTTTGATGGTGTTTTTCAGCGTCAGTGTCTTGATCGGAGCCGCTTATGCCATCCGCACGATCAGCCTGCTATTTACCGGGCCGTCCAAACCGGCTATGCAGCAGCTTGAAGATTTGAGAGCACCGGAGTTTTTGGCGGCCGGAATACTGGTTTCGGGCATCGTGTTGTTCGGGCTGCTGCCTGCGCCGCTGTTGGATTTGTCCGCAGCCACCATCAGCCAGATGAACACTGTGATCAGCCAAAGGATTTTGCAGGATTAGCGATGTACGAGTCTTCTTTAAAATTACGCGAGCAAATAATCACTGCGCTAAATCATTTGGATCACGTGCTGCCTGGGCAGGCACCGATTCTTGATTTCGTACACCACAATACTCTGCATGGTTTCCAGCATCTGCCGTTTGATGATGCTTTGGCTGAATTTGAGGCCTTGACCGGCATTTGCTGTTATCTCCCCGAAGCAAAAAACCGGGAATTTTACCGGCAGGGGCGCATTGATGATAATGACCTGTGCGCCGCTTTTGCACGGTCTCCGAACTTGCAGGCGGAGCAAATCATTTGCTCGTTGAAAGACCATGACATCACCCGACAGGCTATTTATCGCGTTGCGCTGTTATTTGATTTGCAAGCGGTCAGCGTCAGCCAGTTGAACTGGCAAATAGAAGAATTGGCGGCACTGGAGGCGGTGCAGGCCGATGTGCCTGAACCGGTGCGGCGGCAATTGCTTGCAGCCGACAGCCATGTTGTCCGGCAGTTATGGGAAAGCATTTTAACCAAGCTTGGCTTGG
>JANYKK010000377.1 GCA_025361585.1 Methylobacter sp. | reverse complement strand
CCGCAACAGGCGGAACGGGCGATGCGTAGTTTTTTCCGCAAAGGCAATCTTATTGCTTTGCGTGAGTTATCGTTGCGCCTCACTGCCGACAGGGTCGATGCGCAAATGCAAGACTACCGGGACGACCACGCGATACGCGATGTCTGGCAGGTCGGCGACAGGATCTTGGTCTGCATAGGCCCCAATGTTATCGCCGAGCGCTTGGTGCGCGCCGCCAAGCGGCTGGCTACCAGCCTTCATGCGCACTGGATCGTGGCCTACGTGGAAACGCCGGAGCTGCAACGCCTGCCCGCCGAACGTCGCGATGAGGTATTGCGGGTGCTGCGCTTTGCCGAACAGTTGGGTGGCGAAACGGTGACTTTGTCCGGCCCCGATATGAGCAAGGAAATCCTGGGATTTGCCAAAAACCGCAACGTCACCAAAATCGTGCTGGGCAAGCCCCGTCGCCGGGGTTGGAAGCGTTGGCTGCTGGGCTCGGTTGTCGATACCCTGATTACTGAAGCGCATAACATCAACGTTTATTTGCTTGGAAGTCCGCGCGGCGAAGACTTAACCGAGCAAAAAAAGGCAACGGAGATACCGGGCGCAAAAGCGCTACGCTCCGGTTATCCCTGGGGACAAGCCAAGCGGCGCTGGTTAAATTGGGGCTGGGCGCTGCTTATGACCGGTGGCACGACTTTGGTTGCCTGGTTAATGTCCGGGAAATTCGAATCGGCGAATCTGGTCATGGTTTATTTGCTGGGCGTGGTTTTCATGGCGGCCCGCTTTGGCCGTGAGGCATCTATCCTGACCTCGATACTGAGTGTTGCCGCATTCGATTTTCTGTTTGTAAGCCCGACTTATACCTTTGCGGTTGCCGATGCTCAGTATTTAGTGACGTTCGTCATTATGCTGCTGGTGGGCTTGATCATCAGTCATCTGACCAGCAATATGCGCTCCCAGGCGAAGGTCGCATCGCATCGGGAGCGGCGCGCCAATGTCCTTTACGCACTGAGCGAGGATCTGGCGGCCAGCCGCACTGTAGCGGATACCGCCAGGATTGCCGCGCGTCACATTCAGGACGAGTTCGGCGGCGCCAGCGTATTGCTGTTTCCCAACGATGACAGCCGGATAGTTTATCCGCTGGATCCGCCCGTGCCGGAATCCCTGCGCGATTGCGATTTGAGCGTGGCGCAGTGGGTTTATGACCATGGACAGATGGCGGGACAAGGCACCGATACCTTGCCAGGAGCCAATGCAGTGTATTTTCCTATGTCCGGCTTTCGCGGCGTTATTGGGGTACTGGTTTTGCGTGCAGCCAATCTCCGGCGGGTGTTTCTACCCGAACAGCGCAGGCTCTTGGATACCTTTATCAGCCAGATTGCTCAAGCTATCGAGCGGGTGCGTCTCGCCGATGAAGCGCACCAGACGCAAATCCGTATGGAGTCGGAAACCTTGCGCAATTCTTTGCTTAGCGCGATTTCCCACGACTTGCGCACGCCATTGGCCTCCATCGTCGGCGCAGCCAGTACCTTGGTGGAAGAGGACGCCCAGCTTGCTGCCTCGGATCGGCAAGAGTTAAGCCTGACCATTTATGACGAAGCGCTGCGCATGTCGAACCTGACCAATAATATCCTGGACATGGCGCGTCTGGATGCAGGACAGGCGTCGCTGAACCGGCAATGGTATCCGCTGGATGAAATTATCGGCGGAACGTTGACGCGGATGCATAAGCAACTTAAAGGCCGCGCCGTCAACGCCAAACTGCCGGATGAACTCTGTTTGGTGCGCGTCGATGCGGTGTTGATCGAACAGGTGCTGGTCAATATATTGGAAAATGCCTGCAAATATACGCCGGAAACCAGCCCCATCGACATTATCGCCGAGCTGTCCGAACATATGCTAAAGGTCACGGTAGCGGATCGAGGCCCCGGTATACCGCAGGGAGAAGAGGAAAAACTGTTCGATAAATTCTACCGGGTGCATCGGGAAGGCGCCCAAAGCGGTGTCGGTCTGGGCTTGGCCATTTGCAAAGCGATCATTATCGCGCACGGCGGCGTTATAGGCGCCGCCAACCGGCATGGCGGCGGGGCGCAATTCTTTTTTCTGTTGCCGGTAGACGAAGCGCCGCCGGAACTGGCAGCGGAGCAACTGCAAGATGAATAGCGCCAAACCCGTCATTGTGGTTATCGAGGATGACCCGCAAATCTGTCGTTTTTTGCGTACCAGCCTGAGCGTGCAAGGTTTTCAGGTGATTGAGGCAGGAACCGGCGAACGGGGCGTGGTGGAGGTCGGTACCCGCAAACCGGAGCTGGTCATTCTCGATCTGGGCTTGCCGGGCATGGACGGCATAGCGGTGATCCGCAAAGTTCGCGAGTGGTCCGCCGTGCCGATCATCGTGCTGTCCGCCAGAAGCCAGGAAAGTAACAAGATTGCCGCGCTGGATGCCGGAGCGGACGATTATCTGACCAAGCCGTTTAGTATCGGCGAATTGCTGGCGCGCATCCGTGTATCGCTTCGTCACGCCGCACGGCTTGCAGGAGATGGTGTCGAAACGCTGTTTAGCGTTGGCGATTTACAGGTAGATTTGTCCCGCCGAAGCGTGCATGTCGCCGACCAGGAAATTCATCTGACTCCCATCGAATACCGGCTGCTGACCGTGTTGATCCGTCATGCTGGCAAGGTATTGACGCATCGACAATTATTGCTGGATGTTTGGGGCCCCGCCTACGTGGAGCACGCCCATTATGTACGGATTTACATGGGCCAATTGCGCCGGAAGCTCGAAGCGGATCCCGCTCAGCCGCGTTATTTGCTGACCGAGGCGGGCGTGGGTTATCGATTGACGTGTAGGGAATGAACTCAAGCATTGATGATATAAATTACTAAGTCATTTTAGTCAAGCAAGCCGGTAAAAACTGTAATAAGATAGCCGCAGTTTTTATTTTTAATTAAGAGTCACTTTATGCGACGTTTTATCCTACTGAGTTTGCTGGCCTTCCCGGTCTATGCTGTCGATGAGCGGCCACCCGATCTTGAGGCTTTGCCGGAGGCTCCTGAACCGCCTTTGCCGGTGCAAAACGGCGAAACGATGGAGCCGGACATTACCATTATTCGTAAAGGCAAGGAGACCATCCAGGAATACCGCCGTGGCGGCAAGCTTTACATGATAAAGGTTATTCCGGTTGTCGGCCCTCCCTATTATTTTCTCGATACCAATGGTGACGGCAAAATGGATATACGCCGCAACAATATAGATAAAGAACTCGACATTAATATGTGGAAGTTACTGGAATGGTAGCCGCTTAAAATTCGTGTCTGTATTTACTCGCATCACACGCCCGCAACTCGATCAATTCTTTAGTGCTTATACCCTCGGTGAAGTCATCAGTTTTGAGGGTATAACGGACGGCATAGACAATACCAATTATGGGGTAGTCACCAGCCAGGGCAGTTTTATTCTGACCCTGTTCGAGTCGTTGTCTGCCGATAATTTGCCGCACTTTTTAACGCTGTTGTCGCATCTGGGCAAAAACGACTTGCCGTGTCCTCGCCCTCAAGTCGACCGTCAGGGTAATCCGTTACGAGAGCTTAACGGCAAACCGGCTGCGGTGTTCAAACGTTTGTCCGGCACGGCAACGGTATCGCCATCTGTTTTGCACTGCCAGGAAATCGGCTTGCAGCTGGCAAGCTTGCATCGCTGTACGCAAGGCTACGTTTTCCCGATAAAAAGCGGCAATGATTTAGACTGGTGCAAAAGTGTGCTGAATAAAATCGGTATGCATTTGTCGGCAACGGATCGCGAACTGATTGATGATGAGTTGGCGTTCCAAACTAAAAACAGCCAAGCCAATCTGCCGAGCGGCTTCATTCACGCCGACCTGTTCAGGGATAATGTGTTGTTTACCAATGACCGGCTCAGCGGTTTGTTGGATTTTTACAGCGCCTGCACCGATACCTTGTTGCTTGATGTTGCGATAGCGGCTAACGACTGGTGCTGCGATAACGGCATGGTTAATGCCGGAAAGTTTGCGGCGCTGTTATCCGCTTATGAAAGCTTAAGGCCGCTGGAGCCTTTGGAGAAGCAACACTGGCTGGCCATGCTCAGGGCGGCGGCATTGCGTTTTTGGCTATCTCGTCTGGAACATCAGTACTATCCTCGCCCCGGCGAAATAATCCAGCAGAAAGACCCGCTGGTTTTTCGGAATATACTACTGCAACATCGGCAACAGACTTATTTATCGTTAAACCTTAGGAGCACAGCATGATTAAAATTCTTCATCTCACTTTTGTTTTATTGTCCATCTCCAGTTTTGTCGGCAGGGTTTATCTGGCGGAAAAGCGCCCGGAAATGCTGGAGCAAAAATGGATAAAAATCGGGCCGCATATTATCAATACTTTTTTATTGACCACCGGTTTTACCCTGGTTTTTCAAGGTTCATGGCTGTCAGCCGAGTACGGCTGGATTATCGCTAAGCTAGTAGCCTTGGTGGCATACGTCGGCCTGGGTATTGTTGCTATCAAGAGTGAAGGTGAACTGCGCTGGAAAGCTTTTGCCGGGGCGCTTGCCTGCTTCGTTTATATCGCGATAGTCGCGATCAGCAAGCACGCATTCATCTTCTTTTGACCTAAAAAATCAGTTAGCCAAATGGTGCGGACATTGTAGGGGCGACCGGTCGGTCGCCCCTACGGTAGCTCGCAACTACCTAATCCAACTGATTTTTTAGGTTTAACGGACTGAAAATCCCGTTATAAAGAAAACTCAATGTTGTTGATCTGCCGATCCAGCCAAGATAAAACATCCTTGCCTTTGTGCAGATGGGCTTGATCAAACAGTGTTTCAAATCCAGGGACTTGGTTGTGGCTTAATACCGCCCAGCTGGACAGCTGGTTTTTTAGCTGTCCCTGTTCGCTGACCGTAAAATGATAGCGCTGTATCAGCTGTTCAAACAGCTTGGATTCCGGCTCAGTTATCAGCGTCGCAAGGCGGCTTAACTCCGCCAGCAGGGTTTCAATCGTTGCGACATGCGCGGCTATTAATTGAGAAACCTGCTTGGGCTGGATGTTTTCGGCAGGCGACAATTCATTATCCGAGATAACTTTCAGACAGTGGATTAATTCGCCGGTCGAAAAGCGCACCGCAACTTCATAAAACGCAGACGCTTCCATATCGCAAAGATGCTGTTGGTCATAATCTGGCTGCGGCCTTGACACGGTCTGGATGTTTGCAGTGGGGCAAGGCGGCGTAAAAACCAATGACGGGTAATAGCTTTTTTTGCTGTCAACATCGGTGATTTTGTCGATCAAAAAAAGGCTGCCTAGGACGTGGCGTTTATGCCCCGCGATACCGATATTAACCAGCACTGGATGTTCAATCGAAGCAAACAACGCTTGGCTGTATGCCACCCCGGCGGCCATCGCGCTTTTCCCCAGCCCGGTTACCGTCAGGCAAATGTCCCGATTTAAATAAACCGCAAACGGCTGAACAGTCGTATCTTTCTTTAATTTGAAATGCCCGACCAACGGCTTGGCCTCGCAGGGCAGTGCGGCGTAGATAAAAATTCGAGGCAGGATTTGTTGCATCATTCAGGTATTTGCGGTTTATCTACAGACAGCGCTGACAGGTCGGTTTTGGAACCGGAACTGGCCGCATCAGCCAGCGTGTATTTGTCTAACACAGTCATAAATGCGCGTTGCGCTTCATATAAAGCGGCCTTCAGAAAGCAGTTGCGGATCAAACGGCACTGATTGTTTGGGGTATCGAAGCACTCGACCAGATTCATGTTAAGTTCAGTCTGTCGCACCACTTCGCCAACACCAATTGTATACGCCGGACGGGCCAGTTGGATGCCTCCGCCCTTGCCCCGTGTCGTCATAATAAAGCCTTGGTTGGCCAAGCTATTGGCTACCTTCACCAAATGGTTACGGGAAATTTGATGATACTCGGCGATCTCGGAAATGGTCGCCATGCCCGGTTCCGGTAGACGGGCTAGATAAATCAACAGCCTCAGTGACAGATCAGTAAATTGCGTAAGTTGCATACTTAATACTCCTTATAATGTCATCCGCATTCCATTTTATGTCTTTAACATTAATAGATAAGTCTTGACTAGCTAATTCTAGCAACATAAGATGCATATCAAATGCATCTTCTTGCTGCGCCTTTTTACCCCCTTAAAGGGCGGGCATTGAAGGTGTATTTTAAACACCTTTTTAATTATTTGGAGAGAAATATGTCAGACCAACAATCTTTGTTTGAGAAACTGGGCGGCGAAGCCGCTGTTAATGCCGCTGTTGATATTTTTTACCGCAAGGTGTTGAGCGATGACCGCATCAGTTCCTTTTTCGAAGGCGTGGACATGGATAAGCAAGCCGCAAAACAAAAAGCGTTCCTGACTATGGCGTTCGGCGGGCCGCACAATTACAGCGGCCTGGATATGCGTCTAGGGCATGCCCATCTGGTCGAGCGCGGCCTGAATGACTCGCATGTCGACGCAGTGATCGAAGACCTAGCCGCCACTCTCCGCGAGCTGAATGTAGGCGAGGATCTGATCGCTCAGGTTGCTGCCATCGCTGAAAGCACACGAAACGACGTACTGGGCCGTTAATACTCCATCTTTGAAACCGGGTACGCCGTCATGGTTAATATTCGTTACGCAAAAGACAACTTCGAACTGGGTGAAAACCAATCTGTTCTTGATTGTTTGACCAGTCGCGGCGTCCCCGTTCCTTTTTCCTGTCGTAGCGGAGCCTGTCAGACTTGTCTGATGCGCGCCACTGGAGGTACGCCTCCTGAAAATTCGCAACAAGGTTTAAAGGACAGCCTCAAGCTCCAGAACTATTTTCTTCCTTGCGTTTGTCATCCTACCGCAGATCTCGAAGTGGCTCTGCCGGACGACGATGACGTTCAGGCGGTTATTCCGGCTACCGTCAAAAGTCTGAAATTGCTCAACCCTGAAATCATGCATGTCGTACTCGAATGCCACGTACCGATAGATTACAGAGCCGGGCAATTTATCAACCTGTTTCAAGACCAATCGCTTGGCCGCAGCTACTCGCTTGCCAGCGTGCCGCATGAAGATGAACATCTACACCTCCATGTCCGCCGATTACCGCAGGGCCGGGTCAGTGGCTGGATACACGAGGAATTGCGTCCCGGCGAGACGGTCGAGATTCGCGGCCCCGGCGGTGATTGCTTTTACATCCCCGGCAATGCCGAACAGGGTCTGGTTTTAATCGGCACAGGCTCCGGGCTTGCGCCTCTTTACGGCATCCTCCGCGACGCCCTCAGCCAGGATCACACCGGGCCTATCCATTTGTTTCACGGTAGCCGCGACTTAAATGGGCTTTATTTGACCGGAGAACTTCACGACTTGGTTGAGCAATATTCGAATTTCAACTATGTCCCTTGCCTCTCCGGTAAAGATGTACCTCATGGCTATGCTTCAGGACGAGCCGATGACGTGGCTTTTCAGCAGATTCCCAATCTGAAGAACTGGCGCATGTTTCTCTGTGGGCATCCTGATATGGTCAAGATAGCCAAGAAGAAAGCCTTTATGGCTGGCGCATCGATGAAGGATATTTATGTCGATGCGTTCAACGTCAGTCAATCTGCCTAATTAGCAGATTTCGTCATTCTATCGAACGCTGGGAACGGCTTGAGGATGCCCCTCTCGGGAGCAACGTGGTGAATGAAGCTTATTTTTCTACCTGCATCACATGAAAAGCATCTGCGTATATGTCGCCCATAGATGCGCCTTTCATAAACGCCATTTTTTTAGTTTGATTGACCATTTCCGGGTGTCCGCACAGGAAAACGCGCCATCCGTTTAAGGATTCTGTGGATGATAAAGCAATGTCATGGGCGCGGCTCCGAACATGATCCGATTCAATATCCTGGCCTGAAAGGCAAGGCGTGTAATAAAAATTATCAACCTCTGCGGCAAGCTCCCGCATTTGATCGACGAAATAAAGGCCGTTAAGATCGCGACTGCCGTGATACAAATGGATAGGGCCTGAGTGATTCTGAGCCAGCGCGTCGGCAATAATACCGTAAAGCGGAGCCAGGCCGCTGCCGGTTCCGACCAGCATTAAAGGCTGCTCAGCTCGTCCAGGCAGGTAATGGCAAGAACCTTGCGCTTCCGAAAGGGTTAGTTGCTCGCCTAACTCCAATTCGTCATAGACCCAACTGCTGAACTGACCATTCGGCAAGCGGCGAATATGAAATTCCAGGATGTTTTCATGCTGCGGGATATTCGCAATCGAATAGCTGCGGGTTAAACCGTCGGATCGTTTTAAATTAACAAACTGACCGGCGAAAAAATTAAACGGGCTTTGGTATTCCAAAACCAACTGCACGATATCGGGCGTCAACAGCTGTTTTTTGATGACGCCGGCTTCAATCGAAGCGCCTTGTTGGTTGGGCAAGGCGACAGTCATATCCTGTTCTGGATGGCAAATACAGGCCAGAAAATAGTTCTGCATTTGCAGGGTGTCTTTAAGACCGACTTGGGCTGAGACAGGTGGAGAGTTATCAAGACTGCGCATCAGGCAGGCTTGGCAAAGACCTTGGCGGCAACCATTAGGCACCTGTACGTTTTCCCTTAGCAGGGTCTCCAATACAGTTTCATCCGGTTGACAGGAAAATATTGATTCGCCAATAGTAATGCTTCGCATGGTCTCCACCTGGTATTTCAGTTATTTGCCCAAAACGTCTTTGCGTGTGCTTTCGGCAATGGCAGCTGCTTTGCCGATCAGTTCTGCCGGCACATTCAGCTCGGTTAATGTTGCGCCAAGATGCTCCATAACCGCATTAAAATGACTGTCATTTAAGCCCATCTTGACCAGATGTGCGTGAGCAGTGCGCATGTCGGTACCGCTGTAATTGTTGGGGCCGCCAAATGCCATAGTCAAAAATGCCTTTTGTTTAGCCGCTTGTTTTTCCATGTCGGAATTGTCGAAAAAACGGTTAATGCGGTGATCCGCCAGTACTTTGCGATAGAAAATATCTACAGCAGCATTAACAGCCGCTTCGCCGCCGAGTTGATCATAAAGTGATTGTGAGTCGCTCATTATTGTCTCCAGTTGGGTATAGGGTTATTTTTTATTTAAGCAAACTTGCTCGGATGGAAGTTTATAACAACGGGCGAATTTATGCTATATAAAACTTTTACAAGTTATATGTGTCATAATGAGTTATCATCTATGCCAGCTTAACAAAAAGTCATGACCCTTAGGATGAATACGTCAATACCTCAAAAGATAAAATCACGCCAACATCAGATACTTGAGCACTTGCTGGAAAACAGGAATGGCTTGAGCGTTGATGAGCTGGCTAAAGCACTGGGCATTTCAAGAACGGGGGTGCAACAGCACTTTGTCGTTCTTGAGCGCGATGGCTATATCAAAAAAAGCACACTCAATAAAACAGCCGGGCGTCCGGTGACAATTTACGTTATAACTGACAAAGGCAATAATATTTTCCCGAAGCAATACGCTTGGTTTTCGGAATTAATTCTTAGCGATTTGCAGGAGGAAATAGGCGCTGAACGCTTTAAAGCTTACATGCAAAAACTGGGCGGCAAACTGGCCGATAAGCTGCAAGGTAAATTCGAAGGAAAAAATCTAAACGAGCGTGTTGATCAGCTGACCTTAATCATGGAGGATCTTGGCTTTCAAGTAAAAGTGGGCATGGAGACCGAAACCGAGCGTCCGCTTATTCAAGCTTGTAACTGCATTTATCACGATCTAGCCCAGAAACATCATGAGGTATGCGACTTCGATTTGGCGCTGATGTCCTCTTTGCTGGACAAAGAAGTTGAGCAATTAAGCTGTATGGCTAAGGGCGATTGTAACTGTAGCTTTCAAATCAAATAGCCTCTTCATAACGCTTGATGAGTTGCCGGTAATAGTCGGCCTCCTCGATTTTTCCGCGTTTGTTAACGCCGTTCAGGTAAACCCCTGCCTTTTTTAGCAGCATGTTGGCCGCTGCCAGACGGTTTTGTTCGGACAATTGACCGGCATCAATGATTTTTTGCAAGGCGCCGATCCGAAACCGATCCATTCCCCAGTAGGCACAAGATAACTGGTCTTCATGACCGCCGTGCTTGTTTATTTGCGGCTGCTCAAGCAATAAAACCGGGTAATTGGCGCTGATTCTGAGCCACAGGTCGTAGTCTTCGCAGGCGGGCAGCTGGGTGTCAAACAGGCCGACATCGTCAAATACCGAACGGTGTATCAATACGGTGGACGGCGATATTGCGCACAGCGGCAAGCAATGGCTAAATATCCAGCCGCCAGATTTGGCATATTTTTTAGGTACGCTAATCTGGATGCCGTTGCGTATCCAGTTTTCTTCGGTGTGACAAATCTTGTATTCAGGACTAGCCGACAACGCCGCCTCCTGTTTTGCCAGTTTTTCAGGCAGCCATTCATCATCCGAATCCAAAAAAGCCAGCCAGTCGCCGGTTGTTTGCTGTATGCCGAAATTACGCGCTGCGCTGACGCCGAGATTTTCCTGATAGAAATAGCTGGTCTGGGGAAATTCCCGGCGGATCATATTTGCCGTTCCATCGGTCGAGCCGTCATCAATTACCGCAACTTCTGCCGGAAACAAAGTTTGCGAATACACCGATAATAGCGCCCGTTTCAACAGTTCCAGGCGATTATAAGTGGGAACCACTACTGAAATTTTAATAAAATTACCTTATTTTTTAATTAATTGTTGCACTTTCATAATAATCGACTTAAATTAAAGCCACTAACTAAAATAATAAGTAAGTTTAGGAGAGAATTCATGTCAATTGCAGTTAAAATTAATCCAGAAAGACAACAACAGGCTTATCAACTGATAGCCGAATTACAACACGAAAGACAAGAAGTCTGGTCTTTGTATTGCCATGTCGCCGAACTGATGCCCTTTTCGGCCAACCAGGCCGTCAGAAAGAAACTAGCCCGATTTTCTGAAATGTTGATCGATTATGTCTCCCTTGGCCATTTTGGTGTTTGCGAGTGCCTGTTTGCGGACGCTGATAATCAAGATCCGGCATTATCAGCCGCGAAAGAAATTTACCCGGCGTTGTCATCGACCACCGAAATCGCGGTATCTTTTAATGATAAATATGAAAATAGCGCGGCAACAACCATTCTTGACGATCTTAAACAGGATTTATCGGCCTTAGGCGAAAGCTTGGCAAAGAGAATCGATTTGGAAGACCGGCTTTGCGAGTTGATCCTGCAATAGATCGTTTTATGCTGCCCAATGAATGAACCAGCGGATAGTCTCCGCTGGTCATGACTCATTAAACAACTAAAGAGGTTCCGCATTTAAAAGGATGACCTCAATCTCTTCGGTGATTTCTTCCTGCCGGTAAATTTGGGATTTCCGTTGCAGCTTTACGGTTTTGTCGTCCAGATGATTTACCGCGCCTTCCAGATGTTGTAGCCGGCTGTGGTTCTCGGCCATCAGTGAAATATAAAAAATTTCATGTAGTACGGCAAACAGATAATGATCAATCAAGCCTGCAAAAAACTCGCCGGGTTCCAGGTTGAGTACCGGCGGGTTGCCGTAGTGAACGCTTTGCTCATGCTGCCGGAGAAAGGGTGGAAGTACCTGCCGTTGGCTGATTTGATGTAGGGCGTTATCGTGGTAAACAATGCTCAACTGTAATGGAGCTTTGGCATGTAATGCGCTGAGGGTATTGATCAGGCGGTTAATGATCGTAGGCACTTCTTCGGCGACATTAGCACCTTCGAGTGTCGCGATAACTTCGTCGGCAATATTCTCCTGCCGGTTGCACAGCCGACTACCTATCACAATCACGCCGCTATACGCTTTATTGGCGATGGCATCAATCAAGCTCTCATTAAAATCGCCACAAAACCCGCGTTCTGCGCCCAGTAAAATACAAACATGTACGGCGTGGTCGTCAACCCCTGCCAAGCCTGGATAAAAATCCAGAAAATCCAATGCTGCGCTTTCGATATTAGTCACAGCCTGACCCTGCATGGTTTTATAGCGCTGTAACTTATGAATTTCCATAAAAGCCAAATTCTTCATCGCATTCAAAATGCTGCGTATCTCTGTCAGCTGTGCGATATGCAGTTGCAGTTCGTGGCTTAGACTCATCAGGATTTAAGCCATTCGGTGAGCGCTTGTTGCCATTGTTCAGGGCTGCTTTCCAACGTCAGTATCGTGGTTTCGATGCCCTGCTCGATACTAAGCAGCATTTGTGCAATGTGTTCAGGAGCCGTTTGGTTAAACAACCCGGAATTAAACGCTGTCAGCCAAGCCAGTTGAAACAGGTTGCTGTGCGGAACCAACCGATCCTGCTTCAAGACTTCCCGTAACAGCCGCCCACGCTTGATCCGCGCTTCCATCGAGGCTTCCAGGCGTTGGCCGAAACGGGTGAAAGCTTCCAGCTCCAGAAATTGCAGGTAATCCAATTTCATTTGCCCAGCCTGATCGCGGATACTCATGTCCTGCGCCTTGCCGCCGATCCGCGACACCGACCGTGTTATGTCGATAGCCGGGCGAAATCCCGACACGAACAAGTCGTTATCCAGGTAGATTTGCCCGTCGGTAATCGAGATCAGGTTGGTCGGGATGTAGGCGGCGATTTCCCCCTGCTTGGTTTCGATGATCGGCAAGGCGGTCATGCTGCCGCCGCCGTTTTCGGCATTCAAGCAGGTCGAGCGTTCCAGCAGGCGGGAGTGGACGAAGAAAATGTCGCCCGGATAAGCTTCCCGGCCGGGCGGTCTCCGTAGCAATAAAGACAGCTCCCGGTAGGTTCTGGCGTGGGTGGACAGGTCATCGTAAATAATCAGCGTGTCGCGGCCTTGCGCCATCCAGTATTCGGCCAGCGCGCAACCGGCAAACGGGGCGATATATTGCAAGCCTGGCAGGGCGCTGGCTTCGGCGACCACGCACACGGTGTAATCCAGTGCGCCATGCTTCTTCAGGGTTTCTATGGTGCTGACTGCGGCAGAGCGTTTTTGGCCGATCAACACGTAGATGCACACTACATTCTTGTCTTTTTGGTTAATGACGGTGTCGATGGCAATTGACGTTCTACCCAGGCCTTCATCGCCCACTATCAATTGCCGCTGTCCTTTGCCTATTGGAATCAGCGTGTCGATAATTTTTATACCGGTGTACAGCGGCTTATGAACAAAATCGCGGGCGATAATAGCGGGAGAGCCTTTTTCCAAATTTTCACGCCCTGTCGTTAAAGGTGGCGTTAGCCCGTCCAGCGGCGCTCCCAATGGATCGATAACCCGTCCCAATAACTCGTTGCCGACCGGTATGCTGAGCGAGTGTTTGGAAAGATATACCGTAGTGCCAGCGGTCAGCGCTTCGGTTTCATACAGTAAAATTGCGCCTATCCGGTCGCGGTTAAGATCGAAGACCATGCCTCGGCTACCGTCGGCAAAAACCAGGATGTCTTCGATGGCCGCCGACGGCAATCCTTTGATCCAGCTGATGCCGTCGCCGATGGAAACCACCGTGCCTTGCTCGATGACACGCAGCCCCGGTTGGTAATTTGCCAGCCAGTCGGCTTGCTTGTCCAGTAGGCTGTCCCATGCCTCTGAAGCAGGCAGCGCTGTTTCATTCCGACTCATAGCTAATCTCGGCAAAACCGACCAGTTCGTGTTGCAGGTTGGCGTTGAGCACCCAAGCGCCGATGTCCATGCGTAGACCGGCGATCAGTGCTTGATCCTGATGATATTGAAAATTGATGGGGCTGTTGACTAACGTCCCCAGTTTTTGTTCCAGTTGCTGACGCATTTCAGCGGTCAATGGATAAGCGCTGGTTAGTTTGACGGGCACCGTTTTTTTAATTCCCAGCGCGATTAAACTCTGCCTGCAAGCTTCCGGCAAGACCGTCAGATTATCCATCAGCAGGGTAAATAAGCGGGCCTCCAACTCAGGCCCGGTGGATTGCTGCAACAACATTCCGGCAAATTTAGCGCCGTTGCGCAGGGCTTGTTTTTCGGCTTGCTGTTGCAGTTCTTGCTGCTGTTTTGACAGCGTCACTTTGGCTTTTTGCCGTTCTTGTTCAAGGTCGGCATTCAGCCTGTCCAATTGCGCCCTTCTTTCGATTTCGAACTGCTGGTGCAGGGCGGCGGTAGCGGCTTGTTTTTCCTGTTCCCAAAGCTTTTGCCGGTTTTCATAAAAGCTGCGTTGTTCTTCTGCTTGCTGTTGCAGTTTTTTGGCGTCGTTAAGCGATTGGTCGATAAACTGCTTACGCTTGGCAATCACTTCCAGCAAGGGCTTGTAAAAAAGCCGTTGCAAAATCCAGATCAGAATCAGGAAATTGATGATTTCAAGAACAAAGGTGGAGAGGTTGAATTCCATATGCTTTATTGTCGGTTTAGGTGTTTGATAAAAAGATTTTATTCACCACGAAGGCACGAAGAGCACGAAGTTTTAACGCTTAATATCATTTTTTTGATGACTCCATGTACTGAAATTATTGATCAATTTCCATTCTTTCTATCTTCGTGTCCTTCGTGCCTTCGTGGCAAATGCTTTTAAAGTTTTAGAGTACAAAGCGTTTAATACCATTTTTCAAGAGGGTCTCATTAAAGTTAATGAGTAATCCTACGTTTAATCCTGTCAGTTTCATGTAGGTGAGTATTTGTGCTTCGTGAATTTTTTGCAATTTCTCGACACTTTTTAACTCAACAATCAGCTTATTTTCCACCACAAGATCAAGTCTATAGCCACATTCAAGCGCAATGCCTTTGTAGTTAACAGGCAATAGTTCTTGTACACTATAAGAAAGTCCAGCTAGATGAAGTTCATGGCCTAAACATTTTTCGTAAATGGATTCCAGCAACCCCGCTCCTAAAATTTTATGGACTTCAATTGCACAACCGATAACTTTTCTCGATAAATCGTCAAATTCCATATCTTCGTGTCCTTCGTGCCTTCGTGGTGAATTCTTTTCCAATCATTTAAGAACATATTCAAGCAGCGGATTGCGGAACAGCACGATCAAAATAATAACCAGACAATAAATAGCCAACGATTCGATCATGGCCAGACCGATAAACAAGGTACGCATAATCGAGCGTTCCGATTCCGGTTGCCGCGATAAAGCATCCAATGCGCTGCCGATAGCTTTACCCATCGCCAGGGCAGGAAGCATCACTCCCAGCGCGATGCCGATAATGGCGGCGATGCTGGAACCAAGGACGATCATAGCGATGTCAGACATAAGTTACTCCTGAGAATTGAGTTGTTGGGATTGGATGGCTCCGGCCAAATAGATCAGCGCCAGCATACCGAAAATATAGGCCTGTACCAGCGCTTCAATAATATGCAGCATTAAAATCGGAATTGGCGCGAGAAATCCTGCCACCAGCAATATCAGCATAGCCGCCATTTCCAGGCTCATCATATTGCCAAACAAGCGGATAGCCAGAGCCAGGGTGCGGGTGAATTCGCTGATGATATGAAAAGGCAGCAATACCGGGCTGGGGGTCAGGTAATGATGCAAATAATTTTTCAAGCCCTGGGTTTTAATGCCGAACCAGTGTACCGAGAAAAACACCAACACCGCCAGCGCCGAGGTCACTGAAAGATCGCGCGTAGGCGAATGCAATCCCGGTATTAAACCGACCAGATTGGCAATGACCAAAAACAGCCAAAGCGAGGCAATAAAAGGCATGATTTGCCGTCCGTGTTCCGGTGCAACAGCGGCAATGGCTTCATCGATAGCCGCTACTATGCCTTCAGCGGTGCTTTGCAATGAACTGGGCAGTATGTCCAGATGCCGAGTTGAAAGCCAAGCTATTATCGTAATCGCCAGCATAATACCCCAGGTGGTGATGATTGATAAACCAATCACTACGGGGCCGATAGCAAAAGTAAACCCGTTTTCCATGTTTAATCTTTAACCAAAAAATATACATTAAAAATACCAACCACCAACCCAGTAAACAATAAACTGAGCGTCCACCGCATCGAGTAGCCTTCCATCATGCCATCCAACCAGCGGCCTAAATAAACGCCGCCAATAACAGGCAATACCATCACCAAACCCAGCGTGCCGATATACACGGTTTGCGACAGCAGGTTAGGCCTATCATGCTCGGCCTTTTTGATGCGCTTGATCTGGCTTTCAATTTTCTTTTTGAGGCGTTGTTGATTATTCATGGCTGCCAACCGGTTTTGCGATTAAGTGCCAACATACGTTTTAGTATGGCCTGTTCCATTTTATGCAGACTCTCTTTGGTAGCATGTAGGTTTTCTTCTTCCGCTATCAATTGCTGTTCCAATAAAGTACTGATCCGTTCAAGGTCGGTGTCGATCAGAAAATGCCGGGGGCTGATCGTCAACTCATTATTGTTGAAATAAACAACCGCTCCGGGCAGAGCCAAATATTGCCAATCTTCTGTCGCCAGACGAAACCGCGCCAGGCCGAAAACCAGGGTGGTCATAAACCGCGCATGGTTGGCTTGGATTCCGAAGCAACCCGTGGCATCCTCTCCGACAAAAGAGGTGACGCCATCGATGCGTTGTTCATGGCTGGCATCGAACAGGTTGAGCACGAACTGGTTCATTGTCTATCCTGCATCGAACCGCGCATATAGCATTGCTCCTCGGACAGCTCATCATAGCGCCCGTCCAAAAAGGCTTCGCAATCGGTCAAGGTTTGCGCCAGCGGCACTGAAACGCCGGTTTGTTTGGTAGGCTCGGCCAAAACCGCAAATGGCTGGGTCAGATAACGTTGCAGTTTACGGGCGCGCATGACAACTTTGCGGTCAACCTCGGCCAATTCCTCCATGCCCAGCATAGCGATAATATCCTCCAATTCACGATAGCGCGCCAGATGTTCACGCACCCCCTTGGCGACTGCATAATGGCGGTCTCCCAGAGTATGCCTGTCCATCAGTTTGCTGCTGGAACGCAACGGATCGACGGCCGGATAGATACCTTTGCTGGCCTGATCCCTGGACAGGATAACCGTGGTATCCAGATGACTGAGTATGGCACTAACCGCCGGGTCGGTCATATCATCGGCAGGCACGTAAACCGCCTGAACCGAGGTAATGGCGCCCTGGCGGGTGGACAGGATGCGATCCTGCAACTCGGCGACTTCGGTAGTCAAGGTCGGCTGGTAACCCACCGTCGCGGGCATGCGTCCCAGCAGGCTGGAGATTTCACTGCCCGCTTGCACGAAGCGAAACACATTGTCGACCACAAACAGCACTTCTTTATGC
Source organism: Methylobacter sp. (assembly GCA_025361585.1). Classification (GTDB taxonomy): domain Bacteria; phylum Pseudomonadota; class Gammaproteobacteria; order Methylococcales; family Methylomonadaceae; genus Methylobacter_A. The sequence goes on along the minus strand of JANYKK010000377.1, from coordinate 3,129 downwards.
AGCGTGTCGCGCAGGTATTCAGCATAAGTCAGCGCAGACAGGGCAACGCGGAACCGTACGCCGGGCGATTCATCCATTTGCCCGAACACCATCAAGGTATCATCCATGACCCCGGCCTGCTGCATTTCCCGCCATAATTCGTGGGCTTCACGGATACGCTCGCCGACCCCGGCAAACACCGAAACCCCTTTGTGGATAGCGGAAACGGCATGGATAAATTCCATCACCAGCACGGTTTTGCCGACCCCGGCGCCGCCGAACAATCCGGTTTTGCCGCCTTTTACGAAGGGGCATAATAAATCGATGACCTTAATACCGGTTTCCAAAATACCGCTGATGCCGATGGCTTCGGATAGCGGCAGCGGTTTTGCGTGGATATTGCGGAATTCGGTTTTAGGCAGGGGCGGCAGCCCGTCCAGCGGCTTGCCGAATATATTCAACAACCGACCTAAGCATTGCTCGGAAACAGGGACATGCAAAGGCGCGCCGGTATCGAATACGCCCATGCCCCGGCTTAATCCGGCCGTGCCGTGCAGCGTGATCGCCCGAATATGCCGCTCATCAAGATGCTGATGAACCTCGAAAAGATAGACGGTGTGATCGAAACGGGTGAACAAAGCCTGACGTAAAGGCGGCAACTGGGTGCAGTCAATAATCACCACCGGGCCATGCACTTCGACGATGGTGCCGATGATTAGATGGCGTTCTTGTTCTACCTGCAAACTGTTCAAAAGTACCTACTCCCAAGACGACGGAATGGAATTTGATGTAAATAGTCTTCCAGTTTTTCTCTACTTCCCCTAAACATCCGAAATTTCGAGATGCATCAAGCATACCTGTTTAGTATGAACTTCAGGAGCGGCATATAGCCCTCACACAATGCAATAAACAACCGAAGCTCATTTTCATGGCCTGGATTCTTTAGGTTTTTCCTGTCCATTTATAATAGCTTTAGGGGTTTCCGTACCGTCGCCTTCGACGGCGTTTTTAAGATAAATTTGCTTTAAACGGCTAAAGGCCGACCATAAGGATTTATCCATAACCACCTCATTGCCAACGGATACAATGACCCTGGTTAATTCGGGTATTTTATTCTCGGTTGAGGCCAGATAAATGGGATGAACATAAAGAACTGTATTACCCATCGGCAGAATAATCATGCGGCCTAACTCAACAACTGAACCGTGCTGATCCCATAATGAAAATTGCTCCGAAATTTCAGGGTTTTGGTTAATCAACGCCTCAACCTGCGCAGGCCCGTTGACCTGAACTTCTTTACCGAACTTATAAACGGTAATACTGGGCTTGTAATCCAAACCGCAGTTAGTTTTATCCAGCGTTCCCGCCACGCCTATCATACTGAGATTATTTCTGTTAACCGGGGTCATCGGGTTAATCAAAACAAATTCTTCGGTGTCCTTACAGTTACCAAAGTCCATAGTTTGATAATAAGGCAATACCGGTTGCCCGCGAACATTGGCTTGCGACCAGGTTTCGGCCTGTTCGTAGAATAATTCGGGACTTTGCTGATGATATTTGGCATACACCTTCATTTGCAGATAATAAAGATCGCGCGGATAACGCAAGTGCTGCTTTAATTCCGTGGGCATTTCATCCAGATTTTTAAATAATCCGGGATACGCGCTGCTGTAAGCCTGAATAATGGCATCCGAAGGATCGGAAATATAAAAATCAACATCGCCGTCAAAGGCATCAACAACAATTTTCACTGAGTTGCGGATGTAGTTGAAGCCTTGATGCCCCTCCAGGAAATCGTCATCGGCTGGTTTGGACACCGGATATTTATTGGATAAGGTATAAGCATCCTGAATCCAGTAGAACCGGTCTTTGGTTATCACCAGATAAGGATCTTTATCCAGGTGCAGAAAAGGGGTTAACGTTTCAATACGTTCAACAATATTCCTGCGTATCTTGAGCTTACTCTCTGAAGAGATATTGGTTGAAAAGAATATTTTTTCGTCGTGGAGATAAAAGGCAAATAATGCTTTCCTGAACAGGGATGAAATGGGGATACCGCCTTTGCCATGATAAGCTTCCGCCAACTCGGGGTTAGAACCGGCAATGCCGACGATATTCAGATTGTTGGGGACTATCGCATAGTCGAAATGTTCCAGGCCGTAGTAGATGTCAGGGTGATTGACACTGAAACCGACATCCGAGTGCATGTTTAAATCGCGTAAATACCAGACCAGCGGTTTTTCGGCATCCTGTGCGGCGGGAGTGACGGCAGCACCGTAACCATGGGTATAGCGCAAATGGACGTTTTCCCAGTTTTGCGCTTCAGGCGGCAGCTTGGAAGTATTGATTTCCCTGGCCGCCAGATCGACCTGTCGGGTATGGTCGTAAATAAAATAACGGTCTTCATCGACAGACAGAAACTTGTAATAAGGCCTTATTTCTTGTAACTGTTTATAGCTATCAATGATGTATTCCCGGTCCCACACCGGAATATTTTCAAAATGCTTTTGTGAGCTCCAGGATTCAATGTCTTTGGTTGCATCCAGCTTGATAGTCATATCAACCGTCTTGATATTCTTCAAATCGTAAGCAGCCAGCGTCGCATCGATATTGTGCTGCATAAACGACTTGTTGGATTTGACCGGATTCGGGTTGACTATGTATTTTTGGATTAAATCGGGAATAAATTGAACCTTAGGCAAACCAGCGACACACAGGAACAGGGTAAGCGATATTAAAAAAGGCGCTTTTACACGGTGCTTTTCTGAAAAAATAAACAGGCCTGCCGTTATCGCAGTTGCCACGAAGGTAATAATTTCCAGCCAGATCAGCGGCAATTGATAGCGTATTTCAACAAAGCCGGGCCCATAAAAAACCGGCTCATGGGTATCGGTATAAAGTAGTGTAAAGCGATCCAGCATGAATCCCCAGACCACAAAAGCAACGACAAAGCTGATGAGAACGGTTAGGTGAACCTTGGCCCCTAAAGGAAACTCGGAGTTTTCATCAGGTATAAAAATATGTTCCAGCCAATATAAAATACCGACCATGCAGAAAATCAGCGCGGCGGTAGTCAGCAGTTCATGCTGAATCAGCATGTAGGTCGGATAGGAAAGCATATAAAAGCTAACATCCTTGCCGTAAACCGTT
>JANYKK010000376.1 GCA_025361585.1 Methylobacter sp. | reverse complement strand
CACGAAGGTCACGAAGTTTTATTTCTTCGTGACCTTCGTGCCTTCGTGGTGAATAAAATATTTTTAATGACTCGTTTAATCGCGTTATCGCAGAATCGGCTTAACCCAACTCCAGCGGCCCTTCATCCATTAACGCGATTTGCTCGCGCAGCTCGATAATCCTGTCCTGCCAATAACGCGGCGTATCAAACCACGGGAAGGCCATCGGAAAAGCAGGGTCGTCCCAGCGCCGCGCGATCCAGGCGGAATAATGGATCAACCGCAAGGTGCGCAGGGCTTCGGTAAGATGCAGCTCCCTAGTGTCAAAATCGTAAAAAGTCCGGTAACCGGCCAACAGATGGCTTAATTGTACGGTCATTTCGGCGCGATCCCCGGACAGCAGCATCCATAAATCCTGTATTGCAGGCCCCATCCGGCAGTCATCGAAATCGACAAAATGGGGGCCGTCATCGGTCCATAAAATATTGCCGGGATAGCAGTCGCCATGCAGACGCAAGGCTTTCACTTGACCGGTACGATCAAAACAACGCCTCACGCCATCCAGCGCATGTTCGGTTACGCTACGGTAAGCCTCGATCAGGTCGGCGGGGATGAAGTTATTCGCCAGCAGGTACGCTCTCGGTTCATCGCCAAAGCTGGCAATATCAAGCATTGGGCGATGCTTAAAAGGCTTCAATGCGCCGATAGCATGGATGCGGGCGATAAAACGCCCCATCCATTCCAGTTTTTCGCGTCCTTCAAGTTCCGGCACTCGCCCGCCCTGCCTTGGGAACACCGAAAAGCGGAAACCGTCGGCATGGATTAAGGTTTGGTTATCGCCAAACGGCAACGCAGGTACCACAGGGATTTCAGCGTCATACAATTCCTGAACGAACGCGTGTTCTTCAAGAATGGCAGCGGTCGTCCATCTTTCTGGTCGGTAGAATTTGGTTACGATAAACGATCCGTCCGCCATGCCGACCTGATAGACGCGGTTTTCATAGCTATTGAGCGCCAGCAGCCGACCATCGCTATGCAGGCCGATACTGTCGAGTGCGTTCAAGATAATGTCGGGGGTTAATGCTGAAAAGGGGGTGAGATTCGTATTCATGGTTACCATTGTAACGCTGAATTCGGACTGGCTTTAACTAATCATCGATTTTCGCGACTTCCCAAGCTTCAGAGGCTGTGAAAGTATTCGTTTTTAGAAAAAATTAAAGAATTCACCACGAAGACACGAAGGACACGAAGAAAAACAACCGTTTTAATTCAATATATTGAAAACTTCGTGCTCTTCGTGTCTTCGTGGTGAAAAATGTTTTTAGCCTAATTTGGATAATGCTTTCACAGTCTCTGACGCTTGGGAGTTCGCGAATTTTTCACTGGCTAAAGTGGACGACTTCCCCTTCCTGCATGGCATTGCCGTTGCTTGCAGGATCGGTCTTCTCATAAGCATTGCCACCCAGCTGCTCATTGATCTGCCTGGCCACATCGATACCCAAACTTTTAGACACTTCAGACACCACCTTGCCTCGACTTGGTACCACACGGCTTCCGTTGGTAACAACGCGTACATCCTGCCCGTCGCCGGTCGCGCTAAAGGCGGCTTTGACTTCGTAAGTGCGGGTGTTGATCAGGCTGAATTCCGCCACCAGCATCAGGCTGAAGGTGTTGGACAGCGTATTAGTGCCGATAATGGGATTCACCTCGTTGCGGAAATCAAGTTCGCTGACCGTGCCGAACAGCACATAATCGGCCCCCGGATAAGCGCCTTTTTTGATGCGGCTGATAATGTCATAGATCTTTTCGCTGCCTTTGGCGGTATAAGGCTTGGCTTGCGACAGCTTAAATTCACCGGATTTAAGGATTTCGCCTTTAATGTCGCCGACAAATTTACGCAGTTCGCTATACTCGATATAGCTGTAACTGCTTTCGACCTCGGTATAATCGGTCTCTGATTTCCCGCTATACGATGAACGGCTCGATGCTGACGAGCTCTCAAAACTGTCCCGTTCCCGTGAGCTTTCGCTGCCCCGAGCCGATGACTTGTTGTGATAATCAACCAGATGAAAATAACCGCTGACCCGCTCGGCATAAGCCAGATCGGTGACCGCGATTTTGGCTGCCAGGGCGTTGCCTGACACTAGCAGCGACGATAGCAGGAATAACACACGTAATGGTTTCATTGTCGATCCTACTAAAACATGGATTTATTGGAAGTCTTGCGGATCTCTTTTTCGTCCGCCCATTCCA
>JANYKK010000355.1 GCA_025361585.1 Methylobacter sp. | reverse complement strand
TTATCGACGACTTCAAAAACCATGTGATGCAAGCCGGAACCGTCATCCGTATCACCGATATACATGCCCGGTCGTTTTCTTACAGCATCCAGACCTTTTAATACTTGGATATTGGTGCTGTCGTATTCAGGCTTAGCCGTTTCGACAACTTGATCACTGGGATTACTCATGATTGTTTCTTTCCTGTTGGTTGCGAATGTTCCACGTGAAACATTACACGGGTTTTATGGAGCCTTGTTCCACGTGGAACATTTTATAGTTTTTTATCTGGCTTAAATCGCCAAAATCAATTAATTCGGTTGCGGTAATAAATACCTGACATGCCATCTCCGATAAGTAGCTTAATAATTTAGCACGGTTGATTACATCAAGTTCCGCAGCGAAATCATCAATCAATATACAGCCGGTTTGACTCTGTTCATTGGCAAGCAATTGAACCTGAGCCAATTTCAAGCTCATGACCAATAATTTTAATTGACCTCTTGAAACAAAATCCTTTGCTAACCGGTTATTGACCAATAATTGAAAATCCCCGCGCTGCGGACCGCTATGGGTAAATCCATAACGTAAGTCCTTATCCTGATCCTCAATTAAAACCCGGTTAAACTCTTTGGACGTATCCCAACCGGACACAAGTTTCAGATCGATTCCATCAAGAGCGAGAAATCTGCCGATAATCTCGACAAACACCGGCTTGAATTTTTCTAAATATTGCTGGCGGTAACTGTCGACTATTGTACCGTAATAAACCAGTTCTTTATCCCAAACATTGATTTGCTCAAGTCGTCTGGTTTTTAACAATGCATTGCGCTGGGACAAGGCTTTTTTAAACCTACGCCATGCCGGTAAAAAGTTTTCGTCATTGTTAAAAACTCCCCAGTCTAAAAACTCTCGACGGATTTGCGAACCGGCATCGAGTAATTCATAACTTTTGGGATGAATCAATTGCAGCGGCAAAGCATAAGCCAAATCAGAGCGTTTCTGTTTTGATTGCTGATTGATGCGGATTTCAATATTTTTGCCATCCAGCTGAATGCCCAAATGCTGGTGGCTGCCATTTGCCTGCAAAGTTTGCGCAGAAACCACCAGATGATTTTGGTTGAAGTTGATAACCGACTTAATCGCTGAACAACGAAAAGACTTGGCTCGGCCCAAAATAAAGATGGCTTCGAGCAGTGAACTTTTACCACTGGCATTTTCTCCGACAATAAAATTAATTACCGGAGATGGGATGATCGATTCTTGTTGGATATTCCTTACCGCATGAATATCCAGCTTCAACAAACTCATTACTGCGATATCACAGTCTCATGGGCATAACGATAAATTTATACCCGCAATCGCTAGGTTCATCGATAAAACAACTACTGGCATTGCTCGCAATGGTCAGAACCGCTAATTCGGAATCCAGGTTGGAAACAGCATCCAATAAATATTGTGCATTAAAAGCAATTGTTAACGGTTCGCCGGTGTATTCAATCACCAGCTCTTCTTCGGCTTCGTCATGCTCTGGATTATGCGTACTGATTTTTAGACTGTCGGGAGCGATGTCAAAAGTCACACCCTTGAATTTTTCATTCGACAAGATAGCGACACGAGTCAATGCTTCTTTCAGTATTTGTTTTTGAATGTGAATCTGATTAAAGAATTCCTGTTGGAAGACTTTACCGAAATCGGGATATTTTGAATCCACCAGTTTCGCCGAAAAAATCAGGTTCTTGATAAAAACTCGAATATTGTTGCTGGAGAACTCAACTTTTAATTCAGCTTCCGGGTCATCAAGCAGACGGCTAAGTTCGAGTACGCCTTTTCTGGGAAGAATAATTCTGGCTTCAAAGCCGGTGGCCTGATCCAGATTATCTTCATAAATGGACAAACGGTGACCATCGGATGCGACCAGTTTCAACTTGCTGTTGGATACATTAAGCAACAAACCGTTTAGATAATAACGAACATCCTGATTAGCCATACAGAATACAGTCTTATCCAACGCCTTTTTAAATTTTCCGGCATTGATGAATAAATGGTTCTCTAATTCGGATTCGGCAAATTCAGGATAATTATCGGCTGGCAAACAACTTAAAGAAAAGCGGCTGCGACCGGAGGCTATTTTTACCTTGGCCGCGCTTGTAGGGGCGACCGGCCGGTCGCCCCTACCGGCATACACACCATCCCTGGCGATATCATCCACTAACTCGAATTTAATTTCAGCCCCACTCGGCAACAGCCTGCAAATATCCAAAAATTTTCTGGCCGGTACCGTAATCGAACCCGGCGTGGCTGTTGCGATCGCCGAACCTGCTCCAGGCAGGTTTTCGGCATACACACCGTCCTTGGCGATATTGATTTTAGCGATGATCTGAATTTCCAGGTCGGTACCGGTTAAAATCAGCTGATCATCTTCAATAACGATCAGAACATTGGAAAGAATAGGCATCGTTTGCCTTTTTTCGATAACGCTGACTATTTGCTGCAAAGGGAGCAGGATTTCTTCTCTATTAATAATAAATTTCATAAAAGAATATTTCTCTATTATTACTATTAGCTTAAAAGGAAACTGTGGAAAACAGTTTTTTATCCTTAAAAATCAATTAGCTGTGTTGTTACAAACAATGTGGTTAAGGGTGCTGCTTTAACGTGTACGGTTTGTGCTTAAGTAAAAAGCGTTAACAAAAACTCATTTTATCCACAACTTGCACCCAGTTAATGAGACAGGGTTCTCAACAGGTTGGAATAATCTTCCGCAATCTTGTTATCGGCTTCCTTTAATTCGGCAATTCGTTTACAGGCATTCATTACAGTGGTGTGGTCGCGTCCACCAAAGGCATCGCCGATTTCAGGAAAGCTGTGCGATGTCAATTCTCTGGCCAAGCACATAGCCATTTGTCTTGGCCGTGTAATGGATTGTTTTCTATTTTTAGAAGATAAATCGGCAATGCGGATTTTAAAATATTCGGCAACCGTTTTTTGAATATTATCGATATTAACCAGTTTATCCTGCAAAGAAATCAAATCATGCAGTGCTTCTTTGGTAAATTCCGTGGTAATTTCGCGACCTGTAAACTGTGCGTTGGCAATGACTCGCCGTAAAGCGCCTTCCAAATCCCGAACATTGGAAGGAATCCGTTTAGCGATAAAAAAAGCCACATCTTGGGCTAGTTCAATTCCAACTAAGGCGGCTTTCTTCAATAAAATAGCGGCTCTGGTTTCCAGATCGGGAGGTTCGATTAAAACAGGAAGTCCCCAACCAAATCGTGATTTTAAACGGTCTTCAAGGCCAATGATCTCCTTGGGGTATTTGTCACAAGTTAAAATGACTTGACGTTTATTTTCAAGCAACGTGTTGAAGGTATGAAAAAACTCTTCCTGGGAACGATCCTTGCCGGCAAAAAACTGGATGTCATCGATTAACAGCACATCGACACCGCGATAAAATTCTTTAAAAGCGTTGATGGAGTTTTGCTGCAAAGCCTTGACCATATCTTGAACGAATTTCTCAGAATGCAAGTAAACGACTGTTGCTGAAGGGTTTTTTTGTAAAACCGCATTGCCTATTGCATGCATCATATGGGTTTTACCCAAACCTGAACTGCCGTAAATCAGTAACGGGTTATAAGCCTTGCCGATGTTTTCAGCGACCTGCATAGAGGCAGCCCTAGCCAATTGATTGGATTTGCCTTCAACAAAATTATCGAAGGTGAATGCTTTATTGAGAAAATTGAGGCTGGTTTTTTGGCTTCCGGCAGGCTTGGCAATTTTTGCGGCCGCAGTAACAGGGGAATTCTTGGAACCGATTTCCAGACGCAACTTTATTGTTCCGTTGGAAAACTCATAAATGGTTTGTTCAATTTTTGCAAAATGGTGCTCTTTAACCCAGTCCAGTACAAACCGATTGGGGGCTAATAATTTAATCTGGCCATCGCTTTCTATGGCTTGAAGGGGCCTTATCCATGTACTGAAATCAGAACCTGAAATTTCATTTTCAAGTTTAGAAAGACAGTTGTTCCAAATTGAGCTCATCGAAAATAGTAAAAAGTTAATTAGATTAATAAAGTAATTTTGCTTCTAAGTACTATACAGCAATAAAACATTGCGCTACAGAATTGACAGTTCTAGCGGTTTATTTTATCATCCGCTGTCTTTTTTATCTGTTTTTGTTAACACTCATCCGATCAGGCCTTAAGTACAATGAAAAGAACATACCAACCCAGTAAAATTAAACGCGTCAGAACTCACGGGTTCCGCGCAAGAATGGCGACAGTCGGTGGCCGCAAAGTTTTGAATGCTCGCAGAGCGAAAGGTCGCTACGAATTAACCGTTTAATTGACGGTTGTGTGGCTGAAGAAGTTTTTAGTTTCCCCCCGCAGTTACGGTTAAAAAAACCGGCTGAATATAAAAAGGTTTTTGCTAAGCCTGTAAAATCAAGTGACCAATATTTTACCCTATTAGCCATCAAGAATGATTTCGATCATCCTCGGCTGGGCTTGGCAATCGCTAAAAAAAATATAAGAAAGGCAGTGCACAGGAATGCAATTAAACGAACTGTCCGGGAAAACTTTAGAATAAAACAACATGGTTTGGGGAATATAGACATTGTTGTTTTGGCTCGTAGAGAAGCCGTAGATGCAGCGCCGGATTTGTTACGAAAATCATTGGAAAGGCATTGGCTTAAGTTGGTATCCCGATGCAATTCATGCTGATAGCAATTATAAAGTTTTATAAATACTTTATTAGTCCCTTGCTCGGCGACAGGTGTCGTTTCTATCCAAGTTGTTCAAGTTATTCTCTGGAAGCGCTTCAGCTCCATGGAGCCATTATCGGCTCTTATCTCTCCCTAAAAAGATTATTAAGATGTCATCCGTTCCATGAAGGTGGCATCGATCCCGTTCCAGAAAAATTTGGTAATAAGAATGGATAACATAAGATTTGTACTGATCGTTACTTTTGCAATGCTGGTTTTTATGCTGCAACAAGCCTGGCAACAAGATTATGGCCCTAAGCCTGAAGTCGCCGTTGTTGAAGATCCCGCAGTTGCCAGCGTCAAAGAAGATTTGCCAGTCGCTACGGGAGCAGCTGCCCAAACAGATACGGCGGAGCCAAATACCGCAGCCGTGCCATTGGCAAAAGTGTCATCCGCCAACGTTATTACCGTTAAAACCGATGTGCTGGCGCTTGAAATCGATTTGCAAGGGGGCACAATCCAGAATCTGGATTTGCTCAACTATCCGGTAGAAAAAGCCAACACCGCCGTAGATAAATTACGCGCACTGGTCGGTTTATCTGAGGCGGAAAAAAATACCGCACCGGTGCGTTTGTTTGATAGCAGCCAGGAAAAACTATTTGTCGCACAAAGCGGCTTGATTGCCGACAGCGGTTTAGCGCCAGCCCCGACCCATCACACGGTGTTTAAAAACGAACAAAGCAAATATGATTTAAAACCGGGACAAGATAGCATAACAGTGCCGTTGACCTGGACTGATAGCAACGGCCTGACTATCACCAAATCATTCACCTTTAAGCGCGGCAGTTATGACATAACGCTGACGCAAAACGTCAAAAATAATTCAGGCAAGACTTGGTCAGGCAGACAATACAGCCAATTGCTTAGAGCGCCGGATACAACAAGCAGTAAAGGCGGCATGTTGACCGGCGGCATGAGAGCCTTTTCCGGCGGCGTTATTTATACTGAAAAAGACAAATACCAAAAAATAAGCTACGACGATATGGCTGATGAAAATCTCGATGTCGAAACTAAAGGCGGTTGGACAGCGATGATCCAGCATTATTTCGCCTCTGCCTGGATTCCGCCTGCCGATCAGGAAAACCATTTTTATACCAAAGCCTTGAACGACGGACGTTATGTGATCGGGACTTACTCGGCACCGGTCACCGTTAACGCAAATTCAGACGCCCAGTTTGTCGCTCAATTATTCGCCGGTCCTAAAATTCAGCCGATGATGGAAAAGATAGCGCCGGGTCTTGAACTGACCGTTGATTACAGTTTCTTAACCTTTATCGGCAAGCCCATTTATTGGCTGTTGAACCAGATTCACGATGCCGCCGGTAACTGGGGCGTAGCCATTATCGGCGTAACGCTGTGTATTAAATTGCTGTTCTTCCCCTTGTCGCAATCGAGCTATAAATCGATGGCTAAAATGCGCAAAATTCAGCCGCGCTTGAAAGAACTGCAAGAACGCTTTGCCGATGACAGACCGCGTTTCAATACCGAAATGATGGCGTTGTATAAAAAAGAAAAGGTCAATCCCTTGGGCGGCTGTCTGCCCATTTTGATACAGATTCCGGTATTCATGTGTTTATACTGGGTATTGAGCGAAACCGTCGAGTTCCGTCAAGCGCCGTTCATGTTATGGATACAGGATTTATCGATACAAGACCCTTTCTTTGTGTTGCCGGTCATCATGGGCATCACCATGAAAATTCAGCAAGGCTTAAACCCTGCGCCGATTGATCCGATTCAGGCTAAAGTGATGAAGATGTTCCCTATCGTTTTCACCATCTTTTTCCTGTTTTTCCCGGCCGGTCTGGTTTTATACTGGGTTATCAACAACACCCTGTCTATCATTCAACAGTCGTATATCACCAAACAGATTGCGAAAATGCCTTAACTTAAGTCTGCGTGGAGATTGAAAACTTAGATACCATTGCAGCCATTGCGACACCGCCAGGGAATGGCGGTGTCGGTATCATTCGCATTTCGGGGACATTGGTTCCTGAAATCGCCAAACACCTTCTTAATAAAGAATTAACCCCCCGACTGGCCCACTACTCATCTTTTACCGATGACGATGGATCAGTAATCGACTCCGGCATCAGCCTCTATTTCCCTGCTCCCGCCTCCTACACTGGCGAAGATATCCTAGAACTGCAAGGCCACGGCGGCTCGGTCGTCTTGGACATGCTGCTGCGGCGCGTTCTGTCGCTGGGCGCGCGTCTAGCCAATCCCGGCGAATTTACCGAACGCGCCTTCCTTAACGACAAACTCGATTTAGCCCAGGCCGAAGCCGTCGCCGACCTGATTGAAAGCAGTACCGAACAATCGGTCCGATCCGCGCAAAAATCAATGCAGGGCGTTTTTTCAACACAGGTCAATGAACTGGTCGAAGAACTGACCGAGCTTAGGACTTATGTCGAAGCGGCCATCGATTTTGTCGATGAAGAAATCGATTTTCTGACCGACGGCGTGGTCGAAAACCGGATCGCCACCATACTGCACTGCATCGAACAAATACAGAAAATCGCGCAACAAGGCCGATTGCTGCGCGACGGCATGACCGTGGTGTTGGCCGGAAAGCCCAACGCCGGAAAATCCAGCCTACTCAACGCGCTGGCCGGACACGAAGCCGCAATAGTCACTGACATCGCCGGAACCACCCGCGACGTGTTGAAAGAACGCATCCAGCTGGACGGCATGCCCCTGCATATCATCGACACCGCAGGACTGCGTGAAAGCGACAATGCGATAGAACAAGAAGGCATCCGTAGGGCTCACCAGGAAATCAAAAACGCGGATAAGATCCTGTTGCTGATCGATGCACGGGAGCCGGAAGTAGACTCGCTGTTAAAAACCCTGCCGCCCGGCTGCAACATCACCCGCATCTACAACAAAATCGACCTGCTGGGACTGGAGCCGGAAATCAAACAAACCGAACTCGGCACCGAAATCTACTTGTCGATTAAAACCGGCGACGGCATGGAACTGTTAAAACAACACCTCAAACAGAGCGTCGGCTTCAACGAGGCGAGCGAAAACGTGTTCATCGCCCGAAGACGGCACATCGAAGCCTTGAACAAAGGCTATGAATTTGTCGACAGCGCATTAAACCAGTTAAGGACAAGTCAGGCCGGAGAACTGGTCGCCGAAGATTTAAGGCAGGCTCAGAACAGCCTTGCCGAAATCACCGGCAAATTCACCTCGGATGATTTGCTGGGGAAAATATTTTCCAACTTTTGTATTGGAAAGTGAAATGGTAAAACAACTATAAACAAAGCCAATAAAATAAAGGTATGTAGCGATATATGGGTCTTTAACAAGGTTAGAAAACTAAACTAATATTTTTTATAGTTTACTTTTAATGGTTAAAGTAAACTAACGCTCTTCTTAGATTACTTTAATGATTAAATGTTGAGCAAAAAATGATTCAATTAGAAAAGTATAAATCGGGGCATATTGAAAGGGGGGCGGGCAGTTATAATTACTTTGTGCCATCAGATATTAATGCTCAATGGAATTGGAACAATCCAGAAATCAATGCGTTGTTGGAGAAAGCCGCTGTAAAATTGGGCGAACTGAATTCTTTTGCCCGACTGGTTCCAAATATTGATTTGTTTATTCAGCTGCATGTAACCAAAGAAGCCGTTATTTCCAGTCGCATAGAAGGTACGCAAACTAAAATAGACGAGGCTTTATTGACTGAAGAAGACATAGCGCCCGAACGACGCGACGATTGGAAAGAGGTAAAAAATTACACCAAAGCACTCAATCAAGCCATTATCGATTTACAAACACTACCTATTTCCTCCCGTTTGATTAAAAGTAGCCATGCTATCTTATTAGACAGCGTGAGAGGGAACCACAAGCAACCCGGAGAGTTTCGCAAAAGCCAAAATTGGATTGGCGGCAGTAGTCCAGCTGACGCGGTTTTTGTACCACCCCATTATCAATAGTAGAGCGGTTGATGGGCGACCTGGAGAACTTGCTGCATAATGATAAAATAGTTGTACCTGCACTCATCCGTATTGCCATAGCGCATTATCAATTTGAAACTATACATCCATTTTTAGACGGAAATGGCAGAATTGGACGTTTGCTTATCACGCTGTTTTTAGTCGATAGTAAGATTCTGGAAAAACCCTTGTTGTATCTATCCAGCTATTTTGAACGTAATAAAAGCCTTTATTACGATAACCTGACAGTTGTACGAACAAAAAACGATATGACCCAGTGGCTCAAATATTTTTTGGTTGGGGTAGAGCAGACGGCTGTGTTAGCCACAGAGACACTTTCGCAAGTGCTAATACTCAAAACCGAATTAGAGCAACAGATTAATCAGACTTTTGGCCGCAAAAGCCATTCGGCAAGCACATTGCTCCAAAAACTATTTGTCGAACCAATAACAGACGTAAACAAAGTGACTATTATTTGCAGTCTGAGTAAAAAGGCTGCTAATGACTTGGTAGCTGATTTTGTTAATGCCAAAATACTTAGAGAAATGACCGGACAAAATCGAAATCGAATCTTTGTCTTCGATAAATACCTAAACCTTTTTATCAAATCCTAATATATTCGGTGGTCTGTTTACCGGTTCTTTTAAAAACTTCAAAAATCGAAATTGTTTAAATTGTTTAATTTGCTTTTTGTATAGAAAGTAGCGCGTAGGAGTGCAATCTTGGCTTGCGCAGCAGGCGAAGCCTGCATTCCCGAGAGGATGATACTTTGGATACTGTATTGAAATCTTGGCCGCACCGCACTGAAGTTAACCAGGCCTCGTTTGACGAGGACGCTTGCCCTGATACTCAGTTCTACTTCTTTCCGGTTTTACAATCTCAGCCAACAGGTCGGCAGTAATCGCCTCAACCGGGATTTTCTGACCGATGTACTCTTCGATATCCGGCATTGAATAGGCGTATTGTTCGCAGATAAAGCTGATTGCTACGCCGCTGGCGCCAAAGCGTGCGGTGCGGCCGATTCTGTGTACATAATCTTCGACATCCTGCGGCAGGTCGTAATTGAAGACATGGGACACATCGGCAATATGCAGTCCTCGAGCGGCGACATCGGTTGCAATCAACAGAGTGATTTTGTTTTCCTGGAAATCGGCCAGCAGGCGCTGGCGTTTGTCCTGCGGCACATCGCCGCTCAGCGCCGCAGTCTTGTAGCCGTTGGCGTTCAGGGTGTCGTCGAGACGTTCGGCGCAGCGCTTGGTGTTGACGAAAATAATGCTGCGCTGTGGTTTGTGCTGGTTCAAAATGCCGACCAATAAAGGAATTTTCTGCTCGTTCGAGGGGCAAAATGCGCTTTGCTGGATGGCTTTGGAGGTGACTTCTTCGGTTTCGATGCGGATCAGCACCGGATTGTTCATATGCTCGTAAGCCAGCTCGGTCACTTTGTAGGATAGCGTTGCCGAAAACAGCATATTCAAGCGTTGCTCCGGTGGCGGCATGCGCCGCAACAAATAGCGGATGTCCTTGATAAATCCCAAATCGAACATGCGGTCGGCTTCGTCCATCACTGTGACTTTGATATGATCTAAGGTGAACGCATTTTGCCGGTAAAAATCGATGATGCGGCCGGGGGTGCCGATGATAATATCGACATTGGATTTGATGCTGTCCAGTTGTTTTTGGTAGTCGGTGCCGCCGTAGATCAATGCCAATTTAAGGTTAAGATGCTTGCCCAGTTGCAAGGCATCCTTGTGGATCTGGATGGCCAGCTCGCGGGTCGGCGCAAGAATAATGGCTCTGGGGTATTTAATTTGCTTGCTTTTGACAACGGTTTTGATCGCCGGTTTTTCTGCATCAATGTCATCTATGTCGTCGCTTTGTTCTTCAACATCGTCTTCGGCATCGTTAATCAAATACTGAAAAGTGGCCAGTAAGAAAGCGGCGGTTTTGCCGGTTCCGGTTTGGGCTTGCCCCGCAATATCCATGCCCCGTAACGATAAAGGCAAGGCCTGTCTTTGGATTGGGGTGCAGTGGTTAAAGTTGGCATCTTTCAAGCTGCGTAAAATAGAATCAGACAATTCAAGATTGCTGAAGCGGATTTGGGTTAAATGTGTATTTTTCATAGGGCTATAGCATAACGTAAAAATCGAAACAGCTGAAATTGATTGACTACTCGCTTCATCCCTCCTATAGTTTTGGTTTTAATTTTTGGAGAAACAATGTGAGCGATTCAGTCCTTCATGTAAGCGATAGTGAGTTTAACGAAACCGTTATTAAAGCTGCCGGCCCCGTGCTGGTGGACTATTGGGCTGAATGGTGCGGACCGTGCAAAATGATTGCACCGGTTCTGGATGAAATTGCCAAGGATTATTCCGGCAAGCTGACCGTGGTAAAATTAAACATAGACGAAAATCCAGAAACACCCCAACGCTATGGCGTACGCGGCATTCCGACGCTGATGCTATTTAAAGGCGGCGAAGTGGAAGCGACCAAAGTAGGCTCATTGTCAAAATCGCAACTTGCAGCCTTTCTTGACAGCAATATTTAAATTCGAATCTTACTCAGCCCTGTCACAAAAGGTTGGACGGGACTGAGTACTTGAGTTACACTAATGCCGTGCGAAATCTAAGCGCACTCCATCATATCGTCCGATAAACTACACCTCTGAATTATATCCTATCCTCGTAGTTGCGGTTTAACATCGCATGCACTTTCCCTTGAGTTATCTTTATATATGAATCTAACTGAGTTAAAACTAAAACAAATAAGTGAAGTTATTGAAATCGCCGAGTCTCTGGGACTTGAAAACGTAGCCAGATCGCGAAAGCAGGACTTGATTTTCGCCATTCTGAAAAAACAGGCAAAAGCGGGCGACGATATATCCGGCGATGGCGTTCTGGAAATTTTACAGGATGGTTTTGGTTTTTTACGAACACCAGGTTGCTCCTATTTAGCAGGCCCTGACGATATTTATGTTTCACCCAGCCAGATCAGACGGTTTTCTTTAAAGACCGGCGATACTATCAGCGGCAAGATCAGACCACCTAAAGATAACGAACGTTATTTCGCGATGCTCAAGGTTGACCAGATCAATTTTGAACCGCCTGAAAATACCAAAAATAAAATCACCTTCTCAAACCTGACGCCGCTATTCGCCAAGCAAAGATTCGTCCTTGAACAGGGCAACGGCACCAGCGAAGATTTAACCGGGCGCATGATAGACTTGATCGCCCCGATCGGCAAAGGCCAGCGCGGCCTGATCGTGTCGCCGCCTAAAGCTGGTAAAACCATGATCCTGCAAAGTTTGGCGCAGGCGATAGCAGAACAAAATCCCGAGTGTTACCTGATTGTATTGTTGATCGATGAGCGTCCCGAGGAAGTCACGGAAATGGAGCGTTGTGTGCGCGGCGAAGTCATTTCCAGCACCTTCGACGAACCGGCAACCCGGCATGTACAGGTTGCGGAAATGGTTATTGAAAAAGCGCGTCGATTGGTCGAACATAAACACGACGTGGTCATTTTGTTAGACTCGATTACCCGTTTGGCTAGGGCTTATAACACCGTGGTGCCATCATCAGGCAAGATATTGACTGGCGGTGTCGATGCCAATGCGCTGGAAAAACCCAAGCGTTTCTTCGGCGCGGCGCGGAACATTGAAGAAGGCGGCAGCTTGACTATTATCGCCACTGCTCTGGTTGATACCGGTTCAAGAATGGACGAGGTTATCTACGAGGAGTTTAAAGGTACCGGCAACATGGAACTGCATCTGGATCGTAAAATTGCCGAGAAACGGATTTATCCGGCGATTAACATCAACCGTTCCGGCACCCGCCGGGAAGAGTATCTGGTCGATCCTGAGACTTTGCAAAAAACTTGGATTTTGCGCAAGATCCTTCAGCCCATGGATGAAACTGCGGCCTCAGAATTTTTGATCGGCAAGCTTAAAGATTTTAAAACCAACGCAGAGTTTTTCGAATCGATGAAGCGGTAGTAGGGGCGGGTCTTGTGCCCGCCCATTGGGTTAGCCACGTAGGGTACGCATCGCGTACCTTTATTGAGTTTGGGAACTGCTTCAAAAAATGGTACGCGATGCGTACCCTACTTGATTAGGCCTTTGGCGGCACGTAGCCTTCCGGCATGTCGTTGTTCCCTTCAAACAGAAACTTGTTTCTTTCTTCGGCTAAAAACGCCCTAGTTTTCGGGTCGAAACTGGCTAATCTCCCTTCATTGATCAGCATGGTTTGCTTGGCTAACCATTCCTTCCAGGCTTGTTTGGACACTTTTTCAAATATTTCCTGGCCTTTGGGGCCTGGAAATGGCGGTGCATCCAGGCCTTCGGCTTCAATTCCCAATTTTACGCATTTAACCAGTCTAGTCATTTTATTCCCGTATGTGATTTTAATAGCAGCTTAATCGGTGCGGCTAAGCCAAGCTTATTAAGCTGTTCAACTTTATACCAGAGCGCTTGATTGGCTTCCATCACAAAATTTATAGGGTTATCGGCTTGAACCAGCAGCGGTGTGTAGTCCAGATGAAAATGGGAAAAGGTGTGGCGTCGGGCTGCCAGGGTTTGTTGGTCGGCAATATGAATATTCTTGGTCAGGCACCAATCGTGCGCCGCTGTAATGCTGTCGAATTCCGGCAGGCTCCATAAGCCGCCCCAGATACCGGTTGGGGGTCTTTTTTCCAGTAAAATCCGCTTATCGGCATCGCTCAGCAGTAACAAGGTAAGTCGCTTGATCGGTAAGATCTTGGCAGGTTTAGGCGTTGGAAATGCCGAGACATTACCGGCAAGTCTGGCTAGGCAACGGGCATTAAGCGGACAGGCACCACAATCCGGTTTGCTGCGGGTACAGACGGTTGCGCCCAAATCCATTATGGCCTGAGTGTAATCTGCGACACGACCTATGGGGGTCAGGTGAGCGCTGATTGCCCACAGTTCTTTGTTGACCGCGCTGTTGCCCGGCCAGCCGGAAATAGCTTTAAAACGGGTTAGTACCCGTTTGACATTGCCATCGAGAATCGGCTGGCTTTTATTAAAGGCGATGCTCAATATGGCTCCCGCCGTTGACAGGCCAATGCCGGGCAATGCGAGGAGTTCATCCAGCGTATCGGGAAAGCGGCCCCGTTCGGCAATCAGCTGCGCGGCTTTATGCAGGTTGCGGGCGCGGGCGTAGTAGCCGAGTCCCGACCAAAGATGCAGCACCTCATCGACAGGCGCGTTCGCCAAGCTTTCAATGTCGGGGAACTTTTCTATGAAAGCATTGAAATAAGGGATAACGGTGGCGACCTGGGTTTGCTGCAGCATGGTTTCTGAAAGCCACACGCGGTAAGGCGTTAGGTCTTGTTGCCAGGGTAGGTCTTTACGGCCGTGTTGATCGAACCAAGCGAGGATGTTCTGTTGAAAAGCGGTTGGGCTCATTGCTATTTCAAAAGGCCTTTCAACAGATTGCCCAGGCCAGGGCCGAGTTTTTTGTCGAGTTTATTGATTAGCTTGTCAATTTTGGCTTTGTTTTTATCGGTCAATAATGAAGCGATATTGATCGTATAAGAGGGTTGGCTTATTGTTCCGGCAATATTAATGGCTACAGCGCCTTTAAACTGATCCGGCTCGGTTGCGTCGCTATCAAGCAGCTTGGCATCGACTTTATAGTCCAGCGCTTCGGAATTCAGGTTTAGGTTGCCTTTGCCGTCGACACGCAATTTCGAGGATTTGGCGACAAGGTCGTTATTTTGGATTAAGCCGTTAGTGATCGTCGCTGTGCCGCTCATTTCTGAAAACAATGTTTGCTCATCCTTATATTCTTTGGGCAATGCGGGTGCTTTGATCAGCGCTTTGCCTTCATCGAAGCTTACCGCTCCAGGCTCACGCCCCTTGCCTACATCCCTGTAGGCAATAATTTTTTGCAGATTAAAGCCTTTGACCACGCCGTCTTTGAACAGAAAACTGAACTGGCCGTTAAGCGATGCTTTCAATTCGTCAGTTTTATGCCCCTGCCCTTGCAATTGGGCGGATGCGTCAACAGTGCCGCTCATTCGGGCTTCGCCGTTGTAGTCATTTAACAAAGGCTCGATTTGTACATGGTCTATTTTTTCGTTTACCGCCAAGGCCGGTTTGTCGCCCTGCGTATCCATGCTGAGACTGCCGGTATAGTTGCCCTGATAAAACCATTTGGCTGACTGCTGCGTGATGATTGCTCCGTTTTTAGCGCTCAGGTTGAGATGGTTGTCCTGCATCGTCAAACCGTTGGCTTTAAGTTTACCCAGCGACACCGTGCCCTCGGCATTGAGTTCTCTCAAGGTCTCGACAGGCAAAGCCGAAAAGCCGCCAGCCAAAAAAACCGCAGGGCTGACTATCGGTTTGGATGTTTTATCGGCAGGCGGTAAATAATGATCGACATCAAGCGCATCAATATCCAGATTGAAACTGACAGCAGACTGGGCAAAGTCTTTAAAGCTTACCGCTCCCAGCTCACGCCCCTTACCTACATCCCTGTAGGCAATGTCGACAGCGCCTTTAATTTGGCTGTCGTCCAGCGATATTGTTAGGTTTTGCAGATTGGCCGAATTGGCTGTCGCTGCCAAGTCGAAATTAATGGACAGCTTGCTTAAAGCATTGGCATCCTGCATCGCAGGCACGGCGATAGCCAGTTGCTGCATAACTTTGGCGGGACTAAATTGTGCAATTGCGACAGAACCCTGAAAAGAGGGCTTGTCCTTAATGGAGGTGCCGGTCATTTCGGCGGTGAGTGTCGCGTCGCCTAATTTGAACTGCAAGCCGTTAATCTTAGCTGTTTGCAGGTTCATATCCAGCGCGACATCGGCGACGGTTAATGCCGTCGTTAATGATTTGCCGGGAACGGTTTCGCCCGAGGTGATTACTTGCAAGTCGCTGTGGCGTAGCGCAAAAATATCAAGCTGTTCACTAACAGTTAGTTCGGTGTTGAGTTTGGCGGCCTGGATTGTGTTGGCGCTGCTATTCAATACGGTCAGGGAGGCGGCGATACCGGTCGGTCGGCCAAAGCTGAATTTATCGGTATTCAGGCTAAGATCTTTTATTTCGATGTGTTGCCCAGAATTTAGGTCGTCCCAGTTAATCCGGGCATTTTCAATAGCAATGCCGCCGATGGCAAAAGTCGCCGGTGCGGCGGCGGGTATGGGCTGTTGATCCTGTGTGCCAACGCTTACCGGGGGGGGCACACGCATGTAATTGGCTAGATCGTTCCAGTTGGCGAGGCCCTGTTTGTCTTTGGCAAGATTTATAACCAAACCTTTTAAGGCCATGCGGTTGACTTCTATTTTTTTTGATAACAGCGGTAGTAACAGTACTTTTATATCGCTTTCTTCCAGGGTTGCAAAGGGCTGGTTTTGAAACCCCGGCGCATTGCTCAGCGCAAGTTTTCCTGTAGAAATGCCGATCCAGGGAAATAGCGAGAGTTTTAGGTCTCCGTCCAGTACCAGTTCCCGGCCGGTTTTGTTCTTAACCGCAGCGGCAATGTCAGGTTTAAAATCATTGGGGTTGATAACGAATGGCACGATGCAGACGGCGGCGGTCAGCAGCAAAGCTATTGCCGCAATGGTCGCTAAGATGATTTTAAACGGTTTTCCCACACTACTCTCCTTGCGTAAAAATGTAATGACGATCAATTATGGAATATCATTATCTACTTATAACAGCTGTTGCCAGTTAAGCGCTAATTAGGTAGAGTCTAAATTGCTATCTGTTTATTATAATAACAATGAGGTATAAAAATGTTGCATTTGGCTAGATTTGCTGCAATTGCAGTTCTTGTATGGTTTTATTTGTCCGCAAAGGAAAAGGGGCAGCCGCCAATTAATTGGGCTATCACCGGATTGATCGGCTATTGGATTACTTGGTGGGCGGTTAAGTTGACGGTGGTTTCCGCTTTATCAGGCATGGTTGCCAAAAATCCCACAGGGACTTTTTTGCTGGTGCAAATACCGGCGTTATGTGCAATCGGCGCGGCTTTTTTAATCAGAAAGAAATTGTTGGCGAATGCGGCTGAGAAAGTCGAGTAAGGTGTGGCAAAAATGACTTCGCCTGTTGGTTTCCATGCTAATTGATGCTCGGACTAGGTTCCAAAGCTGATTTTTCCATCAATCAGCCGAAAAGAAGTTTTACCCCGTTCCTCTCCTGATCGCCAGGGTTGGTTGCCGATTCGAACCTCAACGCCGTTAAAGATGGTTTGGTCCACGACAACTTTGGCGTACTCGGCAAATGACATTTCGGATAGTAGGCTTTCCCGATCAGCTTGATGTTGGGCGATTTCGACGGTCAGATTGTCTAAAGTTCGGCGAGCTTTATCTAGTAGCCCATTCTTGTCTTTTTCAGGATTATTTTCAACGAAAGCGATAATCTTACTTATATCTTCAAGTTTTTTTTCATTCTCCTCAATTGCACTTTCGAGACCGTTCAGTTGCTCCTGAGTATGTGGATTTATGCCCGCATGAATATAAGTTTTGGTACCGGCGGCAGAGCCTACTGAGGTGGCTTGTACCAGCATCATTGCGCTGGCAGTGCCTCCGCTGAGTATTCCCTTTTTTCCGCCGGGTTTCCCGACTAAAATTTGATTGATCGCGGTCAAGTGATTATTCATTGAATATTCTTCAATGATGATGCTGGTTCCGACATCAATGCTGACATATTTGGCAAAACGGGCAGTAAGCGAGCCTTTGCAAGAAATTCTCCCGCCTATTGTTGCCGGATTGCTACCAGAGTCGCTGTTGCCGATTATGCCGCCTTTGATGCTGATATTTCCGCCGGCTTCAATTTCTGCAGCCTCAACGGTTCCGCCTATGAATATGTCTTCTAGCGCGTAAACCTTCATTCCATCCATAACATCGCCTAAGATATTAATCGTGCCATCGAAACTCAAGTTTCCGGTTGCGATGTTCACATGAGGCACGGTGATGGTGGGTGAAACCATAACGCCGGTGGGAAATAGTATCGGTTGACCGATGATCGTAGCCCGCAACAGCTCGTTATCGTCCGGATCAAGCATGGCGCCTTTCAGATCCGAGGTAAAAGGCGTGTTTTGGCTGGCCTTTGGTGTAAGCACTTGTCCCAGGATATTTACTCCTTTTTTTCCTTCGGTTGGGAGAGTGCGGCGCATCAGCGGATCGCCTTCTTTTACAAGGATAAGCTTTCCAAGATCACGAAAATCGGCGATGCCGTGTTCATTTATTTGAGGGCGTCGTTCTTGTATTTCCGGTATCAAGCTATGGAATTGTGCATCAAGACCCGGTATGGCAGGACGGCCTTGAGCAATGAGGTAATCTGTGGCCGTGCCTTCCTTTAGGAGGGCTTCGATTTCAGCGGAGGTGATTAGGCCGCTGACGACGCCTTTTTCTTTCAGGGCTTGACGGAGTTGTTCAAAGGTAACTGGAGCGCCACCGTACGCAGGGGTCATAGTGAGTCGGGCGCTCATTTTATCGTCGGCGACTTTGATGACAAATTCCCCGTCCCGGCGCTCGCCGATTTCCAGTATAAAGCTGGCATTGGTGTTGTTATACAGCTGCACCAAACGTGAGAACGCTTGCTCGTCCAGAAACAGGTCGGATAGG
>JANYKK010000328.1 GCA_025361585.1 Methylobacter sp. | reverse complement strand
AACAGACAATGGCACCGGTAACCAAGACCGCGTCAACGGCAAAGACATCATCCTGGGCCTTTTGCCTGATAAAAACAGCGACAGCGAAGTGGCGGCTATGAACGACCCAGCCGCCTACAAAAACCAACAATGGGATTTGGGTAATGCGCAACGTTTGGCAGGGTTGTTATTCAATAACTATGACCCTGTCACCCAGCAATACGGCGCCATTCCCAATAATACCAGTGGAGCCAACCAGCAAGACCAAGCCTTGCTGGACTTTCTGGCGGTATATTCGGCGACCCAGAAAGGCGAGCACGGCGGTGGCTGGAATAGCATCAACATCGTCAACAGCGATGCCGACAAAATCCGTACGGCGTTATTTGGCGATGGTTCGCAGGCGAATGGGGTGATTGACGAGAGTAGATTATTGTTGGGCGGGACAGCGGCCACTGTAGGCTCGATGATGACCGGCGAATCGCTGAAAAAGATCATGGACAATGGCAAAAGCGTGGAATGGAACCAGTTGTGGGTCGAACCGTTACAAAAAGCGATGAGCGAATTTAATATCAATACTCCACAACGGATTGCCGCATTTTTTTCGCAAGTGAGACATGAATCGTCAGGCCTAACAAAACTGGCTGAAATTCCAGGCCCCTATCAAGTGAATGTATTGCTGAACAATACTTTCAAGACTGTTTTTCTTCCTAATAGACAAGCGGAATATCCTCAAGATGCAAGACGCAATCCATTTTATGCTGGAGAAGTTGTGGATCAGCAGCTTGTAGATGGTGTACTTGTCGGTGGTATAACTTTGACAGAACGGCAAGCAGCATTTAGAAATTTAAAGGCATTCATGCAAGAACTTGGTTTGAATGATTTGGATAACGTAACGATGCTTGGAGATAACATGGCTAGATACCCAGATGGTAAGAGCGCTGAAGGCTTAGTGATTGGTCAAGCAGGTGGTCGATGGACAGATGTCATAGCCAATAAATTTCTCGACCGTTATTTGTCAGAAGATGTTGGTAATGGTGCTAGACCTGTTTTTGCTCCCAATGGAAGTCTTCTTAGTCCAGGTAATGGAACGGAAGCCGAAATGGTTGCGCACAATTGGTTTGGACGAGGTCTTATTCACATGACACACAGGCCTGCTTTCGAAAAATTTGCGCAATATATTCAAGACACTCATCCTGAATTAGTTACGTCTGAGGCAGGTAAAACGATAAAGCAAACGCTGTTAGATAATACAAAACTAATCGTAGATATTGAAAACAACCCTAACAGTCGTATGTTGGCGGCATTGTCAGGTGCATGGTACTGGGGCGCGTATGCAAATACCGGTCACGGTCCTTCTATTAACACCAAGGCTGATTTATTAAATTTTGATCCTGCCAATCCGACCGAACAGGATAAATTTAACGCCGTGTCCCAAAAGGTTAATGGCAATGACCAGATTGTTACACGATGGAAAATATATAAAGATGAAATGGTGCCAAAAATGCTGACTGGTGGCAATCCATACGAAGATATGGCCGATGCCTTGAAACGACTCGGTATTGCTGCTAAAGGCACTCAAGGGTATGAAACCAAATTTGGCATTAACTTGGCTAAAAGAACGGTTGTCGAGATCGGCGACAGTAGTCACCAGCTTACGGCAAATATGTCAGCATCTACATTACCTTATGTGGACAAAATGTCAGCCTTATTAGTGCAGGCTCAACAAGCGCTCAATCTCAGAGATGGAGAATTTACTATGTGGATTTCTGATATGCCAACACAACAAATTGAACCGCCAGCGATTTATCTGTCGGCCAATGCCCAGGAAGACCAAACTGGAGAAACTGATGTAACGCATAAATTGGGCGTATGCAGTGTGATTAATGAACCGTTTGATATCGCTCCAACTTTCTACGCGGAGGAGTATCTGGCCCACTATATGTCTAAAGAGTTTAAATTTGATTTCTCTCCAGACGGTGGTTCGCAAATAGATAACAGCGTCAAAAATTTTAATTTTGAGAATTACCCCGATGGTAGTGTACGCACTGACACCCGTGTTCGCATTATTGAGCTGCCCAAACATGGCCGTTTGGTGCAGGCACATCCAGATGCAACTGACTATGAAAAATACCATTACAAATATATACCAGATGTAGATTTCGCTGATTTTGACCACTTCGTGGTGGAGGTTTCAGGTGGCGGCATCACAGTGCAGGTTTACTATACGATGTCGGTTAGTCTCCCCGGAGAGCCTACTTATATAATGGATGAAAATGGGCAAAAAATTGATGATCTATCGCGTTGCCCTAACCCCTATTGGAAAATCTCCATTGCACCTAACGCCACTCCAAGCGACCTAGCTTATTCCCTAAGCCTACCTGCCGCTTTCTTAGGTGCCGACTACGCCAACCCTGCGATCACCTTCGCCAACCTCACCGGCGCAGCCGTCGGTGAAACTAAAGGTTCAGGCGCAAACGCCACCATCACCCTCGACAGCGACGCCGCCGGCCACGGCTGGTATGTCGACTACACCCCATACCTGAACGACGACTTCCTGCCGACCAGCAACCCGAACGAATGGGTCGCCAAAGCCGGCAGCGCGGCGGACGGCAAAATGGATATGCTGTCGGTGCTGCTGCATGAATACGGCCATGCTTTAGGGTTGGAGCACAGCGCCGATGCCCATGATTTCATGGGTACGACGTTAACCCCCGGCACGCGGCGGTTGCCGTCAGCCGATGAACTGACTCTGATGGCGCAATTGGTGGCTGAGGCTAAACAAAACCTAGCCGGACTAGATGGCACGGCGGTTTCCGGTAACGGCACCAACCCCGCGCCATCGCCGATCCCGACCTTGCCGCTGGGTGCCGGTTTCGGCCTCTCTTTCCTCGGCCTGACGCGCCGGAACAATAACAGCGCCAGCCGCCTGTTTGCGGAAAATGTCTCTGGCAACGCACCGGTGCGCTACGCCGTCGCCGCCAACCCGGCTTTGGTCAACAGCGAACTGACCGGCGCCGACGGCTGGGAAACCACCGGTGTCGTCGCCGTCGCTAACGGTGCAGCGGTATTGAGCGAGGTGGCGGGCAATCAAACCCGCCTGAACCAAGTCTTCGTGCTCGGCGAGCACGACCGCTTCCTGTCGTTCACCGTCGCCAACGCCGCGTTGGGCGATCAGGCAACAGGCCCGGACGACGCGTTCGAAGCCGCGTTGCTCGACGCCAACACCGGCCTGTCGCTGCTCGGCGCGACCGGCTTGAGCCGCAACGACGCCTTCCTGAACCGCCAGGCCAACGGCGAAGAACACAAAGCCAGCGGCATCACCCGCATCGACAACGCCGACGGCAGCCGCACCTACCTGGTCGATCTCGGCGGCATTGCCGCCGGCACCGCGGTCAACCTGTCGTTCGACCTGATCGGTTTCGGCCAAGGCAGCGAGGCGAGCAACAGCCAAATCACCGTGCGCGACCTGCGCCTGGGCGTGCCGCAAACCGCCGACGACAGCGCCACCTTGGCCGAGGACACGCCGACCGTCATCGACGCGCTGGCGAACGACCTCAACGCGTTCCAACCGGGTTTTGTGCCGGTCATCGTCAACGCGCCGAGCCACGGACAAGTCACGATCAATCCGTCCAATCCCGAGCTAGGCCAACTGGGCAGCTTCAGCTACACCCCGGATCAGGATTGGTACGGCGAGGATAGTTTCAGCTATAAGCTGAGCGATAGCCGGGTCGATTCCAAC
>JANYKK010000318.1 GCA_025361585.1 Methylobacter sp. | reverse complement strand
AGCCATGATGGCTTTCAGTCACCACGAAGGCACGAAGAGCGCGAAGAAAAAACATAAGCTTCGTGTTCTTCGTGGTGAATAATAGAGCTGGATATGCATGGTACTTTACGGCAGCGTAACCAGTTCCGGCGCTTGCCAGTTAGGGTCTCTGTGTTCGACAACGACAGTGGTGTAAATGCCGCCGCGCACATTAAACTCGGCACGGATACGCATGAAGTTGGGTGCTATGGCTTTTACGAGGTCGTCGAGGATTTCGTTGGTGACGGCTTCGTGGAATGCGCCTTGATCGCGGAATGCCCACATGTACAGCTTAAGCGCTTTGAGTTCCACGCACAATGCGCCGGGGATGTATTCGATCTGGATGGTGGCAAAATCCGGTTGGCCTGTTTTGGGGCACAGGCAGGTGAACTCAGGTACGTCGATGCGGATTGTGTAATCGCGGCCTGGTTTGGGGTTGTCGAAAGTTTCCAGATTTTTGCTTGGTTGTGTTGTCATTTTTTGCTTTAAAAAAAGAGAGGTGTATAAAAAGGTCGAAACTCTGCTAATTATCGTTAATAATAGGCGACTGTTTGGCAGGTGTAGATTTTATTAAGAATACTGATTTAGCTGATAAACACCGATTTAAAACGGGAACAAATCCGTGTAAATCAGTCAAATCCGCGTCATCCGCGTTCTATTTTCCAACTGCTTAGCCATTTTAATTCAACTGTCGGGATATTCATACCAGTACTATGAAACTGGAAAAAATCAAGCTTTCGGGTTTCAAATCTTTTGTTGATCAAACGGTCATACCGATCAGCGGTAATCTGACCGCCATCGTCGGGCCTAACGGCTGCGGCAAATCCAACATTATAGACGCGGTGCGCTGGGTGATGGGCGAGAGCTCAGCCAAGCATTTGCGCGGCGGCAGTATGGCCGACGTGATCTTTAACGGCTCATCGGGACGCAAGCCGGTGAGCACGGCTTCGGTCGAGCTGGTCTTCAACAACAGCGAAGGCAAGCTGGGCGGCGAATATTCCCAATACGATACCATCGCGATCAAGCGGCAGGTCAGCCGTGACGGCACGTCCGTGTTCATGCTGAACGGTTCGCGTTGCCGCAGGAAAGACATCACCGACATCTTTTTGGGCACCGGTCTGGGTTCGCGTAGTTACGCGATTATCGAGCAGGGCACCATATCCCGGATGGTCGAAGCCAAGCCGGAGGATTTGCGGATTCATATCGAGGAAGCTGCGGGCGTGTCCAAATACAAGGAGCGCCGCAGCGAAACCGAAACCCGGATGAAGCACACCCGCGAGAACCTGGAACGGCTCGACGATTTGCGTGACGAAGTTGAAAAGCAAATCAAGCATCTGCAAAAGCAAGCCGAAAAAGCCGAAAAATATACCGAACTCAAAAAGCAGGAGCGCCAATTCCGGCTGGAACTGCTGGCGATGCGCTGGAATACCTATCATCAAACCGCAAAACAGTTGGATGAAAAATTGCAGGCAGTGGCTCATGAGCATAACCGTCTGTTTGTAGAGTTGCGCGACATCGACAACAACATCGAAGCCAAGCGCGCTGAACATAAAACCCAGCAGCAGCAGACCAACAGCTCGCAGGGCGATTATTACCAGATTGTTGCCGAAGTCAGCGGTCTTGAGCAGACCATCAAGCACAGCGAGCTTAGCCGCGAACAAACCGCCGTTGAAATTAACCGTTTGCGTGAGCAGGCCGCCGAGTCGTTAAAGGAGCTCGAAGCCGATGTGCAGCAGCTGGAAGAAATCAAACAGGCCTTGGTTGAAGCCGAAGAAGCGTTGATCGTTGCGGAGGAAAGGCAGGAAGACGTTTTGCATGACCAGCAGGAAGTGCAGCAGCAGAAAAATTCCTGGCAGGAGCAGTGGGAAGCGTACCGGACGACCAGCTCAAGCTACAAGGAGCAATCCGAAGTGCAGCGGGTAAAAACCGTGCAGCTGGAAAATCAAAATCGCCAGTTGCAAATCCGCTTGGATAAATTGCATGGTGAGCGCAGCGAGCTATCGGCCAATGATCTGCAAAGCGAGATTGATGCGCTGGATGCGGGCATTGAAGCCATCGAGATGCAGCGTGAAGATTTGCAAAACAACCTTGAAAGCCTGCATCAGCAAATACGCGAGCAGCGGCAGCAGGTCAAGCAGTACCACGACGAGCTGCATACGCGCCGTTCGGAAATGCAAAGCGTCAAAGGCAAAATCACTTCATTGGAATTATTGCAACAACATGCGATGGGTAAAGACAACAAGCACCTTGGCGAATGGCTTGAGTCGGTAAACTTGACCGAAAACCGGCGCCTTGCCGAGTTTCTGGACGTGCAATCCGGCTGGGATACGGCGGTCGAAACGGTGCTGGGCAGTTACCTTGAGGCAATTTGCATCGAGAGCGCCGATCAGGTAATTCCTGGCTTGCAGCGCTTGACGGATGAGTCGTTAACTTTAGTTGAGACCAAATCTGTGGGGGCGACTTCAGTCGCCGATTCTGCCCGCTGGGCGACTGAAGTCGCCCCCACAAACCTCTTGGATAAAGTAAAAGCGCCTTGGGATTTGAGTAACCTGTTGGCCGGGGTTTACTGCGCCGATGACGCGGAAACGGCAAGAACTTTATCCGTCCAACTCAAAGCCCATGAATCGGTCATCACCCCAGACGGCACTTGGTTCGGCTCGGGCTGGATCAAAATAATCCGCGCTAAAGACAGCAAAACCGGCGTATTGCAGCGCGAGAAGGAGTTGCGTCTGTTAAAACAACGGCAGGAAGACCTACACAGCGAAATCGAAGCGTTTGAAGACCAACTGGAAAGCGCAGAAACCGGATTGAAAGACGCGGAAGTCCAGCGCGAATCGATCCAGCAACAGGACAACAACTTGGGTGCAGAGCTGTCGGTAAAAAGCGCTGAGTTCAGTGCGCATTCGGCCCGGTTGGAACACCAGCAACGCCGCTTGGAACAGGTTTGCAACGATATTGAAGAGATCAGCCGCGAGACTGCCGAAAACGCCGAGACTATGGCCGAATCCCAGCTGTTGCTGGAGCAGGCCGAACAGGTCATGACCGAGCAGGAGCAAAAAAAGCAGAGTCTGGAAGCGTTGAATCAGGATTTGCAATCGCAGCAACAGCGAGCCGATCAATCCGCCAATGAAGCAAGACAGCAGGTTTTCAGCATCAAGTCGCAGATTGAATCGTTGCGGTCATCTGAAATCTTGACCGGCAAGCAGTTGGAACGGTTGCAGTTGCAGCATCAGCAGTCGCTTGAACGCATCGCCGATCTGGAAAAAAGCCTGCACCAAACGCTGACGCCGATGGATCAGGAAAAAAAGCAGCTGGAGCAGATGTTTATCGATAAGGAGCAGTTGGAAGCTCGGCTGAAACAACAGCGCCAGTTACAGGAAGATCTGGAAGCTGAAATAACCCAGCTATCCGAACAGCACATCAAAACCCAGCGGGCTTTGGAAAAGCAAAAAGAAGCGCTGGATACAATCCGGTTTGAATTGCAGGAAAGCAAGGTGCGCCAGCAAACCGTCAACGAGCAGCTGAACGAAATCGATGCGGATGTCGAGACGGTGTTGCAAAGTTTGCCGGAGCAGGCGGAAGAGCATAGTTGGAAAAAAACCGTCGATGACCTGTTGGCTCAAATCGAAAGATTAGGTACCATTAACCTGACCGCGATTGAAGAATTCAAAGCGCAGTCGGAGCGGATGGATTTTCTTAACGAGCAACATGCCGACTTAATCGAGGCCTTGCAAACCCTGGATCAGGCGATCAGTCAGATCGACAAAGAAAGTCGTCTGCGTTTTAAGGAAACATTCGATAAAATAAACTCCGGCTTGCAGGAAAAGTTCCCCAAGCTGTTTGGCGGCGGTCACGCTTATTTGGAATTGACCGAGCAAGACGAGCTGGAAGCGGGCGTAAACATTATTGCCAGACCGCCCGGCAAGAAGAACAGCTCGATACATTTGTTGTCAGGCGGAGAGAAAGCGTTAACGGCGGTCGCATTGGTGTTTTCGATTTTCGAGCTTAATCCTGCGCCGTTTTGTTTGCTGGACGAAGTCGATGCGCCGCTAGACGATGCCAATGTCGGGCGGTTTTCAAAAATGGTCGAAGAGATGTCGGCATCGGTGCAGTTTTTGTATATTTCCCATAATAAAGTGACGATGGAAATTGCAAAACAGCTGGCAGGTGTTACTATGAAAGAGCCGGGCGTGTCCCGGATGGTCGCAGTTGATATTGAAGAAGCAGTGAGTCTGGCGGAAATATAATGGATAAAGAAATCTTAAGAATTGTAATTATTGTAACCGGCATTGTTGTGGTCGTCGCCATGTTGGCTTGGGCTTATATAAAAGATAAAAAAGCTCGTGACATGGAGTTTTACTATGATGAGGACGACTATGCCGATGAACCTGAGGAGATTGATCCCAGAGACGACTTTGATATTATCCCGCTAGGGGTCAAAAGTAATGTCAATGTTCATCCTGCTCATGACAAACCGGCTCGATATTATGATGAAGACGATGACGAACCCTACTATGAAGAGCAAGACGACGAAGAAGTAGAGCAGCCGCAACGCGCAGCCGCGCCGGAGATTATTCAGTTCAGCATTATTACCAAAGCGGATGAAGATTTTAACGGCGCTGATTTGGTTGAAGCCTTTAAAATGGTCGGCCTTGAATACGGCAGTTTGAAAATATTCGAACGGTTGGATCCAAACCGGCTGGTCGATTTCGGCGTGGCCTGTATTGTAGAGCCGGGCACTTTTCCTGATAAAGATTTAGAAGATTTTTATTGCCCCGGCCTCGTGTTTTTCATGCAGCCCGAAGCATTGGATAATGCGCAGGCCGTTTTCGATGACTATATAGAAACCATCCACCTGATCGCCGAGAAATTGGACGGTGTGATACTAGATCACAGAAGACAGCCGCTGACCAATGCGACTATTCAGGCTATTCGGCAGAGTTTGTGATTTTGATGCCCTCGTAGATTGGGTTGCGTTAAAGTTATAAGAATCACCCAAATTATATTGTCGTCATTCCGGCAGGGATTTGCCGGAATCCAGAATACAAGGACGTAAATAGGTCAAAAAGTGGCTTTATATCCTGCCCAGACTATCTATGCCATCCCTCAGCCATACCCAGATAGAGCTTCTGAAACAAGTCGATCTTGAATTATCCCCTGATCTGATCGCTCAAATCGCAGCACAGGCCAATCCCAAAGAATTGACCGACGAGCAGTTGCTCGAGTTTTTGCAGGTCTGCAACGCCCTGTATCGCGGCGGCGAGCCGCTTATTTCCGATGCGGATTATGACTTCGTTTTCCTGGCAGAACTGCAAAAACGCCACCCGCACCATCCGTATTTGGAAACTGTCGAACCGGAAGTCGGCTTTATCGGCAAGACCGTCTCGTTGCCGGAGCCTATGCTCTCGACCGAAAAAACCTATTCCCAAAGCGGCATCGAAAAATGGCTGTCTCGCTTGGAAAAAGCCGCCGAAGACTGTGACGTGGATTTTGCCAGCCTGATGATCCGCGCCACGCCCAAGCTGGACGGTTATGCGGCTTACGATGACGGAAAGATGCTGTACACGCGCGGCGACGGGCGTAAAGGCACCGACATCAGCCGGGTTTTCGAGCGCGGCTTGATAGTCGGCGGCAACGGCGAACGGGGGCAGGGCGCAGGCGAAATCGTGGTCAGTCAGACCTATTTCAATAACCATTTGGCCGAGTATTTTGAAAATTCCCGTAACTTCCAGGCCAGCATCATCAAAGAAAAAGAGCTGGAACAACACGCGTTGGAAGCCATACAAAACCATGCGGCGGTGTTTTTCCCGTTTTCCCAGCTGCCCGCGTGGCAAGGCACCGCCGCCGAAGTGCTGGTCGATTTCGACCACGTCATCGAAACCGTCTACACATTGGTCGATTACGATGTGGACGGCGTCGTTTTTGAGCTGGTCGGCAATGAGCAAATAAAAAAATACCTAGGCGCAACGCGGCACCACCACCGCTGGCAGATTGCCTATAAAAGCAATGTCGAAACCGCCGAAGTGATCGTGCTGAAAGTCACCCCGCAAACCTCCCGCTCCGG
>JANYKK010000296.1 GCA_025361585.1 Methylobacter sp. | reverse complement strand
TCAATACCTGCCAGCGCGTCGACAGGCACGCCGATAGCGGTAGCCAGCAACACCCGACTCTCGGCACTCCTTTTTTGCGCCGCACTGACGTTCAGTTTTTGTTGGTTTAAGGCAAGATGCGACCGAATCACTTCAGGCCGGGTGATTTCGCCCACTATCAATTGTTGTTCCAGCCTCTCGGTCATCGCCTGTTGAATGGTGAGTTGCTGTTGCATCAGATGCTCGGCTTCCTGTGCCGCGTAAACTTCCAGCATCGCCTGACGCAACCGCCCACGTACCAACCAAGCTGTATCCGCTATCCGCATCTGCGCCGCATCGGTGAGATGTTCGGCCTTCGCTATACGAAAACCGCGTTTCCCGGCCGTTTCAATCGGAATACTAATATAACTGGCAATAATCCAGGGAGCAGCCGCTGTCGCCAGATTGCTTATCCATGTCGGTGAAATATTGGCATAGGGATTGGGGCGTTGAGCTGCCGTCGTTGTGGCAGCATCTATCGTTCCAGCTTGGGCGCGAGCCAATGCAAGATCGGGATGATAATAAATCGCCGCCAGCGTCAGCCGGTCAATATCCCAGGTTTTGATAGGCTGCCCGCTTTTGTTGATGATCACGCTATCGATAAAATCCCGTAGTCCCACACTGGACAGGCTGCGTATTTCGATGCGCGTTGCCGAGTCGGCGGCGTTTAGCGGCTTATCCTCGAAACTGGCGCAAGCGGTCAGCGTGAGGCTTAGAAATATCAGGTAGAAGAATCGTTGCATGCCGGGAATATTAGCAGGCCGTTCCCAACAATAGAATGACGGGAAGATTACAATGTTGTCAGAATTGGAAATAGGAAATGGGGAGCGATGCACCGCACCCGGATTTTTAATCGCCAGAGGTCGAATTTATGTCCGAAAAATCCAAGCTGCCGTCTAAAGAACAGCCCCAATCAAGATGATACGCGCCAAGCTTTACCCAGCGGTAGAAGGTCGAATAAGGCCAATTGCGAGGGCTTTCCACCAAGCCATGTTTTACCGGATTGTAATGGATGTAGTCGAAATGCCGTTGGTAATCGCGTTCATCGCGCAAAGCATGTTCAGCATAATAACGCTGCCAGACACCCCGCCGACGATGTGCAATGCGGGACGGCGAGCGGGGTTTTTCCGCGCCGCCCAGCGCAAGCCAGGATTCAGTGAAATGTTTTTTAATCGCGCCCCAGCGTTTTGGATACGCCGCATCACCGGGAGGCATTGTCCAGATGGCGTGTAGGTGGTCTTGCACCATCACCATCGCATCCACGCGAAACGGCGGCCAGCGTTGGAAACAGTCCAGAAAAGCCGCCCGTAATAAATCTCTGGTCAGATCGTTACCCAAGATTTTCGCCCGCCGTTCCGTCACCACGGTGAAAAAGTACGATCCGCCAGGAATGTAACAGCGCCGGTAATTCGACATGATTCAACCAAGCCAATGTGATTTCATAAAACAAATCCCATGTAGGGGGCGCATCGCGCCCATTTATAAATCCCCAAATGGTTGGGTTATTTTAAACATTGCAATGGACAATCCGTTTCCGTTATTAAAATCCCAATACGATTGAGTTCCGAAATGGGGCGCGATGCACCCTTGCAGGAACGTAACAGCACCAGTAATTCGGCATGATTCAGCCAAGCCAACGTAATTTCATAAAACAAATCCATGTAGGGGCCGCATCGCGCCCCATTTACAAATGCCCAAATGGTTGGGTTATTTTAAACATTGCAATGGACAATCCGTTTCCATCATTAAAATCCCAGTACGATTGAGTTCCGAAATGGGGCGCGATGCGCCCCCTACGCGGCTATAAGTCTAGAGTAATTAATAGAGAGTTGCTACCAAGTAACGGGTGTTTCCAACCATCGCCGTGTATTCCAAAATGAAAAATTTCCTGTAATTGAACCAACGCCGATACCAAGGTACGACATAGGAGAAAAAATTGTCATTCGGCTGAGTGGTAACTGCAATCGAAGTCGTAGCAGATTGGTTGGTCTGTAACGTGATTTCTCGATATTCGAAATTTCCAGTACCGTTGAGTTGGAACTTTAGGTGATACGAGTTTTCTGCGCTATCTCGATCTGCATGATTGTTTGGCACGGAGAATGCTGAAGAGCAGT
Organism: Methylobacter sp.; assembly: GCA_025361585.1. Taxonomy (GTDB): domain Bacteria; phylum Pseudomonadota; class Gammaproteobacteria; order Methylococcales; family Methylomonadaceae; genus Methylobacter_A. Next base: position 12,322 of record JANYKK010000296.1, on the reverse strand, counting down.
TTTTGATTCTCGCGCTGGTAATATATACAACGGATCCTGTGTGGTTGAGAAACGTGATGTTAATAGCGGGACCAGCGGCATTTCCGACTTGCATTCCTCCAAGTTTGAAAATTACTTCCAGATTTGGAACATTGTTGATTCTTCTCCGTTGCCACCAGAAAAGTGCAAGAGGCCAAAGAACTACCGTGAATGCAAGTGCAAACCAGTTTGGTATGTCATGTTGTTTTGCTAAGTCCCACAATGAAGACATTTCTACGCTCTCGGTGATAGTGTCTAACGTAATCTATACGACATTAGCTGTCCAATAACCCAAACAACATGCCGCATAACCCTATTGAATTAAATTTATCTTACTAGTTTTAACGGGCTAGAGTGTAAGTCAAGGCGACAGATTATACAAACAAACACGACATCGGCAGACTCCGAGCGCGGTAGATTGGGCTTTATTTGGCAGGGAAGTGCAACGTAACCACAGCACCCTGACCGGGTTCGCTATCAATAACCACCGATCCGCCGTGCAATTCCATGATGGATTTGACGATGGCAAGCCCCAGCCCGGTGCCTTCCGCCGAACGTGCAGGGTCGACGCGATAAAACCGGTCGAACAATTTGGGCAGGCATTCCGCCGCAATGCCGCAGCCGGTGTCTTGCACGCTGACGCTTGCCGAGCCGTCGCAAGGCGAATCAACTGATAAGCGGATTTTCCCTCCGTTCGGTGTGTGCTGAATGGCGTTAAGCAACAGGTTGCTGAGCACTCGTTTAAACAGCTGCGCATCGGCATAAAGAAATCCCTGGCCGTCGCAAACCAGGCGAACGCCTTTTTCCTCGGCCATGGCTTCATGGTAACTGCAAGCCGCTTCCAATTCAGCCCTGCCGTCCAGACGAACCGTGCGCAACGGAATCCCGGTGTTTTCGGCCTTGGCTAAAAACAGCAGGATTTCAACCGTTCGCGACAGGCGTCCGTATTCTTCCAGATTGGATTCGAGAATCTCGCGGTACTCGTCGGCGTTTCGCGGTCTGGACAAAGCGACTTCGGTTGCGCCCATCAGGTTGTTAATCGGCGTGCGCAGTTCGTGGGCCAGATCGGCGGAAAACTGGTTGAGCTGGGCGAAGGATTTAGCCAGGCGTAATACCATCGCATTAAAAGCGGAAACCAAGTTGGATAGTTCTTTAGGAGCGGTAGCAGGGTCCAATCGCTCATTCAGTTGAGCGGCGCTGATGCCTTCTATATGCCGCGTCATTTCAGCAATAGGGCTTAGGCCGCGCCGCGCAACAAAAACGGCTGCCAAGGTTGAAAACAGCAGGCCGAAAAACAGCGCCCCAATAAGATTGCGCCGGTATTTGGCAAGGAGCTCAGCTTCGTTTGAGACGTCGAGCGCAATTTGAATGGTTTGCTGCGGCGTGGTTTTGCTTTGCGCGGTCATCAACATGAATGTTCGCCCGTCTGCAATTTTCCGCACCGTTGTTTTATCGATAAGCGGAAACGGCATTGCCGTCGGCAAACCCGGCGTTTCGATCAAGTTGCGCCCATTTTCATTTAGGATTCTTGAGTAATAACGGCCTGCGGGCAAGTCGATGCCTTCGCTTTGTTCATCCGCCAATCTTTCCAGGTTGGGCGGCTGTTCCTGCAGCACGGTGCGCAACAACTGAATTTCTTTTAATAGAAATTGCCTGTTGTCCTGAGCCAGGGTTTCTGCCAGCGTTTGGTGCAGATACCAGCCGATTGACAACAAAATCACCGATGCCGAGACGACGTAAAGCAGTGTCAGCCGGGCGGTAATCGACCAGGGTTTAGCGTTCCTCGAGGACATAGCCGACTCCCCGAACGGTATGCAGCAATTTTTGCGGGAACGGATCGTCGATTTTCTGCCGCAAGCGGCGCACCGCGACATCCACGATATTAGTGTCGCTATCGAAATGGACATCCCAAACCTGCTCGGCGATCAGCGTTCGCGACAGCACTTCCTCCGGCCGTTGCAAAAACAGTGACAGCAAGGCGAACTCCTTGGGCGATAAATCCAGCCTCTGGCCGTTACGAAACGCCTTGTGCCGAATGGGATCGAGCGTAAGATCGGCTAAAACCAACTGTTCCGCTTGTCGTGCGGGGCCTCTCCTGAGGATTGAGCGGATGCGCGCCAGCAATTCGACGAAGGCGAAAGGTTTGACCAGATAGTCATCGGCGCCCAGTTCCAAACCTTTCACCCTGTCGTCGATAGAATCTCGTGCCGTCAGAAACAGCACCGGGGTCTGCTTGCCGCTACGCCGAAGCTCCTTGAGGACAGACCAGCCGTCGCGTAGCGGCACCATGACATCGAGAATGATCAGGTCGTACTCGACCGTAGTGGCAAGCAGCAAGCCCTCTTCGCCGTCAATGCTAACATCGACGATAAGGCCTTGCTCGGCCAGCCCTTTTTGCAGATAGGCGGCGGTTTTCTTTTCGTCTTCGACAATCAGGATGCGCATGAATGGACTCGTCTACGTCTGGCGGACAACACTGGGTAAATGGCAAAATGGCCGGGTTATTTTAAACGTTGCAAGGGACAATCCATTTGCATTATCAAAATCCCAGTACGGTTGGGCTTCGAAATGGGGCGCGATGCGCCCGAGGCTGTGAAAGTATTCGTTTTTAGAAAAAAATTAAAGAATTCACCACGAAGACACGAAGAACACGAAGAAAAACAACCGTTTTAATTCAATACATTGAAAACTTCGTGTTCTTCGTGTCTTCGTGGTAAAAAATGTTTTTAGCCTAATTTGGATAATACTTTCACAGTCTCGCCCCCTAGCCAGCTCTAGACCGAGCCCCTTACCCAGCGTGAATTTGCGGCGCACCAGGATTGCCCTCATTATGTTCATGCGCGACTGAACGCACACAAATATCCCGCTGCGAAAAAGGAATTTCTATATTATGCTCACGCAGGGCTTTTTCCAGCCGGACGTGAAAATCATGGGTAACCGGCATCCGGTTGAACAATTCGCTGACAAAAATACGGATGGAAAAGTTCAGCGAGCTATCGCCAAAACCGACCAGCACCACGCTAGGCTCAGGTTCTGCAAGCACCAGCGGCATTGATTTTACCGTATCCATCATAACTTTATGCACCAGTTCAACATCGGAACCATAGGCAATGCTGATAGGAATAACCACACGGGTTACGGAATCGCTTAAAGTCCAATTGATAAGCTGGCTGGTAATAAAAGTCTTATTAGGCACAATCAGGTCTTTTTGATCCATTTCGATCAGCGTGGTGGCGCGCATCTGAATCCTACTGACTTTGCCGGTGACCGTGCCGATGGTGACGGTATCGCCGACCCGTATCGGGCGTTCAAATAACAGGATAATACCCGACACCATATTGGCGAAAATTTCCTGCAAACCGAAACCCAAGCCGACACTGAGCGCCGCTACCAGCCACTGCACCTGCGACCAGCTGCCGCCCAGCTCGTTGGCGACGCTGATAAAGCCTATCGAAACCAACACGTATTTAGCCAGCTGGTTAACCGCATATCGGCCGCCCGCCTCTATTTGCAAGCGCCTGAACACCAGCAACTCCATCACGCCGGAAAAATTCCGCACCGCAACCACCGCAATAAACACATACAACCCGGCCAACAGCAGATTGGTCAGGGTGATCGGCTGATAAACATCCTGCTGATCCACATTAACCAGATGCTGCCAGAGCACAATACGATCCAAAAATGAAAAGGCCGGCAGGATATTTTTCCAGATCATCCAGAAACCGATCACCAGCGTAAAACCGATAAAGACATTCAACAGCTTGATGGTTTGGGCATTGATTTTAGGTATATCGATCTGCTGCTCGTCAACCGGCAACACCGGGTCTTCCGATCCGGTCAAATGCTTTTCCGGAACCGCAACGGTTTTGCGTTTTTGTTCGGCATTGGTGATAGCCAACTGCCGGTTAACCAGCGTTAACCAGCGAAACACCAGCGCATGAATGATGATGGTCGAAAAAATCAGCCGCAGGGTAATAATAAGCTTTTGCTGCAACTCCAAGGCGCTCAAATAATAGCCTGTCACGGCAAAACCGATAATAACCATCGGTATGCCGATAGCTGCCGCATACCAGACATAACGTAGCTTAGCTATCCAGCCTTCAGGATTTTTGTTGATATAGGTCTGCAATAACCCGGTCGAAGGTCTTAACACCCGACCCGCAAAAACAGCCATGGCAACCATGACGATAATCAATGCCAAGCGGCCAATACTATCACTGTGCGCCGAAAACTTAGATGCGCTGGTGCAGCTGATAATAAATACTCCCGGCACCGCAATAAAACGTACCCAGGCAATCTGCTTACGCAAAAGATTGACTGACGTTTTCTGCCATTGAAAATGTTTACGCGCTATCCCATCGGCGGCAAACAAACGATAAAAAAATTGCAGAAAAAATAGCGGCACAGCAGTACTCTTCAAGCCCTCGCCGACGGCTTTAGTGAAATCGACAATCTGGATGCCGCTACTCAAAAACCAGCCTAAATAGTAGAGGACTAACGGCAGCGGCAATACCAACATCAGGTTATAGCCTAAGGCTTTTAGGGTGCAATAAAAGCTATCCGTTCTGCCGGACATAGCCGTTAACTGTAGCTTCGCCCAGTTTCTGCTCCTCTGCAAACCGACAAAACACAGCACCGCAATAAAGGTCAAAAACAGATGATGAAAAACCAGCTTAACTGCATCTCCGATCAATGCCATCCAGTTAAACGGCGACAACAGCCATTGCGTGGAATGATACAACTCGGAGATATAACTTAAGTTTATCGGTTCGGAACTGGGTACCCACAACAAGCGCTCGTCCAGATAGATGGCGAATTTACCGGCCTGAGTACCCATCTGTTGTCTGGCAAAATCGAAGTCGCCCAGAGTGCGCAGATACGTGGCATACGCAACCGACAGCTTATTCAGCAACTCTTTCTGATTGTTCAGCAACATCCGCAACTCGGCCTGAATCATCATGCGCTGATCGACAGCTAGGGTTTGATCGACCTGTTCGCTCATCATGTTTTTTAGCTCGGCATCGACATCCATCAGCCGCTTCAGTTTATCTTCAACCTTGAATTGCGCAAGGCTGGTTATCGCCGTTTCATTCTGGATAGTTTCGGACTGCTGCTTAAATTCATCCTGAACCGGCAAATTACGCCGCTGCTCACGCAGAATTTTGCCCAGCGCCGGACTTAAACCCGCCAGACTGATTTTCTTTTCGGCGCTTTTAAAGTCGGTTTCAATTTCGTTAGCTTGGGTTTCAACCTTGGATTTTTGTTCGCTGTATTGTTCAATCCTGCCGGTAATGTCCTGCAAATCACGGCTGTATTGAACATTTTCGCGCGTACTTTCCTGAATCAGGATGTGCTTGCCGGACACCGCTTTTTCCGCCTGACTGAGCGCGTCCTGCATTTGTTTCGCTTCCTGCTGGCGCAGGTCGAAAGTAAGATTTTCGATTGCTGTAACAACCGGATTCAACGCCGCCTTTTGACTGTCCAACAACTGGAACTGTGCTTTTAGCAGCTCAACTCTGGCCGGATTGCTGATCGATTCAACGTCGAGCATTTTCAACTCGGCAGTACGTGCATCAATCAAGGTTTTCAGCTGTGCTTGCCTAGCTTCCACATCCAATTTCTGATACGCTTTTCCGGCCGGAGCTTCCAGTTTTTTCTGTGCCGCATCAAGGTCTTGCTGCGCCGCTACCATTTCTTCGCGAATCAGCTGCGGACGACTGTTTTGCAGAGCAAGATCACTTTCAATTTTCTTAATCTGCTCATCCAGATTACTGACTTTTCCCTTCTCAAGTACAAGCCGCTGCTCAAGTTCCTCGACCGGTATCTGATTAAAATCTTCCAGTTTTTGCTTGGATAACTTCAGCTGGCTTTGCTCAATTTCCTTTTGCAGCTTTTTAGTTTGCTCCGGCGCTTGCTTGATAGCCGTTTTAAAGTCGGCAGTCTGCGCTTTATATTTTTCGATATTGCCCAGATTATCTTCGGCCGCTTGGTATATAGACAATAACTTGGATTTTGTCGCCTCATCAATGCCTTCACGGGCATTGATGGCGTCGATTTTAGCTTTTAGCGTGTCTTTATTGATGTCAAACGTTGCGCTTTTTTGTCCGGCATCCGGCGTCGGGCTTTTAGCCCATGCCCCGGTTGAGCTTAAGGCGATAACCAGCAACAAAAATAGCAATGGATGAATCTTTGCTTGGGCGATAGGAAAATTAATGATTTTCATAGATTAAATAGGTCAACCGGGAATGAAACACAGTGCTATTGTAAACTTTTTTTAGCGTTTCCGAAGCAGGAAGCTTGTGTAGGATCGGTACGACTGCCTGGATGCAGGAGGTAACGCAACGCATGGAGCAGTTGCCGAGAGCGCAGCGAAACCATCCTACTACGCTAAAATTCGAATCAAGCCAAATTAGCCGATGTATTGTTCCCACGCACCGTGGGCTGTTATCGAACTAATGTAAGTTCAGAAGAAATTAAAATGTCTTTTGCAGAGCAATTTTATGCATTGGCAGGGGTAAATCCTGCCCAGCCTGAAAGGCAGACTTACGTTCATACGAAGTATGTTTGCAGTTAAGCGACAGAGTCCTTCACTGCGTCCAACGCATCTTACGGCTCTGGGGACTATACGATTTAAGGTCTAGTAACAATAGTGTTCAACACTGCTTGAAGTTCATGCACCTGTTTGTGGGGCATTCTTATTTCAATGGCTTTTTTGATAAAGGACTGAGCCTTCGCAACTTTTTTCGTATCGGGTTTATTTGTTTTAAGATCATGAATAATGATTTTTAGTATATTCAAAATGATCGTGTGATTATTAGGCATTATCGCAATGGCTTGATCAAAAATTGCGAGGGCTCCTGCAATATCGCCGTCCTTGAACAAACAAACACCTTTATTGTTGATGTCGGTCAATTCTTTTTGTACCTCCTGTATCAACGTTTTTGCATGATTTTTATTGATAGTAGCATCGCATATTGCCACGAGGTCTTTAATAAAAAGCTTGTTATCCATATTAGCTTTAATTAAATCGCTAAGAATTGCATCACAAGCTTCTTTGTTACCATTCTGATAAATAACCATTGCCATTTCCAAGCGCAGCTCTTTGGATAGCTGTTTGCTATGTCGCCCGTTTAGGTCAAATGCTTTTTCATAGGCTTTCTGGCTCTGCTCATGATTGCCATAAGTCTGGTGGACCCCATGTTCTAACAGGGTTGACCTAAGCTTTGCTTCGGGATCATGCTGAAACACTTTCTCCAGCGTATGTACAAGGCTTAATGCCTTGTCGGGTTCGTTACTTTTTAAGTGGATATTGGCCAAGCCCGAATAATCATTGGATGATCTGTGCATAGAATTTATGCCCAATTTAATGGCGGCTATGTAAGCTTTTTTGGCAAAAGGAAGGTTATCGACTTTGTCAGCCAGCAAGCCCAGTTTTTTTTGTCTTAAGATAGAGGCGGGAGAAATTGTAACCGCCGCATCAAGGGTAGATACAGCAGGCTCATGATCGCCTAAAGATTCATACGTTTTTACCAGCCAGTCATAAGCCTCCAGCATAAACGGCTGTCGATCGATCAACCCCTGAAAAATATCAATGGCTTGGTCATCTTGTCCACGAAAAAAAGCCACGACGCCTAAGCCCAGTTGGGCCCAGGGAGGTTCTGTACCTTGCAGAATATCCTGATAAATCTCTTCGGCAGTATTAATATCGCCAATCTGAAGCGCAAGTTCGGCGCGCATTTTTAACAATTGCGGCCGCATTTTATTATTATCTGCCTGGAGCAGTTTTTCGCAATGGTATATAGCCTGATACAGATTTCCGTTGTCCATTTCATTTTCAATACTGGCAAAGTATTGTTTGCGAGCCTGGCATTTTTCAATACGGGCTAATAGTTCTTTCTGGCTAAAGGGTTTAATCAAATAGCTATCAGGTTTATTATCGATGGCAGAAAGCACCATCGCAGAACTCTGTTCACCAGTAACCATAATAAAGACGCTATTAAGGGGCAATAACTTAAGATGTCTGGCTTCTTCCAGAACTTGCTGACCGTTTTTTCCAGTGGATCCGTTTTTGTCGGCGGGGAAAGTGTAATCACAGAACACAATATCAAATTTGTTAAGTCTCATCGCAGCAAGTGCGTTGACGCCGGAATCTGCCTCAACAATAAGTTTTGCGCCACATAAGCCCATTATATGCTTAATAGTTTGACGCATTAAAGCGTGGCCATCTACGACCAGTATTCTTTTTGTAGTGAGATCAATTGCCATAACAAATTAATTCAGTCTTATACCCAAGATACTAAAAATTAAAGCGGGCTCAGTTATTAAAGTTAAAAATAATAAAACAAGAAATAAATATTCAATAATATATCTTAACATAAACAAGCCGCTTGCCAGGTTTTTTGGGGCGGTCATTTTGCAAATGGCTCTGAAGGTATTGCTAATTATTTATCCTAATTAATTTTTGCAAAATTAATATTAACTGCACTAAAAGTTTTTACACCATTTTCAAACGAACTTTATTACACGGATATATTACATATTATAACTTATGAGAAGATCAATAATATCGCTTAAGTGCTGTTCACTCTCCTGATTATCGACTTGGCAAGTACCTGCATTCATATGCCCTCCGCCGTTATAGCTATGGCAAAGTTCGCCGACATTGGTATCAGAGGTGCGATTCAAAATAGATTTGCCTATCGCAAATATGGTGTTTTGTTGCTTGCCCAACATGACACTCATGGAGATGTTGCAATCGGGATACAGCGCATAAATCATGAAACGATTAACCGCGTAGATGGTTTCCTCATCCCGCAAATCTAATACCACCAGATTATTGTATAGGGTAGAGCAACGTTGAATCTGTTCTTTGGCGGCATTCTCGTGTTCTTCAAACAGTTTGATCCGCTCCTGAACGTCACCTAATTGCAGAATGTCATCAATAGAATTATCTTTGCAATAATCAATCAGGTTCATCATTAATTGATAATTTGACACAGTAAAATCCTTGAAACGACCTAAACCGGTACGAGGATCCATCAAGAAATTCAATAACACCCAGCCTTCCGGGTATAAAATTTCTTCCCTGCTAAATTGAGCCATATCGCATTTATCGACAGCCGCCATCATTTCGTCCCAGCTGCCAGGAAAGCGGGTTGCGCCGCCATAATAATCATAAACGACCCGCGCGGCTGAAGGGGCGTCTGGATTTATGATATGGTTTTCGGCTTTTTCATTGCGGATGGTTTCGCTTAAATGATGATCAAACGCAAGGTGCACACCTTTGACATAGGGCAGATTGGTGGTGATGTCGCGGTCGTCAATATCGATGAGACCATCTTGCATATCCTTGGGATGAACAAATTTGATGTCGCCGATCAAGTCCAGTTCTTTTAATAAAACAGCGCAGATTAAGCCGTCAAAATCACTGCGTGTAACGAGTCGAAACTTTTCTTCTGTCATGTTGTTACTTTGGATAAATGGAAAATAGTTTAGGGAATAAAAACCTTGAATTCCCCTACTTGCAGTTAAAACTAAAATTTCGTATTCGTTTTTACCTGCGTAGCAATTGCTCATTATTAGTTTCTAAAGCTTCTATCTACATCAAGCTGAAGGAACCCGCACTCTATGTGAACTCAATGGCACCATGACAGCGCCAACATTGATTAACTCTCCCCGGCGCTCCTTTCCGGGCTGTGGCTATTATTAGAGGCTATCTTGTTCCAAACACCACGATAGTTTTGCCGTGCGCGGTAATCAATTTTTTACTTTCCAGTTCTTTCAAAACGCGACCCGCCATTTCTCTTGAACAGCTGACCATGCGACCGATTTCTTGCCTGGAGATATGCAGCTGCATGCCGTCAGGATGGGTTATTGCCTCGGGACTTTTGCACAAATCCATCAAGGTTCGTGCAATTCGCCCTTCTACATCCATAAACGCCAGATCACATAAATTGCGGCTGGTGTTTAATAATCGAGCCGATAATTGTTCGCCTATCATGAAAAAAATGTCGGGGCTATGCTCCGCCAGATCTTTTCTCAATATCTGGCGGAGGCGTTCGTAGCTTATTTCTGCCAAATGGCACTCGCAACGGGTTTTAACGCTGACTTTACGTCTTTCAGCTGCTTTGAAAACGCCAATTTCACCAATAAACTCATTTTTATTTAAGTAGGCGAGGATCAATTCATGCCCGCCTTCGGCCTCTTCCACGCAAACACTGACTGAACCGTCTATGACAAAATACAGCCGATCCCCTACATCGCCAGGGTGGATAATAGTGGTTTTAGCCGGATATTTTTTGATATGGCAAAAACGTAAGAAATGCTCCAACGCTTCTTTATAAGGGGTTTCTTGGATTTTAAGCTTCATAGCAACAATTCATCTATCATTACACGCTGTGGAATATTCGACTAACAATGCAGGATTTTAACAAAAAAATCAACATTGTCACTCTGGCAATAAACGTTTTTATGCTACTCTATGCGTCATTTTTAACCGGAAAAACAAATGCAAGTAACAGTCAAATGGGTCGATGGCGTGATGTTCGTCGGCGAAACCGGCAGCGGGCATGCTGTCGTCATAGACGGCCCACCCGACCACGGTGGCCGCAATATAGGTATGCGCCCAATGGAAATGCTTCTGCTGGGCGTGGGCGGTTGCTCGTCTTTTGATGTAGTGCAGATCCTGCAAAAAGGCAGAAATAACCTTGTTAAATGTGTAACCGAGGTTACCGCCGAACGGGTCGATGCTATTCCTAGTGTGTTTAGCAAGATTCATCTGCATTTTATCGTCACCGGTCATGATTTAAAAGCATCGGCTGTTGAAAGGGCGGTAAAACTATCCGCAGAGAAATATTGCTCTGCTTCCATCATGCTCAGCAAGGCAGTGGAAATCACCCATGATTTTGAAGTTATTGAGGTTTGACTACGTTGAATAAATTGCAATTACACGGCTTTAACAATTTAACAAAGTCGCTCAGTTTCAATATATATGATATTTGCTACGCACCGGCTGAACAGCAGCAAGCTTATATCGAGTATATCGATGAAGCTTACAACGCCGATAAACTGACTCAAATCCTTAAAGATGTCGCCGAAATTATCGGCGCGCAAGTCCTTAATATCGCCCGCCAGGACTATGAACCGCAAGGCGCCAGCGTCACCATGCTGATCTCCGAAGGCGAAGCGCCGCCGCCGCCCAGCATGAACAGCCAGTCGCCCGGCCCCTTGCCTGAAACGGTGCTGGCGCATTTGGACAAAAGCCATATTACCGTGCATACGTATCCTGAGAGCCATCCCGATAACGGCATCAGCACCTTTCGCGCCGATATTGACGTTTCCACCTGCGGCCGGATTTCGCCGTTGAAAGCGCTCAATTACCTGATTCACAGCTTCGAATCCGATGTAGTGACCATGGATTATAAAGTTCGCGGCTTTACCCGTGACATTTCAGGCAAGAAACACTATATCGATCATAAAATCACTTCTATTCAAGACTACATTGCCTTGGATACGCAAGAAAGTTACCAGATGATTGATGTGAATGTGTATCAGGAAAATATTTTCCACACCAAAATGATGCTCAAGGAAACCGAGCTGGAGAATTATTTATTCGAAAAGGAATGCGATTTGACCACTGAACAAAAAGCGGAAATAGAAAGTAAGCTGCATAAAGAAGTGACCGAAATTTTCTATGGTCATAACTATCGTCAGCGCTATGAGGAAGTCAAATCCTGATTTGTAACTGCTAACTACGATTAATAGAACGCAGATGACACGGATTGAACGGATTTACGCGGTTTTTTTACACCCTCAAAAAGGATTGTTATGCATTTCTAATCCGTGAATATCAGCTTAATCCGCGTCGCCTAGAGGCGCCTACTTTTGGCATCCGTGTTCCATTTCTTTTTATACTGAACAGTTACTCTTTATTGTTGATTGAGTGAGGGCGGCACCAGTCACCCTCTGCATTGCTTAAGGTTTCAATCAACCCGAATTACTTTAACTGCCTTGCGATTAAAGCAACCGGATGCAGTACTTCCAACTCCACTCCCCGCTCCCTGAGTCCCGCCGATATATGCAGGGCGCAGCCTATGTTGGAGCTGACCAGATACCCAGGCTGATCTTCCAACGCCACATTTAACAAGTCGTTTAACAGCGCTTGCGCCATTTGCGGATGATCCAGCATGTAACTGCCCGCCGAACCGCAGCATTGTATCGATGCAGGCAGCGGCCTAATCTTAATGCCGGGGATTTGTTGCAGCAGCTTTGCCGCCCCCTGCTCCTCGCGCATCACGTTTTTCAA
>JANYKK010000281.1 GCA_025361585.1 Methylobacter sp. | reverse complement strand
CTCGACAGCGGCGCGGACTTGTTTGACGTTAACGGCTAATTCTTCGGCAATGCGTTGGATTACATCCATTTTTCGAGTTCTTGTGCAGTTTAAGATGGGCGCATTGTAGCAGCAAGGGATGGAGTTGAAGAAAAGTCTTTCGGGGAATTCAAGGAATCCTGAAAAATCGAGCCCGCTCTACCAAGGCATTGACACATCGCGCCATCCAGGCCACTCGCTAACTGCTGTCAATTAAGAAGTTCAATTTGCTATACTGACCTCCTTCAAATTTACGGAGTACTCTTTATGCCTACCATCAGCATGTTTTACGGCATCGTCATTTGTCTTTACTTTTATGACGATGAACGGCACAAACTGCCTCATATCCATGCAAAATACCAAGGCCAAGAAGCTTCATTCTCCATCATTGATGGGGAAATTCTGAGCGGTGCAATTCCTGTATCCAAAGTTAGACTCGTTCAGGCATGGATTGAAATACACCGCGAATCCTTGCTCGCAGATTGGGAGCTGGCCGTTAACGGCCAAACACCGTTTGCTATCGATCCTTTACGTTAGGAGCAATTATGGAAACAGTCGTTCGAGTAGTTCCCCATGAAAATTATTCCCTAGAACTCTGGTTTGATACCGGCGACCACCGTTTGTTCGATGCCCGCCCCTACCTAAATCGCGGCGTATTCACACGCTTGCAGGACGTCTCTTTGTTTAAACAAGCCTTTGTTGCATTAGATACCGTTTGCTGGCCGGGCGACTTAGACATCGCCCCGGAAACTCTCTATGACCGTTCGACTCCTCTGTCCGATTAGACCACTACACTACGCGGCTAGCTTGACAAAAAAGGTATTTTTGTTTGATGATGGTTTAAAAGCGCCAAGACCAAACATCTGATGCACAGGGTTTGAGTATCCTTGATTGACATTTAATTTAAGTAGGAGTTATGAGTAGCAAATCGCGCATAGAATGGACTGAGCAAACATGGAACCCTACGTCTGGGTGTACAAAAATATCGCCCGGGTGTAAGCATTGCTATGCTGAAACAATGGCGATAAGACTTAAAGCAATGGGGTCACAAGGATACGCCAATGGTTTCCAACTTACTGTTCATCCCTATCGATTGGCGCAGCCACTTAAAAGAAAAAAACCAACTATTTATTTTGTCAATTCAATGAGCGATTTGTTTCATGAGGATATCCCTGATAGCTTTTTGGATGAAGTGTTCTCTGTCGTAACCAAAACGCCACAACATACGTTTCAAATCCTCACTAAAAGAGCAGAAAGATTGCCACTCTATTTTTCAAATAGAAAATGCCCAGAAAATGTATGGCTAGGGGTTTCTGTTGAAGATCGCGCTTTTGGGCTTCCTAGAATTGAAAGTTTACGAGAGGTGAATGCCAGCATACGTTTCTTATCGGTAGAGCCATTGCTTGAAAGTTTAGGGAATATCAACCTTGCGGGAATTCAATGGGTAATTGTCGGTGGCGAATCTGGGCCAAAGGCGCGTCCCATGCAGAAAGAATGGGTCGATGAAATCAGGATCAAATGTGAAGCCGAAAATGTAGCGTTCTTTTTCAAACAATGGGGTGGCTGGGGTGTTGACGGAAAAAAAAGAGCCAAAAAAGAAAATGGTCGGGAATTGCATGGCCGTATTTGGGATGCAATGCCTGTCGCACAGCAGCAGATATAATGGCCGACGATAAATACCACTGGCGAATCGGTTCTCCGCCTCCATTAATTGATCGGCATAGCCAGACAAAACATGCCATTGTTGAAGAGTACGTCCGTCAATATATCTTAACACTCATGGCTCCGGCACATATTCCCGAGCTTAGGCTATCGATTATCGACGGCTTTTGCGGCGGAGGTTGTTACCAAACGGAAGACGGTGACCTGGCAGATGGTTCTCCAACTTTGATAATGCGAGCGGTCAAGGAAGCTAGGTTCTACCTTAACCGTAGGCGACGAATTCCACGTCATATCAATGTAGACTATTACTTTGTAGATATTTTACCGGACACAACCCATTACCTACGGCATTGGCTAGGCGCTAAGCTAGATGAAAATGCAATTGAATTGGAGGATTATCAAAAATCGGAAATTATCACCGATAATTTCTTAAACCAGCTCCCGCGGCTTATTCAGAAAGTAAAGTTGCGTAAAATGGGGGAACGCGCCCTCTTTGTTTTAGACCAATACAGCTACAAGGATATTCCTTTGCCGGAAATGGCTGGCATTCTGCGCAGTCTTAGAGGAGCTGAAATTGTCATGACATTCAACGTCGACAATTTGATCACTTATTTATCAAATCGCGCAGCAAATCGAAAACCATTAGAAAACATAGGGCTGGATGCGTATATTCCTTGGGAAGAACTGAACCAGCTTAAAGCTACGCAGAGACGCGAATGGCGTCAAATTTTACAGCGGCATCTTGCATATGGCATCAAACGTGAAACAGGGGCGGAATTTATGACTTTGTTTTTCGTGAAACCGTATGGGACAAACTCTTGGGGTTACTGGCTAATTCACCTCTCCAATGCGTATCGTGCTCATGCTGTTATGAAATCGCTACATTGGGAGCATGCCACTGAGTTTGGGCACGAATTGGAGCCTGGGATATTTGTGCTGGGCTACAATGCAAATAAAGATATTGAATACACAGGGCAACAGACATTTGAATTTGCAGAGGAGGAGTCAAGGGAAGCTTGCATTGATGGAGTAAGAGAATATTTTGGGGAGACGGTTTTTCAACTTGCCAGACCCACCAAATTGGCAGATTTATTTCAGAATTGTGTGACAAATTCCACCGCTGCCGAGTCTCATTTAATGGAGGCTGTGGGTCAATTACATTCATCAAAAGATGTCGTCATCGTATCCAAAGATGGAGCGATAAAGCGAGTCAATAAAAATTATTTGCTTAGTGACATAATCGAGCCATCAAAACAATTTTCCCTATTTAAATATTAAGATCATCAACCTACGCGACTCAAAAATCTACGGCTGGACTTTAAACATTTCAGTATAAGTATCGCCTTTAGTGCAAACGTCTCTCTTGGTTGGCGTTTCGCAAGAGGTATCGGTCACTTCGGCTTTCAGCTCACCGGCTTTGTCCGGCACGAAATAGAATCTGAAATTAGGATCGGAGCTAATCGCAATATCGG
>JANYKK010000261.1 GCA_025361585.1 Methylobacter sp. | reverse complement strand
TCCCTCTGTAGTCATGTTGCCAGGAGCTGTCACAAAAAAAACAGAGGCCGATCCGTTCAACAGTTCGGCAGGCGTCCAGTCTGAATGACTTGTATTGGCTAGCAAGCGGGGGTCGTTCCAGTTTTTGAGGGCAGTTTTTAGCGATTCAGGCACTGAAGGAAAATGCAAGCTTCTGTTGATAATGCTCAACACATTTTTGGCATGCGTATCTAACGACCAAATTTCCTCTGATTGGGTGCAAGCTCTCAAAATTCGTTGCAGTCTTCCGGCTTCCATGTTTACAGTGTTAAGCAAGTCTTTTGGCGTAGCTTCGCGTTCATGGCTATCGGCATCCAAAATACAATAACAGATAAGAACGGCCAGCAGCTCTTGGACTGCATCGCTCCAAAAAACGCGACTGCCGTCGCCGGTAGGCGCGAATATAGCTGCTAATTTTTCAGCATCCCCCCACATGTTCATAGGAGAGCGGCGAACAACTGAAAGTAGATTAAAGGCTGCCGTATTATCATTATCTCCGAAAGGATCGAAGCGCCAGACTTTTTGTCCCATCGCTTGCCGATAGTTTGTTGTTTGGGCGTAACGCTCTCCGGCAATATCTAGACATATTACTCCGCCGGTGTAGGTGGCAAGGTTTGGCAAAATAAGGCTTTTGGTTTTCCCTGAGCCGGTAGGGGCGACCGTCAAAATAGACATAGCTCCTGAGTATTTCAATTCTTCCTCGTTTTCCAGCGTACCGAAGTGAATATAGGAACCCCAGGGCTGTTCGAATACAGCCAGTCCTTGCGGACTGGTCATCCAAGCCTTTTGATAGATTGAGCCTTCGAAAATAGGCAAAAGATGCAACCAACCCAGTGAAATGACTCGAGCCTTAATTTGTTGCATTAATTCCGCGCATTTTTCTTGTTTTTGTTTGGCGGATGATGGGCCTTTGTCCGCTGGGTCATTCGAATGGCTAGGGTTTGATTCCTTAAGTTCCCAGTCTGTTTGTATTTTTAAAAGCGCCTTTTCGCACTCAACTAACCAATTTTCTGGAAAGGGTTTTGTTAAGTAGAGTTTGTAATACATCGAAAAGCTAAATCTGACCGACGGATCAAGTGTGGTTTTATTCGTCTCTTTTTCGAAGTAAAAAGTGTGGTCGACTTCTTCCCATTCGCCTAAATTCGACAAGTTATAACCTGTTCTTTTGTCAACGGTAACGCTTGCGGTAACATCAAACAAGGCTCCGCCGAACATATCATCGGCAAAGAACCGATCCCAAAATATTGGGTCGTTATTGTGTAACACACAAGGATTGCCAAGTTCTTCAGGTTCTTGCGGAGGCGCTGTGGCTGCTTCTGGAGTGGATTCGGCTGGTTCAGACGCAATAGGGTTAAAATCCACAGCCTCGGGAGCATCAGGAGTCAGATTTTTTACATAAGCGGGTGAGGAAAAGGGGGTGGAGGCCAGCCAATTCCAAGGGCGTAAGAACAACAATAAAAGCAACAAAAGGCCGCCCAAAAGTTGGTAGGGATAATCAAATATCATATAAAGGCATTAGAAAACGGTTTTAGAGCATCTATAAACCAAACGGACAAAGCCTGATTCTCGAAAAACAAAAAAGCCCTTTTGGGCTTTTTTCATGGATTTATAGTTAATTGTGATTGTGAACTTTATACCGAAAAAACCTTATAAAATCAATCAAAATAGAGTGTTGGTAATTTATATCGGGACAACCTGACAAGGATAGGAGAGCGGATCTAACAACCCAACAAATACAGTTGAGTTAGGTTGTTTTACCTCCAGCTCTTATAGATTACGGCTATTCAGTGCACTCGTTTGATTTAACCGCCTCAATCAATTCATATACGGTATGACTACCATTGCCTTCTGTAAGGGTAAATTGCGAGTCGCTCTGTTGTTGTATTGGATTAATATCAGCCTCACCGGTGTTGCCGACTTGGTGGCGCCAAACCATATTTTTACCTTGCACTGTCCAATAGCCGGTATAAAGAGGCGGGCTACTATCACTTGCGCCGGGTTGCATCATGCTATAAGTTCCATCGTCTTTAAGGACGATTCTATACATATCGGAACCATGCCGGGATGACCATATGCCTACATATTTACACGGAATACGTGGAGTAGTGTCGTCGCCAGGATTTGCTTCCGCGAGCGACGGTTCGCTTTGCATAAGACCTGTCTCTTTGTCGATGCAGGCAGCCGGGTTTTCGGCACAGTTTTGTTTAGCCATCATTTCGTGAATGCGGAAATAAGATTTTATGGTTGATGCCGCATATATTGCGAGTAAGCCGTAAATAGCAACCCGCATTATCCACCCGGCTGATTTTACGGCTTTGTTTTGCGATGAGTTAAGCCGTGATTTTTTGACGGTTTTAATCATTTTTGACGCACTGGTTTTTTCGCTTATTCTGCTTAAAGCAGGCAGAATAAATTTGAGCGCCAAGAAATACACTGAAAAAGGGCCAAATACAGCTAAAATATTCCAGCGATAGGTGCTAAAGAAATCTTTTAATTGCGTCCGCCATCGATTGACTGTCTCGGCATTGGTTGGCTTTGCCGCCACCGTTGTTTCTGGGGTTGCTAAAGGTTCTTCATATGCCACTGTCGGCATCACCGCCTCATCATCGGTCGAGTTCTCAAACCCGGCGCAAGTCAATTTTCGGTGAAAAAATCCGGCGCCGGGTTCACTATGGTTATTCGCTACACCGGCAAAGACTACCGTGCCATCGGCGAGTACGTCCATGCTGCCTTGGTAGTCTTTAATACCAACACCCGGGTCGGTTAGTTTGCGTATGGTGCCGGTTTTTGGGTTGAATAGCGTAAAGTCTCTCCACGAAAAAGCACAGCCATCCGGTAAAGTTTTCGGGTTCCTGCCCATTGTTCCGAACTCGAATATATAAGCCCATTGTTGTGTTTTATCATCCCATAACATTGCTGGCGGAAGATCTACAGCGGCTACGAATTCTGATGGCCGGTCGGAAAAGTCGACTTGATATTCCTGGTGCGCATGGGTATTTTGCCAATATTTCCCGGCAACACCGCTGATGTCCAGCCATGTGTTTTGTGCAGCATCAAAAATTTGCAGTAAAGGCTTTTTTGCGCGTATAGGTGCGCCGTAGGTGAGGTTGTCAGAGTACCATTCGGCTTTCATGGATGACCATTGCTGAGCTTCTTCGTTGAACACAAATACGCGGCTTGGACTTGCCACCAATACCACTCTGCCGTCGGCAAGCAAGCCTAAACCAGGGTCGGGCGCAATTTGACCTAGCACCGTATTATTACTGCAATCCTTCCAAGTATTGGCGGATGCTTGTCATTATAATTTTTCTTAATTTAAAGCTGTTAACGGAGTAAGTAATTCGCCATTAGGCAGTTCGACAGTTGTTATCGGCGTTGCACATTGATTGGCTATGGTGCCAACAATATGCGTTAGGCACTGCTAAGCGACTGAATTTACATGTTCATATTATTACGTCCGTGTGAATTTTTAACGACAGGAGTCTATCTGTTTTTGTGCAGGTATTCAATTTACATAGACCAAGATAAGGCTGTGGAT
>JANYKK010000250.1 GCA_025361585.1 Methylobacter sp. | reverse complement strand
TCCTTTTTCACGTTGCCAATCCCGGTCTTTCGAGGCGGCGCGTTTGTCGTGCAATTGCTTGCCTTTGGCCAGACCGATTTCCAGTTTGGCTCTGCCGTTTTTCCAGTACATTTGCAGTGGAATCAAGGTATAGCCTTTGCGTTCGACAGAGCCGATCAGCTTGTTCAGCTCGTGCCGGTGCAGCAGCAGTTTCTTGGCGCGGATAGAGTCCGGGTTAACATGGGTCGATGCCGATATTAGCGGCGAGATATGCGCGCCGGACAAAAAAGCTTCGCCCCGTCTTATCACCACATAGCTCTCTTTAAGTTGGATGCGCCCATCCCTCAGACTTTTAACTTCCCAGCCTTCCAAAACTACGCCCGCCTCAAATTTTTCCTCAATCGTATACTCATGCCTCGCCTGACGGTTAACGGCTATAGTGGCGTTTTGCTGCTTGGCATTTTTTGTGGACTTTTTATCGGCCATAAGTGCGGGTTAAGATTTATAAACTGACGTAAGGGAATAATTTTGCTATTTTACCCGATATTACTGCAATAGTCAGAAAAGCTCACCCCGAAGGATGATCTGGGGTGATTTTATAATTATAAAGTTCTTACAGGCACAAAAATGACGGATCCAAAAAAATCAATTCATGGCGAATGGTCATCGCGTTTCGCGTTTATTCTGGCTGCGACAGGTTCCGCAGTCGGTCTGGGTAATATCTGGAAGTTTCCGTATATCACCGGCGAAAATGGCGGCGGGGCATTTGTGATCGTTTATTTACTGTGCGTGTTGCTGATCGGCATTCCCATTATGATGGCGGAAACTATGCTTGGGCGGCGCAGCAGGCAGAATCCCATCAACACCATGGTGACGCTGGCCGATGAGGCCGGAGCCGATAAAAATTGGCATTATCTGGGCTGGATGGGCGTTACTGCCGGTTTTTTAATTCTGTCTTATTACAGCGTTATCGCAGGCTGGGCTTCGGCTTATGTGTTAAAGGCTTTTACCGGCAGTTTCTTCGGTGACGATACCGCTGCAATAAAAGTTCTTTTTGACGATTTTATTGCCAGCCCTGTGCAGTTGATTTTCTGGCACAGCCTGTTCATGCTGGCGACCATGTTGATCGTGGTACGTGGCGTTAATTCCGGTCTTGAAAAAGCCGTACGTTTTTTAATGCCCAGCCTGTTTGTATTGCTAATGTTGCTGGTGGCTTATGCGATGACCACCGACAGTTATGACCGGGGCATTAACTTCCTGTTTACGCCGGACTTTAGCAAGCTGACCGCTAACGGCGTATTGACCGCGATGGGGCATGCGTTTTTCACGCTGAGTTTAGGCATGGGCGCAATCATGATTTACGGCTCTTATCTGCCGAAAAATGTGTCGATTGCCAAAACCGTATTTCTGATTGCAGGCACCGATACCGTGGTCGCTTTGTTGGCCGGTATTGCCATTTTCCCGATTGTGTTCGAAAGCGGATTGGAGCCTGCCGCAGGCCCTGGATTGATTTTCCAAACTCTGCCGGTTGCATTCGGCAACATGACCGGCGGCTGGTTGTTCGGCATCCTGTTTTTTGTGATGCTGGTGTTCGCGGCCTTGTCATCGTCCATTTCCTTAATCGAACCGGCGGTTGCGTGGCTGATTGAAAATAAAGACATGAGTAGGGAGAAAGCCTGTATCTGGTCGGGTTCAATAACGTGGCTGCTCGGATTCGGCACCATTTTTTCATTCAATGTCTGGTCGGAGTTCAAGATTTTCGACCGGACAATTTTTCAATTGCTGGATTATTTAACTGCTAATCTGATGCTGCCTATCGGCGGTTTTTGCATCGCGGTGTTCGCTGGTTGGATCATGAAGCAGCAGCACACCGAGCATGAATTGGACATGCCTAACCCGCTCAGCTATCAAGCGTGGCAGATATTAATTCGTTACGTGGCTCCTGCCGCCGTGTTTTTGGTATTCCTGCATGTGGTTGGAGTGCTTTAAGCATGACCGTCGTGCAAAAAAGCGCCTTGGTTAAATTCTCGGCACAGCAGATGTTCGATCTGGTTAACGATATTGAAGCTTATCCGAAGTTTTTGCCCTGGTGTAGCGGTAGTCGCATCATCAAGCGCGAAGATGATTTTGCCGAAGCCGAGTTAGTGATTTCCAAAGGCGGCTTTAACAAGTCGTTTTCGACCCGGAACAAAATAGATAACGGACGCAGCATGACCATAGCCTTGTTGAATGGCCCGTTTTCTTCTTTGGAAGGAAAGTGGGCGTTTATACCGCTACGCGAAGATGCCAGTAAAATTTCCCTGGATCTGGAATTTGAATTGTCAGGCAAACTGGCAAGTTTGGCCTTCGGCGCAGTTTTCAACCAAATCTGCAATACCATGGTGAGTTCGTTCACCGCACGGGCCAAAGCCGTTTATGGTTAATGTCGAAGTAGCCTACGCCAAATCCGAACAACAGGTAATAGTCACCGTGGCAATGGAGGAGGGTGCGACTGTTGAAGCTGCGATAAAAACATCCGGTCTACTGGAGCTTTTTCCTGAGATTGTCTTGTCCGAGCTTAAGGTCGGTATTTTTGGCGTAGCCTGTAAACTGGATCAGGCTGTTAACGAGGGCGATAGGATAGAAATTTATCGGCCTTTGGTTCATGATCCGAAAGAGGCTAGGCGGCAACGGGCTTTGAAGAGCTTTTAGCTTTTGTTTGTTAATGTATGGAGTTCCATTATTGGTGAAGTTGTAAATGTATTGTCAAAATCTGACCCAATGCCAGTTTTCACTGTTTACAGATCGTGATGGTTAAGTTAGGTATCAAGATTTTCAGTACGATTCGCCTCCGAAAGGTGCACCGTGCACCAAGTGGGGCTTAAAACAAATACACGGACGTACGCAGCAGATAAATGCGGCCAAGGCATTATGCTGTACTTAGGGAAGGTACTCAAATAAAACGAATCTCGCCGGAGCAGTTTTAAAAACTTTCCAGATTTAGTCGTGGGTCATTGGTGACTAAATACGAGTTGGCCCAAAACCCGGTTAAGTTTTGGGCCAAGTATGTGAGTTTGTTACGCTGGGGTTACATTCTCGGCTTGTGGGCCTTTTTGACCTTGAGTCACTTCCATAGTGACTTTTTGGCCTTCTCTCAAGGTCTTGCGGCCTGCGCCGTTAATTGCACTGTGGTGAACGAAAACATCTTTTCCACCTTCTTGTTCAATAAATCCAAAACCTTTTTCATCATTGAACCACTTAACGGTACCTACAACTTGCTCTGACATATCACACTCTTACTTAAAAAATCGCCAATTTTTGTTGGCTTTACAAATCCCAGTTTCATAATAAAACCGGCTCAAACTTAAATTAACGCTGATAATAGCACTAAAGATATAAGCAGGGCAAAATATTTTAACTAGGCTCAAAGATAATTCTATTTTGACCCTAATAAAAGCTTTAATAGATAATGGTTTATGGTAAAACTTGGGCTGTTAGGGTAATGCAGAACAGCCTATTTTTCGGGCTATGGGTGAGTCATCAGTTGCTGGTAAGCGCCGCGATAATATAAAAGCGGCTCACCCTCGCGGCACACGGAGTCTTGCACTTCGCCGATGATAATCCAGTGGGTGCCTGCGTGAATTTTTTCGATGACTTTGCATTCCAAGGACATGAGGCTGTCATTTAAAATGGGGGCGCCGGTAATGCCTGCTGTCCAGGGTGTATTTTCAAAGCGTTGTTGCTGACTGCTGCTGCCGCCGGAAAATTGATTGGATACATCTTGTTGGGTTGAATTTAAGACGTTGACAGCAAAGCACTGGCTTTCTTGAATTCCTTCGCCGGTGTCGGCAGATTCATTAATGCAAACCAATACTTGAGGAGGGTTAGCTGAAACGCTCGAAAATGCGGTCACTGTCATACCCTGAGTGCCGAATTTTTCAGAGTGAGTGGTTACAACGGTGACGCCGCTGGCCCATAATTGCATCGCTTTTTTAAAATCATCAACACCAACAGTCATTAATTTATCCAGTTATTTGTTATAAAGGTCACTTGGTTTTTGGATGATAAACAATCAAAAATCAGGCGTTTGTTAAGGCCGATATGAGACTGCACCAGCGCATAAATCTTACAATCGGGGCGGTTGTTCGATTTTTCAAGGAAATAATGAGGCTTATTGTTCCGAGAATTTTATTAAAATATTAACCCGCCTATTTTTCTCCCGTCCTTCCGGTGTTGAGTTGTCGGCGATAGGCATGGTGTCAGCATAAGTGATGGCTCGTAAACGGCTACTGTCCAGTTGTTGCAAGACCAGAAAATGTAACACGCTGGTGGCTCTGGAAGCTCCCAGTTCCCAGTTAGAAGGAAACTGGGCGGTTTTGATGGGGATGTTGTCGGTATGTCCTTCAATCAGAATCAGGCCGATCGATTGTTTTAATAAGGGCGTAAGGCGTTTTAGCAAGGCGCCGCCAGAAGCCGTCAAATCGGCCTCTGAGGATTTAAACAGTACGTTATCCTGAATCTCAAGCTGCGCATAGCCTTGGGTGGTTTTGATGTTGATAGCCTTGTTAAGGCCAAACTCGTCAATTGCTTTTTTCAGCTGTTGCTGCAATTTGTTTTCATCCGCCGCTTGTTCGGCGTCAGTCGGCGCGGGCTTTGGATTTTCTTCGGTTTCAGGTGAATTTTTAATTTCGGGTGCAGTGGTTAGGGTTGGAACGATGCTATTGTCTTTGGAATCTGTTTTAGCGTTAGACTCTTCGCCTCTATTTATGGCTGGGGCGATAGCTTGCTCAGGTTTGTTATCAGCAACGATGGAAGGCGGACATGTTGCAGGGACGGGGGTAACAACAGGCGGGCAGGCTGGGATTTTTTTAGGTTTAGTGGCTTGCAGCTTATTGGCTGCGGCTTGTTCCGTGTTAATATCGCTTAAAGTAATCAGGGTGATTACTAGCATCACGATCAGCACAAATACGTCCAGATAGGTTAACAGCCAGTTTTGCGAGTTGCGGGCGCTCGGTTGGGCAAGCAAATCCTCTAAAGACAGAGAGGACTGTAATCTTGAAAATGGATCTTTGTTTGTTTTTTGCTGCATTGGTCGGTTTGTTGAGCGTAATGTAGGCGGAAGTTGGGAGCTTTAGTCTTTTAATTCATTGTCATAGTGCATAATGAATGACTTGAGCGTTTCCCGTATAAATGATGGACTGCGACGATCTGCGATCAGCGTAATGCCTTCCATGACCATGCTCATGATCATGATGCGTTGTTCTGTGCGCCTTTCCAGTTTTATCGCAATAGGATTAAAGATAAGATTAGCCATAATCAGGCCGTAAAAAGTGGTAATCAAAGCAGTACCCATACTGTAACTGATGCCCGCTATGTTTTTAAGCTCAATGAGTTGTAGCATGTTTATCATGGCTATCAAGGTGCCGAGCATGCCAAATGCAGGGGAATAAGCGGCCAGAGTGTAAAATATACTAGCCTCGGCTTTTTCTTTGGCTCTCAGGCGGGCAATGCGCCATTTGAGTAGCGACAAGATGTCGTCTATCGGAGTATTGTCTACGACAAGCTGGAAGCCGGTTTTTAGATAAGGGTTATTGATGTTATCAATGATGTTTTCTATGGCGTGCTTGTCTTTGTTAAACCACATTTGAGATACAGCGATGATTTCGTTGGCTTCTCTTTGCGGGTTTAGGCTCTCGTAAAAGAAAATCAGTTTGAGCGATTTCAAGCTATGCTTAATGTCTCTTAAGGGGTAACTTAGGAAAATAGCGGCAATTGTGCCGACAATGACAATTACAAGTCCGGTCAAATTTAAAAAAGATAGCGGGTCATTTGCAGCAAATAGAACAATGAAAATGACTAGAATGATGCTTAGTAAAATACCTAAAGCGGTCGAGTAGTTGACTTTTTTGGGTAGTGTTTTTATCGATGATTTGATGGATTTCATTTTGTAATAGTATCAGGACACGCTGAATTTGTGGATGTTGATGGGCTACTGTGTAGTAAAATCATATTACATCAATGCCGGTAAATCTACTTATGTATAAATACGGATATATAATGTATGATCGGAAGTTTTAGAAATCATGCGACTAGCCGTTATAATTAATCAATTAAAGGGATAAAAAGAATTATGATTAGTGTTCTGCTTGTTGATGATCACGAGCTTGTTCGTACCGGGCTTGAAGCATTATTGAATGATGTTGAGGATATTGCGGTTATCGGAGTGGCTAAATCGGGCGAAGAGGCTGTTGAGGCCGTTATTGAGCTGATGCCGGATGTTGTGTTGATGGATGTTAACATGCCTGGAATAGGTGGTGTGGAAGCCTGTCGCAGAATCCTGCAAGAGAACGATAAAGTAAAAATTATTGCAGTATCTGTTCATAACGATGGCCCTATACCTCACCAGCTACTCAAGATAGGCGTTTTAAGCTTTATTTCCAAGGGATCGCCGGTCGATGAAATGGTTCATGCCATTCGGAAGGTAATGGAGGGTAAGCGTTACCTGTGCTCTGAAGTTGCTAACAACCTCGCTTTTCAGGGCTTGCCTGGAAGCAATGAGTCGCCGTTTTCAATACTTTCCCAAAGAGAGGCGGAAGTCGTCAGCTTGATTCTTCAGGGAAAAACCATCAAAGAAATGTCTGAAATGCTGGTCTTGAGTGACAAGACGGTAAATACTTACCGCTATCGGCTTTATAGTAAACTGCACGTAAAAAATGATGTCGAATTAATCCGTTTGGCGATTAAGTTCGGCTATATTGATAATGCCTTGATTTAGCTAGGTAGTATGGGTGCACTGTGTAGGCGCAGGAAGTAGAGTGCCACAGTAGATGCTTTAGGCGACGTAGGAGCGGTACCGAAACCCATCAAACCATCTATTAACGATAGATGGTTTCGCGGTTGCTCTATTTATCTTGCGCGTTTGTTGTTTTAGTTTACGCAAGGGCCGAATTGCATTGCTCGGGCTTTGTCAAAGGCATATCTAAAGTCAATAAACAAAGGCTGTTCAGGCCCAAGCATCGCTTTTAATAATTCATGTTGCAGTTGAAACTTAACATTACCAATCGCTAAAGCACCAATACCTACTGCACCTTTCGCATTGATTGCGTGGACGAGGGGTGCGCCAAAATCATCGTTTTTGACGCCTTCTATACCAAAAGGCGGAACTGCGTTAACGTCGCCAGCCACTTTCAGTTGTGTTGCCTCTTTTAGCACGCCCGCACTTAAAACCTGAATGCCCGCTTTGGCGGTGCAAAAGATAATATCAGCATGGGTCACCAAGCGGATTTTATCAGCATCGGAATTGGCTATGTCCCCTTTAAGGGTGCAATTAAAGCGGCGGTTGTAGGCTTTAGCTACATCCTGTGCCGTATCAATTGATAAATGGTCGGATAATGTCACGTCGGCACCGGCTAACGAAGCAATAATGCCTGTTGCCACGCCTACAGGGCCTGTGCCGCCAAAAACCACAATCGAACAATCTTTCAGTTCTTTACCGTGTTTTGCCTTGAGTTTTTTTTCCGCACAAGTAACCAATGCCGCAGCCGTGGTAAATGCGCCGCTGGGATCGGCAAAAACCGATACTTCAAAAGGCGAAACCATGGCTTGTTTACTGGTGTTCAGCATGTCCATAGCCAAACCTAAATCGCGGCCGCCAATAAAAATTCCGGTACGCTTAACGCCTGACGGACTGCGCGAGAAAGTGGCATCTTGAGTCAGTCCGTAAACGTTATCCAGCTTGACGTTGCTATACGGGATAAGTACGTCAAACCCTGCATCTACTGCCATGTTAATATCGAATGGACTGTTGTTCGGCATTGGGTCAAGCATATGAAGAATGCTGCGTTTGGCCATTAGAGTTCCTTTTTATTATGCAGATTAGTCCTAAAGATCAGGCTCAAGAAGTTGATTTAATATAGTCTCTTGCGGTTTCAAAGGCATGTTCAAAATGTAGGTAAACAGGCTTGTCGGTAGTAATCATTTTTTTCAATAAGAGCATCTGAGTTTGAAATTTAATATTACCAATTGCCATCGCGCCCAATCCGACTGCGCCGCTGTTTGAACCTTCAATGGCTATGCCGTTATGGAAAGCATCAACACCAGCAATACCCGCTGGCGGTACGGCATTAGCATCGACAGCCACTTTAAGTTGCGGAGCCGATGCAATAAGTTCCGCACTTAATAATTCAATGCCTGCTGCGCCGGTTGCAAAGACCACATCAGTGGTTTTGACGTACTCGGCTTTATTTGCATCAGCGCCTGCTTCAATGGAAATTTTGCCGTCGCCAAATTCATCGTTGCACATGTCGGCAATGGCTTGAGCCTTATCCAGTTGGCGACCGATAAGTTTTACGTGTGCGCCATGTTGTGCTGCAATCACGGAGACTACTTGGCCGACAGGGCCGGTTCCACCCAGCACCAGAATATTTTTCCCTTCCAGCGTCGTGTCGAATTTAGCCATCAATTCGCGCTCCACTGCCGCAACCATGCTAGCTGCGGTGGTAAATGCACCGCTAGGGTCGGCGAAGACGGAAACTTCAAAAGGAGGGAACATTGAACGTTTGGCCATTTTCAGCATGTCCATCGCTTGTTTCGTATCACGTCCGCCGATGAATATCCCGGTGCGTTTTAAGTTCTTGGGGCTGCGGGAAAAAATGGCATCCTGCACCAAGCCTTGAACTTCACTGGGTTCAACATTGATATAGGGTAATGCGGAAACCCAGCCAGCATCCAGAGCCATATTGACATCAAATGGACTGAGATTTTTAGCAGTGGTTAGCATGTGTAAAATGAATGGCTTTTCAATGATTGGCTTTTCCATGATCTCTCCGTTAGGTATTTAGCCGCTAATTATAAAAGAAAAAACCGCAGAATAAAAATGTCCTTACTTATTTGAATTTTAAACCTGCGATGAATCTGTGTATTATCGAGTTTATTTTATGTTTTTGAGGTTGTAATGCTTGCTATGGGTACGCTAATAACAGGAAAAACGTTTTATGCCGGTAACGGACGGCAGTTTTCCAGCTGATGGATTTTCTAGTGTTGAAAGACAGCGTTTCTTCCACTCCGGCTTTTGTGTTGGACGAGATGGAAATTACCAAGGCGTTGGAAATTCTAGCCGACTTCAGGACTCAGAGCGGTTGCAAGATTTTGTATTCGATTAAAGCCTTGCCTTTTTCCGCAGTCATGGAGATAGCGAAACCTTATGTCGATGGTTTCTCAGTCAGCTCCTTATTCGAAGCGCGGTTGGCTGATGAGCTGGTTCGACAGGACTCGCCACAAGTATTGGCAGGGCAGGGCAGTATTCATTTGACCACGCCCGGCATCAGATCCGATGAGCTGGACGAGTTAAGTATGCTGTGTTCGCATATCAGTTTTAATTCCCTATCCCAGTATCAGCGGTATTCTGAGACGGTTCAAACGCAGTCTTCTATCGGCTTACGAGTCAATCCCAAGCTGTCTTTTTTGGATGATGATCGGTTTGATCCTTGTCGGCAGCATTCAAAGTTGGGCGTGGATATTGACGAGTTGTGCCGGTCAGTTCGTTTGGATCAAATTCAGGGGCTGCATATTCATAACGTCTTTTCGGCAACCTATTTCAACCCACTCATTAAAACTATCGATAAACTCCAGCAGCAGTTAGGGATAGGGTTAGCTGAACTTGAATGGCTCAATCTCGGCGGCGGCTATTTGTTCGGTCAGATTGAAGATCATCGCCCGTTTATTGAATTGGTCAATAAGCTGGGCAATGATTTTGGTCTGGATGTTTATATTGAGCCGGGTAAAGCGGTTGTAGGTCGAGCTGGGCATTTGGTGACGACGGTGCTCGACAGTTTTGTCAGTGACGGTGTAACCATCGTCATACTCGACACCTCGGTCAATCATAATCCCGAAGTCTTTGAATATCAGCGTCAGCCTGAATTGCACGAACACGATCCCGATGGACAATACACCGCCATTTTGGCGGGCTGCACTTGTTTGGCCGGTGATGTATTTGGACAATATCGGTTTAAAGAACCGTTGGCAGTAGGCGATAGAGTAGTTTTTAAACATGTTGGCGCCTACACGTTAATTAAGGCAAACCGGTTTAATGGCTACAACCTGCCGGATATTTATCTGAGTAATGCACTACGGGTAAAAAAAGTGAAGCATTACGATTATCAGGATTATCGACGGCAATGGCTGGTTGATTAGG
>JANYKK010000209.1 GCA_025361585.1 Methylobacter sp. | reverse complement strand
GGGAATAAGATGCGACAAATCCCGCGCCACCAAATCTTGATCCATCGCCGGGTCATACGCCATGCCGGCGATAATGCCGACCCCCATCCCCAAGCGGACATAGGTCTTGATCACGTCGGTATCGGCGGCGGCCAGGATAATGTCCAACTCCATGTCGGTATTTTTAAAGGCGGTCTCGATATTCGAGCGCCCGGTAAAACCGAAGCTGTAGGTGAGTATTGGATAAGACGCGAGCCGTTTAAGCGAAACTTCACCCTCGCTCAGCGGATGGTCTTGCGGCATCACCGCTGCATGATGCCATTCATAGCACGGCTTGACGATCAAGTCGGTATCTTCGCCGACTTTCTCGGTGCAGATCGCAATATCCGCTTTCCGGGTATGCAGTTTATTAATCAGTTGCTCGGGCGATGCTTCCACCATATAAATCCTGACGCCCGGATATTTCTCCCTAAAACGCAGGATGGGTTTCGGTAAAAAATACTTGGCCTGGGTGTGCGTGGTCGCAATGTGCAGAACGCCTTGGTTAGTGTCGATATAGTCGGCGGCTATGGTCTGGATATTTTTTTTAGCCATATTGATGGCCGCGACTTCTTCCATGATGCGCTGCCCCAACGAGGTCAAGCCTATTAATTTCTTGCCCTGCCGTTCGTATATCGGGGAACCCAACTCCGCTTCAAAAAGCTGCAATTGCCGGCTGACCGCCGATTGCACGATGTGCATTTTTTCCGCCGCTTTTGACAGGCTGAAATCATTTTCCTGAAGGACGCGGAGTAATTCAATTTGGCTTAAATTCATGTATTGGGATTTGTTTATCTAATAATTGCATACGGATGACACGGATTTAAGCAGATACCCACGGATAAAACTATAAAAAATTCGTATGCTGATTTTTACCCTAGCTCTCTCGAGGCCCCTTCACTTTAATATACAAGTGTCTGCGTTACGCCGTCATTCCGGCAGGGATTGCCGGAATCCAGAGCACAGGGATGTGAATGTTCGATTTTATTGAGCAATTCCCTGTTGATACTTACTGTCTGTTTCGCTATCGCCATCCATGGCTTCTGGATCCCGACAATCCCTGCCGGGATGACGTGCTTTAAAATCCTTGTGTATAGACGCATGGAAGCGAGATGACCTCTGATACGTAGCAGCACAAAGTAGATGCGCACGACAGGCCCTCTACTCCAGCTTTTGTTTTTTGCTCTAACTGTTAATGAAACCAATGCGCATGACGTATCCGCAAATCAACCTTATCGCCCCTGCTCAAATGCAAGCGCCTGAACTGGTCATTGGGCATTTCGGCATAAATGCTTGCAGTCCCACCATTCGAGCCGTTTTTGACCAGCTCAATACGGATCAGGGAGCCCAGATGCTGCCAGTCTTTCAAGGTCACAAAACCATCATCGCCATCGGCTAGCGATTTTTCGATAATGATGTCATGCGGGCGGACATGCGCGACCTTGCCTTGCCGCTGCGCATTTGACAACCCTGCCGTTTGCAGCCAATCGACATCCTGCTCTTCCAGATAAAACACATTGGTCTGCCCGATAAAGCGGGACACGAACGCATTGGCCGGATTATCGTAAATGTCGCCGGGCGCGCCTTGCTGCTCGATTTGCCCGTGGTTCAGCACGACCACCTGGCTGGCGACTTCCATGGCTTCTTCCTGGTCATGGGTGACAAAAATGCTGGTGACATTCAGGTCATGATGCAGGTTGCGCAGCCATTGGCGCAAATCCTTGCGCACACTGGCATCCAGCGCGCCGAACGGCTCATCCAGCAACAACACCGACGGTTCCACGGCCAAGGCGCGAGCCAGCGCAATACGCTGGCGCTGGCCGCCGGAGAGCTGGTCGGGATAGCGGTCATGCAGCCAGTCCAACTGCACCAAGTTTAACAAATCATGCACTTTCTTGCGGATAACCGCTTCGCCCGGTCGTTCGCTGCGGGGCTTGACCCGTAAGCCGAACGCCACGTTCTCGAATACCGTCATGTGCCGGAACAAGGCATAGTGCTGAAAAACAAAACCGATGCCGCGCTGGCTAACATCGTGATCGGTTCTGTCCTGGCCGCTTAACAAGACCCGTCCCTGATCGGCGCTTTCCAGTCCCGCAATGATGCGCAACAACGTGGTTTTACCGCAACCGGAAGGGCCTAATAAGGCCACCAGTTCACCTTCCGGGATTTCCAGGTTGATATTATCCAGCGCGGTAAACGTACCGAATTTTTTGCTGATATTGGAAAGTAAAATGCTCATAGTGGATTCCTCAAAAATAAAACCATGGTGCTTAGGCGATGTCCGATTCGGTTATTCACCACGAAGACACGAAGAGCACGAAGAAAATCATAAACTTCGTGTCCTTCGTGTCTTCGTGGTGAATAAAAATGCGTAACGCTGGGACGTTCTTTCATGGAAATCACCTTACCGGTTGGCTTGCCGCCATTCCAAAGCCGTTTTTAGAATCAATGTCACGATAGCCAATCCGGCCAGAATCGACGCTCCGGCAAAAGCGCCGACCACGTCATAATCGTTGTAACTGACTTCAACATGCAAAGGCAGCGTATTGGTCAAGCCCCGGATATGGCCGGAAACCACGGAAACCGCGCCGAACTCGCCCATCGCTCTGGCGTTACACAGCAATACACCGTATAGCAAAGCCCATTTGATATTAGGTATCGTAACGGACCAAAAAGTTCTCCAGCCGCTCGCGCCCAGTGACAGCGCTGCCTCTTCTTCCTGATTGCCCATTTCCTGCATCAACGGAATCAACTGCCGCGCCACGAACGGAAAGGTAATAAATAAGGTCGCCAGAATAATGCCAGGGACGGCGAAGATGATTTTTACATCATGCGCGGACAGCCATTCGCCGAACCAGCCCTGTGCGCCGAACAACAGCACGAAAATCAATCCTGAGATGACCGGCGACACGGAAAACGGCAGATCGATCAAAGTGGTCAACAGGCTTTTGCCTTTAAACTCGAAACGGGTGATGGCCCAGGCGGCGGCAACGCCAAAGACCGTGTTCAACGGCACGGTGACCAATGCGGTCAACAAGGTCAGCTTGATCGCCGACAACGTGTCGGGCTGGGACAATGCCGACCAATAGGCGGCTATGCCTTTGGAGAAGGCTTGAAAAATAACCAAGCCTAAAGGCACGCAAATAAACAGCGTGATGAAACCGACCGCAATCGCGACCAGCCCCCACCTGACCCAATCTGCATCTTGCAGAACCTTTTGTTGCCGGGCAACCAATCTGGCCGGGTTTATGGGTTGGGCAATGGCATTCATGTTCTCACCTCCTTAGAGTTGTCCTGAGCGCTTGCGCACCCACACAATTGCAGCAGGTTGATCAACAGCAACAACACGAACGAAATGACCAGCATGGTCAAGGCGATAGCCGTGGCTCCTACTTCGTCATACTGTTCCAGTTTGGTGACAATCAATAGCGGCACAATTTCCGATACATACGGAATATTGCCCGCAATAAAAATGACCGAGCCGTATTCGCCGACGCCCCGTGCAAAAGCCAGCGCGAAGCCGGTCAGCAAGGCCGGAAAGACATTCGGAAAAATGATTTTGCCGAAAACCTGTAAGCGCGTTGCGCCAAGGCTTGATGCCGCCTCTTCCATGGATGATTCAAATTCCAGCAATACCGGTTCGACGGTACGCACGACGAACGGGATGCTGATAAAAATCAACGCCATCACGATGCCCAGCGGCTTAAAAGCCACCTGTACGCCAAACGTATCGATCAGCAACTTGCCGAGAAAGCCGCTGGGCTGAAAAATAGTCGCCAACACGATACCGGCAACGGCGGTCGGCAAGGCAAAGGGCAAATCGATCAAGGCATGAAAAAAACGCTTGCCGTAAAATGAATATCGCACCAACACCCAAGCGACAATAAAGCCGAAGAAACCGGCAATCAAAGCCGCCGCCAGCGAAGTGGAAAAACTGACCCGAAACGAGGACAACACCCGTTTGTTGGTGATGATATGGACATAGTCATCCCAATTCAGCTGAAAGCTTTTAAACACCAGAGTGCTTAGCGGGATCAAGACCACCAGACCCAGATAGATCAGGGTGAACCCGATGGTTGGGCGAAAGCCCGGCATAATACTGCTTTTTGACATTACCTCACTCCAGTATTGAACGCGACGCCGGAGCGTCACTACCTGCATTCCCACGCCGAAGAGGCTGTGAAAGTATTCGTTTTTAGAAAAAATTAAAGAATTCACCACGAAGACACGAAGGACACGAAGAAAAACAACCGTTTTAATTCAATACATTGAAAACTTCGTGTTCTTCGTGTCTTCGTGGTGAAAAATGTTTTTAGCCTAATTTGGATAATACTTTCACAGTCTCCGAAGCGTGGGAACGATACAGCGAAACCTATTTTCCCGCCCCGTATATCTGGTCAAACACGCCGTCATCAGAAAAATGCTTTTTCTGCGCGACATCCCAGCCGCCGAACTGATCGATTTTCACCAACTCCAACGGCTGAAATTGTTTGGCGTATTTGGCGGCAATTTCAGGATCGGTAGGACGATAGAAGTTTTTACCGATAATGTCCTGGCCTTCCTTGCTGTACAAATACTTCAGATACTCTGTCGCCACTTCGGTGGTGCCATGCTTACGCGCTACATCTTCAACCACCGTGACTGGCGGCTCGGTCAAAATACTCAACGATGGCGTGACTATCTCAAATTTATCCGCGCCGAATTCACGTAGTACCAAGTAAGCTTCGTTTTCCCAGGTAATCAGCACATCGCCGATTTCCCGCTCGACAAAACTGGTCGTCGATCCGCGTGCTCCGGTATCCAATACCGCCGCGTTTTTGAATAACTGGCCGACGAACGCTGTGGCGGCGGCTTCATCGTTGTTGTTATGCTTTAACGCATACACCCAAGCTGCCAAATAGTTCCATCGCGCTCCGCCGGAGGTTTTCGGATTCGGTGTTACCACGCTGACGCCGGGTTTGACGATGTCATTCCAGTCTTTGATATGTTGCAGATTGCCTTTACGCACCACAAATACAATGGTCGAGGTGTAAGGCGAGCTGTTGTTAGGCAGCGAACTTTGCCACTTTTCCGGGATCAGTTTGCGCTTCTGGTAAAGCTGGTCGATGTCAAAAGCTATCGCCAGCGTAACCACATCCGCTTCCAGCCCTTCCAGCACGGCGCGTGCCTGCTTGCCACCGCCCCCGTGTGACTGATTGACGGTTACGTTATCGCCGGTTTTGGCTTTCCAATATTTGGCGAAAGCTGCGTTGTATTCCTTATACAACTCGCGTGTCGGATCATAAGATACGTTCAGCAGATTTATATCCGCAGCACGCCCCTCGCTGGCTGCCAATACAGCTAATACGGCCGCAAAGACGATGTTGGTAAATTTGTTGTTCATGAGTAAAACGCCTTAGGTCAGGTTGTTTAAAACGATAATTGGAATCGCGTTGCAAAAATTGATTCGTTGGCGAGATCACTACCTCTGGCCGCGCCGCGAGCAAATGATACATTTTCGTAATTCGCCCGAATAATCGCATTGCTGTTAAGGAACCAGTTGGCGCCTATCGTCCAGGCCTGAGCTTTCGCGGCCGACTGATTTATATCAACAATTTTGAAGGTATCATTATCCACATCCAGTTCGCTGTAGCGCACTGCAAGCTGCAAAGCGCCCCACTTGCCTTTCAGCGGATCAAAATTCTGGATGGGTTTGACGCCAGAAAAGCTATTATCTTCGCCAGTGACCACATAAGAACCCTGAATCTGCCAAGCCGTATTCTTCTGTACGACATCCGTTCTTCCGCTAACCAAGTGCTGGGACGAAACAACATACTCGCCAATGGCGCCGAACGGCCCGGAAAACCAGTAAGCCTGCGGATAAATACGGAACTGACCGCCGTCAGATGTCGGCGTGGCAAAACCGGTATTAGTCTTTGAATAATCAAGGTATGTGGTTCTACCGATAGGCGTTGCCTGAACCTTGAGAGCCTGTCTATCCGGATTGCCAACAGAACCCGCCACACCGAATCCCAACCCTTCCAGCCAGGAATAGCCGGTGTGATGGAACGGATGGGCGAATAAACGCGCATTCACTTCCTTGTTGTTATCGGTATCGGGCGAGTTATTGTTAGGGCTGCCATCGTCCCCGGAACCGTTTGAGACGCCGACCTGATAGGTAAACGTATTCTTGGTGTCGATAGGCCCGGCGACAGTCTCTGCCTTATAGCCCGGCTTGGAGAACCCGCCATGTAGCTGAACACCGACGTCACGATTGCTTGCCAAATAAGTCGGGAAGGCGCGCTCCAGGAAGGTGCCGTCCGCATCGCCCTGTAAGCGCTCAAGGCTGATTGCAGGCTTGAACTTACCGACCAACAGACTGGCCGAAGGATGATAGGCATAGTCGAGGTAAGCGTCCGGCAGAATATTGCTGCTCGCCGCGAAGTCGGGCATGATTTTAAAATAAATGTTATTAAAAAAATAACCTTCCAGCCAGATACGCGCTTGCTTGACTTCGAATTTGTCGGTCGATCTGGAAGTGTCATCATTAAGCCAGAAACGCCCGTCCGCCTGCACCGCCCCGCGTACCTTCACCTGATGTTTTTTATCCGAAGAAGAAATTTTAAATCCGTCCGCGCCCGCCTCGAATACCGGCAATTTTTTGAACGCGCCGGTAGTCACTTCATCCTGCACGTCCAGCTTACGCTCCAGGGTATTCACTTTTTGGGTCAGTTTTGCCACTTCGGGAGCCGCCGCAACTGGTTTGGGGGCTAGCGCCCCGGCCTGATTCAGTTTTTCCAGCCTGCTTTCCAGCTCACGGATACGCCGCTCCAGGACTGCATTATCGGCATGGGCATCGGGAATGCCGAATAAGACCAGGTTAATCACGCTGGCTAAAGCGGTGCGTTTAAAATGTTTCATCGTTTTAATCCTCAAAAAAACCTGTACCATCCGGTGATCCGGTCGGGCGGCTATCTCTTACGTAGTATTTTCAATCGCCGTTTTTTACGGTAGAAATGGGTAATTATTTTTTATTATCGAAGCGTAATTTCTCCTTACGCTCGATTTGCACAACTTTGCCTTCGTGAATAGTGATCTCAATCGAACCAAACCTAATTTCTTGTAAAATATCGGAAATCTGAGTTGCGATTGCAGACATCCTCGGTTCTCTGTGTGTATTTTCCAATTTAAGCGCCATGAAAATGCTCCTGAAGATAAGATCTATCATTTACGTTGGAGGAGAGTTTAAAGAGAATTTAATATTTAATAAAACGACATTATTAGATGCGTATATCTGATTAACAGATATACGCATCTAACTAACGCCCATAATGGGCGTGTAAATCAGCAGCTTGGTCTGAAAATTTTCCCGCGTTAACCGTAAATAAAGGCTGGGCGCACGAGCAGGGCGAATCTTTCTGATATGGGTTCGAGCAGGTATTGAAGGAAGAATGGCAGGAGGGATATAACGACGGAACCACCCCATAAGCATTAACTTAAGCGGGGTGAAAAGCCCGTATGTTTATAGATATAGCGGATTAGGTGGAGAAACCACGAAGAATGCCTTTTGCATTTCTTCGTGGTTTTATGCTTTAAACGAGGGCGCGCAGTAAGTTATGCAATTACTGCGTCTTAACAATTAAACTGTTATTAACCGACTTGACGCCTGGAACCTTTCTTGCAAGTTCGACCGCTCTGGCGGCGGCGGCAGCTGAATCCACGAACCCGCTTAGCTGCACAACGCCCTTGAAAGTTTCAACGTTGATTTGCAGCAGTTTAAGCCTGGAATCACCTAGTATTGAAGTATTAACTTTGGTAGTTAAGACGGAATCATCCAGATATTCGCCGGTGCTTTCATGCGTAGTCCCCCCAGCACATCCGGCAACCAAAATTATCAATAAAAAGCTTATTATCAACTTGAATTTATTCATCATATTTGATCCTTAAAAGTTTAATCAGGCGTAAGTTTTAAAAACGGTTATTTCTTAATGTTAATAGCGCAACATGGTTAACCCAAGCAACCCATGCTGAAAATAACTCCACCGCTAAATAATACAATAATATCGGCTGGATGTATTCCCCCGCACTCAATGCCGATGATGGTGAGACTTTGGCGGGACGAACAGCCGCTTAAAGGCAGACCGGTTTTCTTCCTGTTTAAAGTCTTCAAATCTTGAGTAAAAATCTTTGCGGGCGCGGCATCGGTGGGCATCAAGATCCTGAATCAACACGCCCATGGCTAAAAAGGTATTAGCGGGGGTGTTAAGCGCCATCATTTCATCGCTGAATTGTTTTAGCGTTTGCTCCTGAACGGCGTAATCCTGAAAATCGCCCAGCACTTCTTGAAGTTCTTTCAGGCTTTTAACTAGGTGTTTTATTTGCTGTTCGGGGTAAAGGCTCTGGAAGAACTCCATCAAATAGCGTAGCTTTTTACAGGATTTCCTTAAATCGTGTAATGCCTCAGCGGGCGATGCGCCGGTAATGGTATCGCCTTCTTGCAACACTCGGGTGAAAATTTTCCATATCCGCCGATCTGCCAACTCCTTAATGGTTAGCGTGGCATTTTGTGCCAGCGCTTGTTTGTAGGAGGGTTCTTTAAGGCGCTGCTCCCATTCGGCCAGGGTGGACAGATACTTTTCAGATTGCAGTTTTCTTGCCAGTTCCTTCTGGGCTTTATGCTGTTTGGTCTGCAAAAAATCAAATAACGGGTTGAGGTCTTCCCTGATTGAATCAGGCAGGCTGCTTTTGTAGCGCTCAAAATTCAGCAGATAAACATCCAAGTCCCTTGTTGATCCTGTGATCTGTCCCAGCCAACTGAAAAAATCGGCATAGTATGCATTGATCTGATCGGGCAGGATGCCTTTGATCTGGCTAAGCCCTGCACGGGTTCTTCTGACCGCAACCCTAAAATCATGCAGAAATTCGCTATCGGTATCGGCAATAGTGCCTTGCTCGTTGCCTTTGATCGCTTTTAGCAGATGCGTGTAGATGTATTTCCCGGCAATATCGGCGCGCATCTCGGGATCTAAATTGATGTTCAGTTTAGATGAATAATCTTTCGGCTTGCGGCCATGAGCTTGCAGCGCTCTCTGCAAGACGGGTTCATCAACGGCGATTAAACCCAGCGTTGCGGTCAATAGCCCGACCATATGCTCGGCAGCCTTGTCGTAACCTTTTACCGGTTGCAGCAGAACCCGATTATTGAATTGACCGTACTCGTCGACTTGCAGCCGCAGGATGGTTTTTTGATCTTTATTAATGATGTTGAGATGTTGAGTTTGATAATCCACCGTGCAAACCGGCAATAATGCACGTATTTCCAGCAACGGCTCCAGGGTGTCGCGCAGGATTCCCGGCTCGAATCCGTTGCTAAATGACGGGACTTTGTTAAGCTTTGATTCGGCAATAACCAAGCCGGTTTTGATCGATCTTAATAGTAAACGGTGTAGGGTCGACCGGCCGGTCGCCCGCTTTTCCTTGATAAACTCACAAGTGATGCCGCTTGAGTACAAACGCCAGTCAAAGCTGTCGTAATAGGTTTTGTTGATTGACCGCTTTGAAGCCTCTTGCGTATCGGCCTCGCGACTTAATTCGGCGATAAATTTTTCGACTGTTAAATTTAACGGCAACTCAAATTGTAAGAACATAGTTTCATCAACGGAAGCGGTTCAGATAGTTAAGCCCTCTAAGCGTAACAGCTTAGTATTAAAATTTTATGACATAGGATATGGCGATTAGGTATTGTAAGCCGTTATTTTGCATTAAGACCCAAACACCGCAAAAAAAACTGTGTTGTAATATTGTTGTCACATTCTATTAACATAATAGCGCCACTTTAAATCATTTTGAGGATTAATCATGAAACTATCTTTTAAAACCAAATCGCTGGTTACTGCGATGGGTTTTGGTATCGCGGCATTAACCAGCGGCGTTGCAAGCGCGGTACAAACTGTTGATGCGGGTGTTCCCGAGTATCAAAAAGCCAGCGGTATTTCCGGCAATTTGTCCAGCGTCGGCTCCG
This sequence comes from Methylobacter sp., assembly GCA_025361585.1. Classification (GTDB taxonomy): domain Bacteria; phylum Pseudomonadota; class Gammaproteobacteria; order Methylococcales; family Methylomonadaceae; genus Methylobacter_A. The sequence goes on along the minus strand of JANYKK010000209.1, from coordinate 4,274 downwards.
ATACCTTGGCTAATCTGATGACCTTGTGGGCTGAAGAATTCAACCGCGCTTATCCTAACGTCAACATTCAAATTCAAGCAGCAGGCTCCTCTACTGCGCCGCCTGCGCTGACTGAAGGCACATCAAACTTAGGCCCGATGAGCCGCGAAATGAAGGATGACGAGCTGGAAGCCTTCGAAGGTAAATACGGCTACAAACCAACTGCAATTCCAGTCGCTATCGATGCGCTGGCAGTGCTAGTCAACAAAGACAACCCGGTTAAAGGCCTGACTATGGAACAGGTTGATGGGATTTTCTCTTCAACATACAAGTGCGGCGGAACAGACATTGAAAACTGGGGCGACGCAGGCGTTGCGGCTTGGGCTTCAAAAAGCATCCAGTTATACGGACGCAACTCGGTTTCAGGCACTTACGGTTATTTCAAAGAACATGCTTTATGCAAAGGCGACTTCAAAAACAACGTAAACGAGCAGCCCGGCTCTGCATCGGTTGTTCAGTCGGTCACTTCATCGGTTAACGGCATTGGCTACTCCGGCATGGGTTATACCACGTCAGGCGTTAAAATGGTGCCTTTGGCAAAAAAAGGCAGCAAGACGTTTGTTGAGGCGACACCTGAAAATGCAGTTGCCGGCACTTATCCTTTGACCCGCTACTTGTATGTTTATGTTAACAAAAAGCCTAACCAACCTTTAGCGCCGCTAGAAAACGAGTTCATCAAAATGGTCTTGTCCAAAACCGGTCAGCAAGTAGTTATCAAAGACGGCTATATTCCTCTGCCAGCGAAAATTGTTGATAAAGTAATAGCTACCCTTAAATAAGATTAAGGATTGTTGTAAAAAAAGGATTTAATGTTACGCAAGGATGCATAGACAGGGATGTTGGGCTGAATGTGTTGTTATCTTCCCCCTCAGTAAGTAAAAACACATCGGACAAAAAACTACGGCTGAGATTTGCATTGTGAATCTTGGCCGTTTTTTTTGTTTTTGTTATATCATTGCTCTATTTAATTTCTAGTCTTTTTAGTATGTCAGAAATAAACACACCCATAAAACAACCGCCCTCCATAAAAATCAGTTCCGGCGAATATCACCAGCGCTGGAGGCTCATCAAAGATGCCATGGCGCGCTACGGCGTAGTGGCTGGCGGCTTGGGTGTAATCGTTGCTATCGTGCTGATTTTCTTTTATTTGCTGTACGTGGTTTTTCCGCTGTTCATCTCGGCTACCGCAAAACCAGTTAGCGAATATGCAGTGCCGGAACTGGCGCTGGGCAACACCTTGCTGCTGGAGATGGAAGAGCAAAACGAGGTGGGGGCAAGATTCACCGACAGCGGGCAAGTCGTGTTTTTTGAGACTGCAACCGGCAAAACCATGCTGACACAGGCCGTGGCAATCCCAGAAGGCGCACACATCACCAGCTTTGCTCAGGGCAGCCCTATCAACCAGGGCGCTGTCATTTACGGTTTATCCGATGGCCGGGCAGTCATCGTTAAACATCAATATAAAGTCACTTATCCCGATAATGTGCGGATAATTACGCCATCGCTCAAATATCCCTTGGGCGAACAGCCTTTGATGTTGGATGAGTCCGGCGCGGCTGTGGAGCAAGTCGCGGTAAAAGTGGGCGACGATGCGACCACGATAGTCGCAAAAACAGCCGATATCGCAAACAACCCCGGCAAAATCCGCCTGATTAATTTCCAAAAAGAACAATCGTTGTTTGCCGATGAGGCAACCTTAACCCGTACGGATTCGATTTTAGAGCAGTCGGCAGCCAATATTGCCGATATTTTAATCGACAAGGACGAGTCCAACTTGTATCTGATCAGCAACGACGGGCAGATGGGCTTTTTCGACATCAGCGACAAGACCAATCCTAGTCTAAGACAACAGCAAAATGTGGTCGGTGCCGGACAAAAAATCACCAGCGTAGCCTTTTTAAACGGCGACCTTTCGCTGATGATAGGCGACTCCAGTGGCTTGGTGTCGCAATGGAGCATGGTTAAAGACAAATTAAATCGCCCGGCCATGCAAAAAATCAGGTCATTTAAAGTGTCTGATAAAGCCGTCGTTGCGATCAATGCCGAGCAACGCCGCAAAGGCTTTATGACCACCGATGCAGACGGGATCGTGGGCATCTATCATTCCACCGCCGAACGGGAAATGATCAAGGAACGGGTCAGCGATGCTCTGCCGTCGGCTGCGGTTCTATCGCCCAGAGCCACTGCGCTGCTGGTGCAATCGGCGGACGGCAAAATGCATTTTTGGCATGTCGATAACGAGCATCCCGAGGTCTCGATCAAATCGCTGTGGCAGCAAGTCTGGTATGAAAGCTATCCGAAACCCGATTATATCTGGCAGTCTTCTTCAGCAAACAACGATTTCGAACCTAAATACAGCTTAACACCGCTGGTTTTCGGCACCCTGAAGGCGGCATTCTATGCAATGCTGGTGGCAATACCGTTGGCGCTGATGGGAGCGATTTACACCGCTTATTTTATGGCACCACGAATGCGGATATACGTGAAACCTTCGATTGAAATCATGGGCGCGTTGCCGACGGTTATTTTGGGATTTCTTGCCGGTCTTTGGCTGGCTCCGTTTATGGAAGAGCATCTGACCGGGCTGTTTGCGATGCTGATGATAGTGCCTGCCGGCGTAATGCTGTTTGCCTTTGCTTGGCAATTTATACCCAAAGCTATTGCCCATAAGCTATCGGAAGGCTGGGATGCCGCATTGTTAATCCCGGTCATTTTACTCAGCGGCTGGTTTGCCTTTAAGGTCAGCGTGCCTTTAGAAACGTTCCTGTTTCATGGCACTTTGCGCGACTGGTTCAAGACGGAACTAGGCATAGGTTACGACCAACGCAATGCTTTAGTCGTCGGCGTAGCGATGGGCTTTGCAGTTATTCCGACCATATTTTCTATCGCCGAAGACGCTATTTTCAGCGTACCGAAACATCTGACCGTGGGTTCTCTGGCATTGGGCGCTACGCCCTGGCAAACCATGATCCGGGTGGTGCTGTTAACCGCAAGCCCCGGCATTTTTTCCGCTATCATGATCGGTTTCGGTCGCGCAGTTGGGGAAACCATGATTGTGCTAATGGCGACCGGAAACACGCCGGTCATGGATTTAAGTGTGTTCCAGGGCATGCGTACCCTGGCCGCAAACATTGCCGTGGAAATGCCTGAATCGGAAGTCGACAGCACCCATTACCGGGTTCTGTTTTTGGCGGCGCTAGTGTTGTTTATGTTTACCTTTGTTTTTAACACGCTGGCCGAAGTCATTCGTCAGCGCTTACGCGAAAAATACAGCTCATTATGATTAAAGCATGGTTTAAAAGCGGCTCCCCCTGGGTATGGCTCAACGCGGCGGCGGTCAGCACCTGCCTTATTATGGTGCTCGGTGTATTGGGTCTGGTCGTCGTACGCGGAGCGGGGCATTTCTGGCCCGCCCAAGTGGTGCAGTTCAGTTATCAGGAACCGGACGGGGAAATCCAGCCCATCATCGGCGAACATGTCGACACCAGTATCACACCAGCCGCGATGGCCAAATCCAGCGGCCATCAAATGGCCGATGATGAAGACACCCTAGTACAATACTTGGTTAAAACCGGCAACCGCGATGTTACCGGCACCGATTTTCGCTGGATATTGGAACGCAATGTAAAGCAGCAACAAACCCCTGCCGATCTTATGGTAGTGGAACGGCGCGAATGGGGTAATTTTTACGGTCAACTGGTTGCGCTCAAGGAGAACGGCACGGTTATCGCAGACGACGATCAAGTTTGGCCTGCAACACAGTCAAAAATAGATGACGCTTTAGCGGTTTTTGGACAAATAGCCCATCTGGAAAAAAAGGAAGTTGGCGCAATCAACTACAGCTTGGAACAATTACGACTGGAACAGAAAAAGCTACAACTGGAAAATCGCTGGGATACACTCGCCCAGCAACGGGTAGCGGCAGAAAAGGCCGAGCTTGAAATTGAATACAAAAAGTACCAAACGCAGTTACTTGAGCTGTACCGGAAAATAAGGCAGGACAGCCTGGTTGCCCAGACCGAAAGCGGTAAGGAAATTGAAATTCCCTTGGCTAAAGTAGTCAGGATTTACCAGCCAAACACGATGAGCCTGTTCCAGAAAATCGGCCATTACGGTGTAAAAGTGGTTGAATTTTTAACCGACGATCCGCGTGAAGCCAATACCGAAGGCGGTATTTTTCCGGCCATATTCGGCACAGTGATGATGGTAATCATGATGTCGATTATTGTGACGCC
>JANYKK010000194.1 GCA_025361585.1 Methylobacter sp. | reverse complement strand
CTATCGTATTCCTTGCCCTGCTGTTTGGCCTGATTTTCAGTCAGGCCCATCCAGGCTATTTCAGGATCGGTGTAGGCGACTGCGGGTATCGTCAAGGCATCGAATCCGGCTTTATGACCGGCGGCTACTTCGGCTGCAACTTTGCCTTCATGAGAAGCCTTATGAGCCAGCATAGGGTTACCGGCTATATCGCCTATCGCAAAAATATGCGGCACATTGGTGCGTTGCTGCTTATCGACGGCGATAAAACCGGCTTCATCGACATTAACTCCGGCCAGCTCTGCGCCGATCAGCTTGCCGTTGGGCCTGCGCCCCACGGCAACCAGAACCGCATCGAACAGTTCCGACTCGGGGGCGCCCTTGCCGTCAAAACCGACTTTCAGGCCTTTTTTATCGGCTTCAATGGAAGTCACCTTGGTTTCCAGCCAGATGTTTTTATATTGCTTTTTAATACGTCGGTACAGCGGGGTTACCAAATCGTTATCGCAACCGGGGATAATTTGATCCATCAACTCGACCACGCTGATTTCAGCGCCCAGCGCATGGTAAACCGTCGCCATTTCCAGCCCGATGATGCCGCCACCGACGATCAGCAGTTTTTTGGGGATTTCTTTTAATTCCAACGCGTCGGTCGAATCCCATAAGCGTGGGTCGTCGTTCGGGAAAACCGGGATTTTGGTCGGATGCGATCCGGCTGCGATAATCGCCTGATCGAAGCTGACGGTTTTAACGCCGGTTTCGGTTTGCACCTCGACGGTGTTAGCTGAAGCAAATTTCCCCGTACCCTGAATCAGGGTAATTTTGCGCTGCTTTACCAATCGGGCAAGACCATCGCTCAATCCCTTAGACACGCTTTCTTTCCAGCCGCGAACCTTATCTATATCGAAGCTCGGCTTGCCGTAACTGAGGCCGTGTTGCTCAAACTCTTCGGCTTCGTGGACAATCTGCGCGACATGCAGCAAGGCTTTGGACGGGATACAGCCGACGTTAAGACACACTCCGCCAAGAGCCGGATAGCGCTCAATTAATACCACCTGCTTGCCTAAATCGGCGGCGCGGAATGCCGCCGTGTAACCGCCGGGGCCGCCGCCCAATACCAGAACTTCCGCATGTTGCACTGACTCGTTAACCGCTGGCTTAGCATCCATATTATTATTCCTGCTTAAAGTTAAGTAATTACTCAGCGTGACCAATTACAATGGAACGCAGATGACGCTGATGGTTATGATAATCGCGGATAATCAAAAAATCTTATCAAATCATAATTATCCGCGTCGCCTAGAGGCGCCTACTTTTGGCATCAGCGTTCTATGTTTTTAAAGTAATAAGCGGCGAATATCGCCCAAATACTGTTTGACTGCCGCAATGAAACGCGCGCCTTCCGCACCGTCTATCACCCGATGATCGTAGGTCAAATCAAGCGGCAACATCAATCGAGGTACAAACTCCTTGCCATCCCAGACCGGTTGCATTCTAGCGCGGGTGACTCCGAGTATCGCCACTTCAGGGGCATTGACTATCGGCGTAAAAGCCGTGCCGCCGATACCGCCGAGACTGGAAATAGTGATGCAGCCGCCTTGCATGTCGGCAGGCATCAGCTTGCCCAGACGAGCCTTATTACTTTTTTCTGCCAATTCGGCGGACAATTCATTGATGCCTTTACGGTTCACATCGCGCAGCACCGGCACCACCAAACCATTAGGTGTATCGACCGCAATGCCGATATTGAAATATTTCTTGAAGATCAGCTTTTCGCCGTCGGCGGACAGCGATGCGTTGAATTGTGGAAACTGTTCCATCGCGGCAACCAACGCCTTGATGATGAATATCAGGCCGGTAATTTTGACCGCATCCTTGGATTTTTCTCCATTCAACGCGACGCGGAACGCTTCCATTTCGGTAATATCGACTTCATCATGATAAGTAACCATCGGCAGATTCAGCCACACGCGGCTTAGGTTTTGCCCGGTCAGCCTTTTGATCTTACTGAGATTGACCTCTTCTATCGCCCCGAATTTGGAAAAGTCGACAACGGGCATGGGCGGGATTCCGCTACCGCTTTGGGCGATGCCTTCAGCCATGACCTTTTTGACGAAGTTTTTCACATCGTCTTTTAAGATGCGTCCCTTACGGCCAGTGCCGACGGTTATTTTTTGAATATCAACGCCCAGTTCACGGGCGAACAGCCGAACTGCCGGTGTGGCATGGGCGGCATGAGTTGAGGTGCTGGTAGCCGAGACTTCCAACTTCAATTCAGGCGTTGCGGCAACCGCTTGAGCGGCGGATTCCGACGCTTTTTCCACCGGTGCCGCTGCTTGCTGCACGGGTTCTGCCGGTTTGGCAACGCTAACCGCTTCAGCTACGTTCTGAGTAGACGCTTCGTCGCTGGTCAATACCGTCGCAATCAACGCGCCTTCGGAAACCTTGTCGCCGGGCTTGATAAACAGCTCCTGGATCGTACCCGCAGCACTGGAGGGCAAATCCATGCTGGCTTTGTCGGTTTCAAGCACCGCCAGGGTTTGTTCCAGTTTTACTTGGTCGCCCGCTTTAATCAATACCTCTACGACGTCAATATTTTCGACATTGCCAACATCAGGAACTTTAATTTCTATTAATGCCATTTTCCATCCTTCCGTTAGATTAGCCAGGGAGCCGATGCATCTGGGTTTATGCCGTATTTGGCAATCGCTACATCAATTTTAGCGGCATCGAACTGCCCTTGGTCTGCCAAACTTTTTAGCGCCGCAATTGTTACATGGTAGCGGTCGACTTCAAAAAACCGGCGCAGATTTTCACGGGTGTCGGAACGACCGAAACCATCCGTACCGAGCACGGTATAAGGGGCAGAAATTAAACTACGAATCTGTTCGGCAAAGGCGCGGGTGTAATCGCTTGCCGCGATCACCGGGCCTTCCGCTTTGGCAAGACAATGCGCGACATGCGACTGTTTGGGTGTTTCGGTAGGATGGAGGCGATTCCAGCGTTCGCAGAATTGACCGTTTCTGGCCAGTTCGGTAAAGCTGGTGCAGCTCCATAAGTCGGCTTCCACACCCCAGTCCTTGCTTAATAATTCAGCTGCGGCCTCGACTTCACGGAAAATCGTTCCTGAACCTAGCAACTGTACGCGCGGCGTTTTCTTCTTAGCGCCTTTCTTGAAGCTGTACATACCTTTGAGTATATCCAACTCCACGCCTTTTGGCATCGCAGGATGGGCATAGTTTTCGTTCATCACCGTGATGTAATAGAACACATCTTCCTGCTCGACATACATGCGCCGCAAGCCGTCTTGAATAATCACCGCCAGCTCATACGCATAAGTCGGATCGTAAGACACGCAGTTGGGTACAGTTGCCGACATCAAGTGACTGTGTCCGTCTTCATGTTGCAAGCCTTCGCCATTCAGCGTAGTTCTGCCCGCTGTACCGCCCATTAAAAAGCCGCGAGTGCGTTGATCGGCGGCCGCCCAGATCAAATCGCCTACCCGCTGGAAGCCGAACATCGAATAGTAAATAAAGAACGGAATCATCGGCACGTTGTGGGTCGAATACGAGGTTCCCGCCGCAATCCAGTCGCACAAACCGCCCGCTTCATTGATGCCTTCCTGCAATACCTGTCCGTGCTTGTCTTCCTTGTAGAACATCAGTTGATCGGCATCTTGCGGCGTGTACAGCTGTCCTACTTGCGACCAGATGCCCAATTGCCGGAACATACCTTCCATGCCGAAGGTTCTGGATTCATCGGGAACAATCGGCACGACGCGTTTGCCGATATTTTCATCTTTGACCAGAATATTAAGCAGCCGTACAAAAGCCATCGTAGTTGAGATTTCCCGGCCTTCGCCGCTGGCTTCCAGCAACGGCTTAAAATCGTTCAATACCGGCACATCCAAGGCATAAGACTTCGCTCTTCTGGCAGGCAAATGGCCGCCCAAATCGGCACGGCGTTGCTGCATATAGGCCAGCTCTTTCGAGCCTTCCGGGAAGGTCAGATAAGGCAGGTCGTTCAGCTGCTCATCAGTAACCGGCAATTGATAACGGCTGCGGAAGTTGCTTAACGAACTGGGGCTCATTTTTTTCTGTTGATGGGATATGTTCTGGGCTTCTCCCGAATCGCCCATGCCGTAGCCCTTAATGGTTTTAGCCAGGATAACGGTGGGTTGGCCCTTATGGTTTACCGCTGCATGAAACGCGGCAAAAACCTTAACCGGATCGTGTCCGCCGCGATTCAGTTCATAGATGTCGCCATCCGACCAGTCAGAAACCATGGCTTTTAATTCGGGGGTATTAAAGAAATGTTCGCGCACATAAGCGCCATTTTTAGCCTTAAAGGTCTGGTAATCGCCATCGGCACAAGACATCATGCGCGCCACCAACAATCCGTCTTTATCACGAGCCAGCAACGCATCCCAGCGTTGCCCCCAAACCAACTTGATCACGTTCCAACCGGCACCGCGAAACTCACCTTCCAGCTCTTGGATAATCTTGCCATTGCCTCGCACCGGGCCATCCAGACGTTGCAAATTGCAATTGATTACAAAAATAAGATTGTCCAGCTTTTCCCGCCCGGCCATGCCGATAGCGCCCAACGATTCGGGCTCGTCGGTTTCGCCATCGCCCAGAAAGCTCCAGACCTTGCGATTTGAGGTATCGGCAAACCCACGGTCTTGTAAATAGCGCATAAAACGCGCCTGATAAATCGCCATAATCGGCCCAAGACCCATCGAAACGGTTGGGAACTGCCAGAAGTCAGGCATCAACCATGGATGCGGATAAGACGACAAACCTTTTCGGCTTGGCTCAGGACACGCATTATCATTCACTTCCTGGCGAAAGTGATCCATCTGCTCCAGCGTCAAGCGTCCCAACAAAAACGCACGCGCATAATCGCCCGGCGTTAAGTGGCCTTGGGTAAAAATCAAATCGCCGCCATGTTGGTCTGAGGCCGCATGCCAAAAATGGTTATAACCAATATCATACAGAGTCGCCGCCGAAGCAAAACTGGCGATATGCCCGCCGACATTGGTGTGCTTGTTCGCCCGCAACACCATCATCATCGCATTCCAACGCACATAAGCGCGGATTTTGTGTTCGATAGTCACGTCACCGGGAAACTGCGCCTGCTGTGCAACCGGTATGGTATTGATATAGGCGGTATTGGCGCTGAAAGGAATATCGAACCCTGCATGCCGGGTTACCGCAACCAACTGCTCAATCAAAAAGTGTACCCGTTCGCTGCCATCATGCTCCAGCACCGCTTGCAGCGCTTCAACCCACTCCTTTGTTTCCGCTGGATCAAGGTCATTTAGTCCGGTGATTGTTGAGTTTAAACTGTTGGTCATTAATTGATCCTGTTACGAGAGGTAGGCATGGATTAAAAATTGTAGGTCGGTTTTAGCCAAAGGGCTCAAGTACGTAAAGTAACCCGGCATTTTACTGAAATAGTAAAAATAAGGCCAGAGAAGCTCTGATTATTGCGCATAGTATAAACAAAGCCGGGTAGGCAATGCACCCGATTCGTGATTTTAACATTCAAAATGGGATGGCCGGATCGGATTTATCCTGCCGTATGTTTGTTTTTTTGCGGCATGGCAGTTTATTATAGGCAACGCCCTCTGAAACCAGACTAAGCGATTTTTCACTCACATTACCGATAAAACATGGATTTAATATTAGCGCTTAAAACCATCATTCTGGGCATTGTTGAAGGCCTGACCGAATTTTTGCCCGTCTCCAGTACCGGGCATTTAATCCTGGTCGGCGACTTGCTAAATTTTAATGATGACAAGGGCAAGTTATTTGAAATTGTCATTCAGGTCGGTGCGATCCTCGCGATATGCTGGGAGTATCGCTCCAAGATTGCTTGCGTTATTATCGGCTTACCCAGCCAGAAATCGGCGCAAAAATTCGCCTTTAACCTGGCGATTGCGTTCGTGCCGTTAGCGACGCTGGGCTTGCTGTTCGGCAAACATATCAAGGCCTTGTTATTCAAACCCTTGCCGGTAGCTTTGGCGTTCATCGTTGGCGCTTTCGTGATTATCTGGGCGGAAAAACGGGAACATAAAATCAGCATCCTTGAAGTCGAAGATTTAATGCCATTGGATGCATTAAAACTGGGCATCGCGCAGGCTTTCGCGCTAATCCCGGGAACATCGCGTTCCGGCGCGACCATCATCGGCGGTTTGTTATTCGGACTGTCGCGCAAAGCAGCAACCGAATTCTCGTTTTTCCTGGCGATTCCCACGTTGATTGTCGCCAGTATTTACGATCTGTATAAACACCGCGACTTGCTGGATCTGACTACCGATATGCCCTATTTTGCCGCTGGACTAATCGCTGCATTCCTCAGTGCGCTGTTGGCGACCAAAGCGCTATTGAAATATATCAGCCATCATGACTTCATTATTTTTGCTTGGTACCGCATCATCTTCGGCTTGATTGTTATCGCCACGTCATACAGCGGCTTAGTGCAATGGACCGTTGATTAACACCGGCACAAAAAGGAGTAACTGAGCCATATTGTGAAATATCCCGATAATTAAGTTGACTGTCCAGCGGTAATCTTTTGCTGGCAATATCTGAAGCCACGATTATCCGCTTTCGGCCATCGCTTTATATCAAACCCCATGGTTCCGGCTTATATAGCGTACGAACCTGAGTCTTTACGCTTTTTTTACATCCCTCCCATTAAAATCAATCACCGTATTAAACCCTGAAAGTTTACATACCAGGTAAGCTTTGACAGGTAAATTATTTAAATTAATTAAGCATGAGGGAAATTATTGTGAAGTGTGGTTTTCGTATACTGGGAATAATGGCTTTGTTGTTGCCGGGCATGGTATTCGCCGAGGGAGAAGCGGTGACTCCGTCATCGCAACGGATTGATCTGACGTATCATTGGGCGGGTTATTTTTCACTGGCAGTGATGGTCATTGCTTATATCGCAGCGATGTTCGAAGAAGCCACCGCACTGCGTAAGTCAAAGCCGATGTTGCTTGCCGCTGGATTGATTTGGTTTGTGATCGTTTTAGCCTATCAGCAACAAGGTAATGAGCAGCTTGCCGTAACTGCCTTTAAGAGCAATTTGCAGGCTTATATCGAATTGCTACTGTTTATCATGGTGTCGATGACCTATTTGAATGCCATGGCAGACATGCGCATATTTGACGCTTTAAAAGTCTGGTTAGTCGGCATGCATTTGAGTTATCGGCAATTGTTCTGGATTACCGGATTGCTGGTGTTTTTTATTTCGAGCGTCGTTAACGGCCTGACAGCGGGATTGCTGATGGGAGCCGTGGTAGTCGCCGTCGGTAAAGACAGTCCGCGATTTGTTTCGTTGGCATGCATCAATATTATCGTTGCCACCAATGCCGGTGGCTCTTTCAGCCCATTGGGCGGCATTTCGACGCTGTTCGTTTGGCAGCATGGCATGTTGGGCTTTACTGAGTTTTTTAAATTATTTATTCCTTGCTTGGTGAATTTTTTAATTCCGGCCTTGGCAATGCATTTCTCGGTACCCAAAGACAAACCGGATGTCGATGCTGAACAGGTCGATTTACTTCGCGGAGCCAAACGCGTGATCTTCCTGTTTGGGGTCACTATAGGCCTGGCGGTGATGTTTGACATGAAGTTGCATTTGCCTGCGGCAGCCGGGATGATGGCCGGATTATCGTTATTGCAGTTCTTTTATTTTTATTTACATAGAATCAATAAACAGAATACCCAAAAGCAATCGGAATTTGCCTTGTTTTTCGGTAGGGGAAAAATCAAGACTTCAGCCAGTGAAGTCACCAGGTTGGATATTTTCGACAAAGTCGGCCGTCTTGAATGGGACACCTTGTTCTTTTTTTACGGGGCAATGATGGGCATCGGCGGGTTGGGCTACATCGGTTATCTTGATACGATATCGCATATGCTGTATGGACAATTAAGCCCCACCTTAGCCAACATTCTGATTGGTCTATCTTCGGCATTTGTCGATAATGGCACGTTGATGTTCGCTGTGCTCACCATGCATCCCGATATAGCGCAAGGGCAATGGCTGCTATTAACCTTGACCTTGGGTGTCGGCGGCAGCTTGCTGGCGATAGGCTCGGCACCTGGAATAGGCTTGCTGGGTCAGGCTAAAGGTCAATACACTTTCACCAGCCATATGAAATGGTGTCCGGTAATTTTGTTAGGTTATTTTGCCAGCATCGGCGTGCATTTTTTGATCAACTCTCAATCTTTTTGACAACACTGCAAGGTAACCAACCGCTTTGGGAGAAAAGTTTGCGCAAAAACGAGTCGGGAAACGAACAAGATCATCAGATCTCCGAAATGAGGTTAAACCGCCGTCGCTGTTCGAGTCGATTGCAAGGTTACGCGTGGGGTATCGCTGCGCCCTTTATTTGTACACTGATGGATTGGCCATTGCGTCATGTTCTAGGGCCAGCCAGCATCCTGATGACCTACTTGTTAGGGGTGTTTTTAGTGGCGAGCCGGTATGGTCGCGGCGCATCCATCATTGCTTCCCTTTTGAGCGCACCCGTATTCGCTTTTTATTTTGCCCACCCCATTTTTTCATTTGCCATCAATGATCTTGAAAACATCATAGGGCTGGGGGTGATGATAGTTGTTGCTAATGTAACGAGTGATTTTTTGGAAAGAGTTCATCTACAAGCAGAAATATCCAAACAGCGTGAAAACAGAGCCAACGCACTTTATCGGTTAAGTCAGGCGTTATCCGATGCTCATAATCAACAATCAGTTGCCACAATTGCAGTGAGTCATATCTATGATGATTTTGGCGCTTTGTCGGTGTTGCTGTTTCCAGACCCCGAGTTTCACCTTCAATATCCATCCGACATGCCGCTCGGACATTCTCTCCGGGGTGTTGACCTAAAAATAGCACAGCAAACCTATCAGCAACATACCGCTAAGCAAACCAGCGAATCAACAAGCTCAATTGCCTATTATTCCCTGGAACACTCACAAATCATTCAGGGCGTACTTGCTATAAAATCGCCCGCGGGTTCTGACTTGACCAATCCGAAATTGGTTACTTTTTTCGATACCTTTTTAAACCTGATTTCACAAACCCTGGAGCGCCTGAGCTTAACCGAGCAGGCTAACAATGCCAACCTTCAAGCTGAAACTGAATCGTTACGCAACGCGTTGTTAAGTGCCATATCACATGATTTACGCACCCCACTGACACGTATCATCGGTGCTGGCACAGCCTTGGTTGAAAACAACGAGGATTTTTCAGCGGAAGAAAAGCTTGATTTTAATAGAGTGATTCTTGACGAGGCCCAACGCATGTCGGAATTGACCAGTAAAATGCTGGATATGGCGAGATTGACGGCGGGTGAAATCATTCTCCATCAGGAATGGAACGCGCTTGAAGAGATAGTCGGTAGTGCTTTGAACAGACTAGAGAAAAATCTCGGAACTCGTCCAATAAGAACACTCTTGCCTGACCATTTACCACTGCTTTGGATAGATGCCGTATTAGTCGAACAAGTTCTGACCAATCTAATCGAAAACGCCATCAAGTACACACCTGCGGGCGGCCCTATCGATATTAGCGCAGAACTGTTGGCTGGTAAGTTAGCCATTACCGTATCAGATTATGGTCGTGGTATTCCACAAGGCATGGAAGAGAAGGTGTTCGATAAATTTTACCGCCTTGAATCCGAAAGCCATCAAGGTGGCGTAGGGCTAGGATTAACCTTATGTAGAGCCATTATTGAAGCGCACGGCGGCACCATCCATACAACTAATCAATACGGGAAAGGCGCTTCATTTATCATTAATTTACCTATCCATGAGCCTCCTGAACTTAACTGCCTTGAAGGGATGACGGAATGACGGACGAAGTTAAGCCACTCATTTTAGTTATTGAGGACGATCCGCAAACGCGCCGTCTTCTGAAAACCAATCTTTGCAATCGAGGATGGCGTGTCATTGAAGCGGAAAACGGTAAAAATGGGCTTTCACTGGTTAAAAGCGATAGTCCTGATCTGGTGATACTCGATTTGGGATTGCCCGATATAGATGGCATTTCGGTTACCAAGCGTTTGCGGCAGTTATCTGATTTGCCCGTATTGGTGTTGTCGGCTCGCAGTCAAGAACAAAACAAAATCATGGCGCTGGATGCGGGCGCAGATGATTACTTAACCAAACCATTCAGTACTGGAGAGCTGCACGCCCGTCTTCAGGCATTGCTTCGGCGCGTCATGCGGACAATGAACAACATGGAAATATTTCAAACTGGCGAATTAACGGTCGAGTTGGCTCGGCGCAAAGTTTTTATCGCCGGTAATGAAGTTCACATAACCCCCATTGAATACCGTCTATTAAGCATTCTAGTCCGTCATGCCGGTCTAGTGGTTACCCATCGACAACTTCTCAAAGAAGTCTGGGGCGGCGAGCATATTCATGATCAGCATTATCTGCGGGTATATATGGGGCAACTGCGCCATAAACTGGAAATCAATCCAGCTAGGCCACGTTATTTGCGGACAGAGGTCGGCGTGGGTTATCGATTAGTTGATGATGGCGATGAGGAAAGCTAATCAACATCATTCTTGAATCATCGCTGAGCGCTTAACTGTTTTTTGGGGGCAAACTTAGTCACTCTCGAAAGTTAGGATCGGAGATTGATATTCCGCCAGGACAACGCGACTACACCCCTTTCAAGCCATATCCTCGCCCTCCTTCCAGTGCGCGAACCATTCTGTCAAATCGCGGGTGTCACCCAGACCGCAGAGACGAAGATCGATGGCGTCTTGGTTGCCCCACACCACCCCGGCCCAGCCGCCACCGGCCACACGCGATTCGATGTCCTTACAATAAAGCCCCTTGTCACGCTGAACATAGAACCCGTACGTGCGGCAAGCCACCGGACGGTGGGCGTAGACCAGGCAGGCTCCCGCCGACCGATCCAACAACGGGCAAACGAGGGGGCGCGATGTCTGCTCGGCCAGCGCGTCGATGTCCTGGCCGATTTCCCGAAGCCGCTCCGAGGGCAGTGCGGCCAGTCCGTCCCGTAGCCAAGCCCATTCCTCAGCAGTGAGCCGGGGTACTTCGGCGAGCCGTCGACAACAGCCGTCGCAACCCTGTCGGCATAGCCAATCGGGATTGTCATCCCGAATAGCTCGTACGCGCGCTTCGATATCAG
>JANYKK010000184.1 GCA_025361585.1 Methylobacter sp. | reverse complement strand
GTGGGGCGTAGTTTGTATCGTTTGCCCGATTGGATTTTTTATCTGCTCTTGTGGTTGAGCGTGACGGCGGGTCTTTTTGTTTATATCGGCATCTTCCTGAAAAACAGCCTGGATACGCAGCAGCTGGAATGGATAAAACTGGTTGCGGGTTGCTTATGCATAGGGCTGGTTTGCGGAGGGCTGCTTTGCCACCGCTATGCGGCCACGCAACTGGGCAAGTGGTTTTTGTGGAGCAATATTTTTTTGGTGTTAAGCAGTTTTTATCTGTTTGTTCAGCAGTATTATTTCCTCGCGATTTTGGTGCCAAGACTGGTGCATGATGCGACAGCCTATATTTTCTACGTGGTGCATGATTACAACAAGCACCATCGGCAACCGCAGAATTTTATGTATTGCTATGCGGCGCGTTGCCACCTGCCTGTATATGTCGTGTTGCCTTTGTGTTCGTTTTTGCTGGCGTTTGTGTTGCAGACTTATGGGGACAGTGCGCTAAATGTGGTCACCGAGTTCTTTTTCGGGGTGGAGATTCGTAAGGCGATTACCGTGGGTTTGCTGGGTTATCTGGCGCTGATGCACTATTACACCGAGGCTTTCACCTGGAAGCAGGGGTCGCCTTTACGGCGGTTTATTGCGTTTTCGAGATAGCGGCGAATGGAACGCAGATGAATATGATAAAACACAGATAAAAAGGCGAAAGATCAAAGGCGCAATATTTTTAGCCTTGAAGCCAGAGTTAAACACAAGGTGTTTTTAAGCAGAAAAAATCTTACCTAATCATAATTATCAGCGTTATCAGCGTTCCATTTTTTATGTTAATGATGAGTTTTCACTTAGTTCTCTAACCGCATCTTCGGTATGGAAAAACACCTTGCCGGGTTTCAGTTGGCTAATAAAATTGGTTTTCTCCAGCTTATCCAGTACCGGGCCTTTCGCTTCGGAGATATGCAACGTCATTTTTGCTGCTTGCAAGCTATGATTCAGGTTTTCCAATACCTCCAGCGCCGTGGTGTCGATGTCGCTGATGGAGGTAAAAATCAGCACGATATGCGTGATGTCAGGCTGCTGCCTTAGCTCGGCTTCGATGAATTCCTCGATATAATTGATATTGGCAAAGGTGATGCTTTCATCGACGCGCAGCAGCAGCAGGTTAGGCCAGGTCTCGACGCTGTGGCGCTTGATATTGCGGTAATGCTCGGTGCCGGGAATGCGCCCGACCACGGCGATATGCGGCTGGCTGGTTTTGCGCAAGTGGCTGATCAGGGTCAGGATAATGCCCAGCGTGATGCCTTCCTCAATACCGTAGACCAAAACGCCAAGCAAAGTGGAAATTTCGGCGATGCCGTCGCCACGGTCATAACGCCAGGTGATAGGAATGTTGTTTAGTTTTACCAACGGAATGATTGCGATCAGGATGATCGCAGCCAGCGCTGCTTTGGGGATGTTTTCAAACCACGGGCTAAAGAAGATGACCGCCAGCGCAAGAAGTCCGGCGGCGATCAGCATGGCCATTTGGGTGCGCGCACCGGCAGCAAAATTCACCATGGTGCGGCTAAAGCCCCCGGCGACCGGCATGCCGCCGGAAACCGCCGCAGCCAGATTAGCCGCGCCCAGTGCAACCAATTCCTGATTGGGGGCGATTTTCTCGCCCCTGAGATTGGCGGTGACCTTGGCAATGGCGACGCTTTCGACATAGGCGATCAACGCGATAAAGCCGGAGTAGGGCAGTAACAACTGCCATTTCTCAACAGCGATAAAATCCATGTTTAGCAGTGGGAAGCCAGGAGGAACTTGGCCCACAATTGCCACATGCTGTTGCCCAGCTAAATCATAATAATCGACTGCCAGGGTTGCCAGTATGATGGTCAATAAGGGGGCGCATTTGCTGATGGCGGTGATTAGGGATGGCTGTAACCCTATCTTCTTGAGCGTATGTATTAATGGCCCGCTAAAAAACACCAGCACACCCAGCGAAGAGAGGCCGATTGAAAGAGTAGCCGGGACGAGACCCGAAAAATAATGGCTGTAGCAGGCCGCATCAAAGCCGCACGATGGTGTTTTCAAGCCGAACAGCTGCGGTAACTGGCTGGCGATAATCAATAATGCAGCGCCGCTGGTAAAGCCGGTCAGCACCGGATGGCTGATAAAATTCACCAGCCCGCCCATGCGCAACAGCGCCATCAGCAACATGACGATACCGCTTTCAGCTGACAGGATCAGCGCGCTTTGCACAGGATTTCCCAGTATGCTGATTTCCGGTGCGGACAGGGCGCTGGCAATCATGATCGCGGCAATCGAAACCGGCCCGACCGACAAGGTGCGGCTGGTGCCGAACAGGGCATACAGCATTGGAGGCAGGATGCTGGAATAGAGTCCGAGTTGTGGCGGCAGTCCGGCCAATATCGCATAGGCAATGCCTTGCGGAACCAGCAAAATAGCGGTGATGATGCCGGCGAACAGATCGCTGTAGAATTCCTCGCGGGTGTAGAATTTTATCCAGCCTACAATCGGGAATAACTGTAAAAATCGTGAGTTGTGGTGGTTTGAGGGCGTCATTTCAGTCTTGTGAAAGTTTGTACTAGGCTCCCCGCGACATGCGATCAACGCGAAGTGTCAGATGACAGTTTCACATCCCTGTGTTCTGGATTCCGGCAATCCCTGCCGGAATGACGTGCTTTAAATTACTTGGGTATAACAACGAACGTGGTGGGGGAACGAGGCAAGGTACAAGGTGATTTTTTCGTCTGGTACCTTGAGCTTAAGTTACTCTTCCTTCATAAACTTTTTGGCGTAACATTCCAAATGAGGAATATCGATGCGATAGCCTTTGATCATCAAATGCCAATACAGCCACGGGAAGCCGGTGATCTTGCCCCACCACCAGATAGCACGGGGTGTTCTCGGATCCAGAAAAGGGAAGGATGGCGTCACCTTGCCGTCGTAGGAAAATTCGGCCAGCATCACTTTACCCAGCGAGGTGGTTAACGGGCAGGAGCCGTAACCGTCATAGCCTTCCCTGAGGTCGGTGCTGTTTTTCAGGCTGAGAATGTTGTCGACCACGACCGGAGCTTGTTTGCGCACCGCTGCGGCGGTTTTGGCATTGCTGGTCGCGGCTACATCGCCCAGACTGAAAATATTGTTGTATTGGTTATGTTGCAGGGACTTAGGGTTAACATCAACCCAGCCGGCAGCATTGGCCAGCGGGCTTTTTTTAATGAAATCCGGCGCGCTTTGCGGCGGCGTAACATGAATCATGTCGAATGCTTTGGTTATACGCTGCTTGTTGCCGTCGCTATTGGTGACTTCAAAGGTGGCGGTTTTAGCCGGGCCGTCAATGGCAACCAAATTGTGATTGAAATTGGTTTTAATACCGTAATCGGCAACGACTTTGCTCAAGGCTTTGGCGAAAAACGGTACGCCGAATAACCCCGGCCCGGCATTCAAAAATTCAATGTTGAATTTGTCCAACGTACCCCTTTTGCGGAAACGGTCTGCGGCCAGATACATGATTTTTTGTGGCGCGCCCGCGCATTTGATCGGTACCGGCGGCTGGGTAAATAACGCGGTGCCTTCCTTAATATTTTGGATGCATTCCCAAGTATATTCGACCGTTTCGGGGGAATAATTGCTGCATACATTATTTTTATTCAGTGTATCTTTCAGCCCCTCAATCTTGTCCCAATCCAGTTGCAGACCTGGACAGACCACCAGATAGTCGTAACTGATCGTATCGCCGGAACGCAAGCTGACTGTGTTGTCATTAGGCTGAAAGGTTTCTGCGTAGTCCTTGATCCAGGTGACGGTTGGGTGGATCAAGTCGGCTTCGTTACGAATAGTTTCTTTTAACGTATACGCGCCGCCGCCGACTATGGTGAAGCCCGGCTGGTAATAATGGACTTCGGACGGCTCGACGATGGCTATGTCGATTTTGGCGTTTTGGCGGCGCATGGTGTTGGCGACGGTAACTCCTGCAGCTCCGCCCCCGATGATCAGCAAGGTGTGATGTTGGTTTGACATAAATTCCTCTTAAGTTTTTAGTTAGCGGAAAATTCCGATGCACGGCAAAAAAGTGTAAAGCAACGCGATTTTTTTGTCATGCACCCATTTTCTCTTTATCAACCGGTGTTTTAGGGCGTTTGGCTCTTTTTCCAGGCTTCAAACCCACCGGCCATGGATAACACGTTAGTGTAACCTAATTGCTGCATGGTCTGCGCCGCTAATGCCGAGCGGTTGCCCAGGCGGCAGTAGATAAGCACGGCTTTTGATTTGTCGGCCAGTTCGGGCATATTGCCGATTTTGAATTCCAGCATGCCGCGCGGCACCAATAACGCGCCGTCAATGTGTCCGGCGGCGTATTCACTTTCTTCGCGGGTGTCGATCAGCACGATATGGCCTTGTGCAAGCAGTTGTTTAGCTTTGGCGACATCGATTTCAACAATGCGTTGCTTGGCCGCCGCTACCAAGTCTTCAGTTTTGGTTGTGGCGCGAACCGGCAGCGATTCGTCTCGCAGCGCTACCGCATCCTGACGTTCATTCTCATCCAGGCCGCAATAGCGGTTGGCGGGTACGGCTTCGTCGATTAAACGTGGCTTGGGTAAATTCAGGTTGCCCATGATCTCGATGAACTGCTCACGGGTCTTGCCAGCCAGACGCGGATTGGCGGTGCGTTCCTGCATGATGCTGCTGACCCAGCGCTGTTGATAATCGTGGCCAGGGTAGACTAGCGTTTCATCCGGCAGCGTGAATAAACGCTGGGTGATGCAGTCATACAGCGCACCGGCATCGCCGCCCTGGAAATCGGTGCGGCCGCAGCCCCCGATCAATAAAGAGTCGCCGGTAAACAGGTGGTCGCGCCATAAAAAGGAAATGCTGCCGCGAGTATGTCCCGGCGTGGCAATGACCTTGATCTGCTCGTCGCCTGCGAATTTGAAAATATCGCCGTCCTGGATCTGGATGTCGGCCGACTCGGCACCGCACAATCCGCTAACACCGGTTTGCGCGCCCAAGCGTTGGCGCAGTAGGCCGCTGGCAGTGATATGGTCGGCATGGACGTGGGTTTCCAGCGAATATTTCAGTTGTAGGCCTTGTGTCGCCAGCAGCTCAATATACTCGTCGATATGGGTGTTGACCGGATCGATCAGGATCGCATCTTTGCTGGCCGGGTCAGCGATCAAGTAGGTGTAAGTCCAGGTTTCCTGATCGAATAATTGTTTGAATAGCATAAGTTTCTCCGGTGGGTTATGGGTTATGGGATATATGTTAGTTAAAGCAACACCTGTGCCAAAAAATAAGGTTCAAGGTAAAAGGTGTAAGGTTCAAGGTTTATCCTCCCTTGAACCTTTTAACTTGCACCTTTCGCCTGTCTCATATATCGTTTCAGTGAAACATTTGTTCGGTTCAGCGAGACATTTATGAAACAAATTAATAAAACCTTATCAGATTGGCTGGAACACCAGCCGCTACAGCCGTTGTTTTTAAAATTGCTGAGCCTTTGTGATGATTCCTGCCTGTATATCGTTGATCGGGATCAACAGGTCGTTCACTGGAGTCGAGGCGCTGAGCAGTTAACGGGATTAAAGGCCGACGATATCGCAGGCAAAACTTGTTTACCAGAATACGCGATTGCCGAGGGCGGCGGCTATCAAAAACGACTCATAAAATCATCGCAAACAGATCAATATCACCTTGAGCTGGAAAAAATAACCCAGGTTTTGTACAACCAGGATGGCTTATTTGCCGGTGGCTTGGGACTGCTGCTTCCCGCGTCGAAACAGGCGGTAAGTACTACTTTACCGAAAGACGCGCCTACGCTGGATGGGAATCAAAGTTTTCAGGGACTGTTAAGCCGCTCACCGGCCATGCAGGCAGTGTTTCAGATTATTCGAAATGCCGCAGAAACCGAAGCGACGGTGTTGGTCAGAGGCGAGAGTGGTTCCGGCAAGGAGCTGGTGGCCAAGGCCATCCACGATCTGAGCGCCCGACGCAACGCGCCTTTTCTGGCGATCAATTGCGCTGCCTTGTCCAGCAGTTTGTTGGACAGTGAGTTGTTCGGCCATGTACGGGGCGCGTTTACCGGTGCAGTCAAAGATCATAGCGGTCTGTTCCAGCGCGCGCATGGCGGAACTTTATTTCTGGATGAAGTGGCCGAACTGCCGCTGGAATTGCAGGCCAAGTTGCTGCGGGTCATTCAGGAAAGAAACTTTATTCCGGTCGGCGGCGACCGCTCGATAGATGTCGATGTGCGCATCGTTGCCGCAACTCACCGTTCGTTGCGCGAGGAAGTCAAAATGGGGCGATTCCGCGAAGACCTGATGTACAGGCTCAGGGTCGTGCCGATTTTTATTCCCCCGTTGCGGGAGCGCCGCGAAGATGTAAGTTTGCTGATCTGGCATTTCATCCAGCAGCATAATGCGGACAATTTCAGGCAAATTGAAAAAATCGACCCGCAAGCCATGCGCGCCTTGCTGGACTATGCGTGGCCGGGCAACATTCGGGAGCTGCATAATGTTGTGGAATATGCATTTGCTGTGGGCAGGGGGGCGACGTTACGCTGGTCTGAGTTGCCTCCTGAGATCAGGGAATCGCGCATTATTGAGCCTCAGCCCATGCAAAACATGCCGCTGTCAGCAGATGAGGAATCTGCCGCAATCCGTCAGGCACTGGAGAAAAGTAATGGAAAGGTTACCCAAGCCGCTCGAACGCTGGGTATGAGCAGGGCAACATTTTGGCGTAAGCGCAAGATTTACGGGATTTAAATAGTTTTTACGCAATAGTTAAACGCGATGACATGAATCACCTTATTAAGCTATCCCTTAATAAGGTGATTCATGTCCGCGTACATACACAAACGCATTACACCGCCGAAGAAGGACGTAAGCGCGTCGTGTAAAAGCGAAGCCTCCCGCAGCTAATCTTAAAAATATCGCCCGTTGATCAAAAAGTGGGTGGCTATACTGCCGAAGTAACCCAGCATGATGACAGGCGTCCATTTTAGATGGCTGGTGAAGGTGTAGATTCCTTTGGCTTGCCCCATTAAGCCCACGCCAGCTGCGGAACCTACTGCTAGCATGCTGCCGCCGACACCGGCGGTCAATGTGACCAGCAGCCACTGGCCTTGAGATATATCAGGCGCCATGGTCAGTACAGATAGCATAATAGTGCCGTTATCCACGAACGCTGAGGCGATGCCCACCAAAATGTTGGCTATAGTGGGGTCGATGCCGCCGTAAAGATGACTGGATGCTACTTCCATATAGCCAATGAAACTTAAGCCACCGACTCCCACCATTACACCGTAAAAAAACAACAAGGTGTCCCATTCCAGATTGGCGACTTTTTGGAAAATATCAAAAGGCAGTTCTTTCGTCAGTTGTTGATTTACCTCAGCTTGCGGATTGTTCATGTATTTCATGGGGCCAAAATGATCGATTTTGACATCGGTCAAATCCATGGGTATCAATATTGAGTGGGAATCGCGGGTTTTTTGCAGGTAATAACTGAAAAACTTCAAATAGGTCAAGCCCATCATCATCCCGGCAGCTGGAGGCAGGCTCAGGAAGTTTTCAAAGCAAGCCGAGGTAATGATGGTCAATGCGAACAAAAAGATGATTATCCAGCCGCCCCGTTTCATGTCTTGGGCTTCCATTACCGCTGCGGGTTTTTCTTGCGGAATAAAGAAATGCATGATGGCGGCAGGTATTGCGAAGTTGACGATGGCCGGAATCAACAGGGAAAAGAAATCGGCAAAAGGCACTACGCCTTTTTGCCAGACCAGCAATGTGGTGATGTCGCCAAAGGGGCTGAATGAGCCTCCTGCATTGGAGGCTACCACAACATTGATACAGGATAAGGTAACAAAGCGGGGGCATTCTTTACCCATGGCCAGGATAACCGAACCCATCAGTAAGGCGGTCGTGAGATTGTTACAGCCGGACGAGATGAAGAAGGCCTGAAAGCCGGTAATCCAGAATAATTGCCGATAGCTGAAGTTCTTGCTTAATAGCCAGACTCGCAGACTGTCAAACACGCCCCGGTCTTCCATGGCGTTCAAGTAAGTCATCGAGACCATGATGAACAAAAACAGTTCGCCATAACTTTCAAGGGTTGCGCGGAATGCAACGCCTGCTTGTTCGCTTAGCCCGTCTTTGGTATAGAAGGCAGCAATGAAAATCCAGATAAGGCTTGCGGCAAATACCATAGGCTTGGACTTTTTTAACTCGGTCACTTCCTCAGTCATGGCAAGGATGTAGGCAAGCGCAAAAACTATCAAAGCCAAATATCCGGCCCAATGCTGAGTCAAATCCAACGGTTGAGTTTGACTAACAGCCCCAGCTTCTTCAGCAGCCATTGATAGGGAAGGAAAAAGCAGGGCGAGTAGAAGTGGGTTATATTTTGAGCAAAGCGCTATTTTCAGCAATTTAAAAGACCGGTAACTAAATACAGTAAAGCTATTTTTACTCGTTAGGCTTGTTTTGATAGGCAATAATGCATTGTTTAATGCGAGGATCAATAAGGTAAAAACGGATAAAAATACTTCAATCTGCATATGTGACTCTCAAGAATACAAAAGATTAGCGGAAAGGTGGAAATTCTAGACTAATTTAATAGGGATATTATATTTGAAACGGCTCCTGCATGCGCTAATAAATGACGGGAGCGAGGGTTGATCGGCAGTGACAGAACGGGGTTGGGTGTGGCGGTTTAGTTAAGTTTTTTACGTTCTTTGAGCAACTGTAAAACTTCAATGCCTTTTCTTCGCTGAATCCTGATGATTTCCAATTCGGTTTGATAATGTTTTATTAAACAATCGTCGTCAGTCTGTTGTAAGGCGTGAGTGATTTTGCGCTCTTTTTTCTTGAGCTTAAGCAGGATTTTTTTTAACGCCTCGATATGTTGTCTTTTTTTGTGTTTGTCGGTGTCAAAAAAGGCCTGTAATTTATGGAGCAGCTTTTCTATTTTCATGGCAGGAATGACAGGTTAGGTGGCAGTTAAATGATGCTATTTTGTATCGACTGTTTGAACAACATCATTAATTTCAGTTTCGTTCAGGCTTAATTGCTGTTCAACTCCGGCATTGCCGGTGCTGCTATGCAAGAACAGCGTTTCGGCGGCTTTTAACAGGTTTTTTTTAATGCTGCGCATATAGGAACTGTCATTAATCAAGGAAGATCCTGTTTCAGGGGTTATTTTCCTTTCCCTTATCAGTGTTTCAATGACGCGATTCATTAGCATGTCGTCATTTTTAATGGTCGCTTTTAACGTATCCAATGACAATAGTGGTAATTCATTGTCTTCAATTTCATGCCTGAAATTTTCAACCTGCTGGATATGCAGGACTATTTGATAGGCGATTTTTTTGTATTCATTGATGACGCTCTGATTGCTTGACGTCCTGAACCGTACCCAGTTTTTCTGCAAGTGTTTGGTATCTTTAATGGCTTCGACAAGATGCTTGTTGGCCTCGCGTAGCCAGGAAAGCTTAGCGGACTGAGTCATCTCCCAGGTGAAAGCGGCTTGGCTGATAAAAGCAATGATGGCGCTGTAAAGGCCTTTTATGCGCTTTTCATAGCTGGCATCTATATCATATTCAATCGGATCGTTATTTTGCTCTATGAGTTGTTGGAGTGAGTCGTTGTTTTGAAGATCATATCTATGCAGACCAAAGGTGTGCAAAATGATATGGATGGCGTTTTCATACAAATGAATGCTTTCCAGCCTGACCGATTCTACGACGGTTTCAGGGAAATCCATTGCGGACATGTCCAAATATTTCGGTTCGAAAATCGCGGGGCGTTTTTCTATGAATATTTTCTCAAGCAACATTACCTGCTGATTAATTAATGGGAAAAACAGGATGATGCCGGCAAGATTAAACAGGCTGTGAAAGGTTGCCAGTTTCATCGCATTGTCCGAGACGGCAATGCCCAAATTTTTGCTGATGATGTCAACAGCAATGCCGAATTGTTTAATAAACAGCAGTACAAAGATGCCGGTACACAGGTTAATCAGCAGATGTGCGCCCGCCAAGCGCTTGCCCTGAATATTGGCACCGAAAGAGGCAATAATCGCGGTGACGGTTGTGCCGATATTGGCGCCGATCACCAGCGCCAGCGCATTGTCATAAGTGATTTGATGCACGGAAACTGCGGTAATGGTTAGCAGCATGGTGGCGTGGCTGGATTGCATGATGATGGTGGCGATGATCCCTAGAGCGGTGTAGACCAACAGTCCTTTGACGCCGGGCATTGCGTATTCGGCCAAGTTTATGGTGCTTTCAAAGTACTCAAAGCTTTCCTTCATGTAGTGGATGCCGAGCAGCAAAAAACCTAAGCCGGTCAGGATATAGCCGATGCCTTTTAGCTGTTTGCCGCTTTGGAATATGCACAAGACGCCAAAAACCAGCAGCGGCATGGCGTAGGTGGCAATGTTGACTTTGAGCCCTAACCCTGCGATCAGCCACGCGCCGGTGGTCGTGCCCAGATTGGAGCCGAAAATAATGCCGATACCGGCGACCAAATCAAGCAAACCCGCGCTCAGGAATGAAATGGTGATGACCGAAACCAAGCCGCTGGATTGCATCAAGGTAGCGGACATAAAGCCGAAGCCGAAACTTTTCCAGGGGGTGTCGGTGGTTTTTTGCAGAATCCGTTCCAGTACGCCGCCGGTAAAGGCCTTAAAGCCTTGTTCCAGGGAGAGCATGCCGAACAGGAATATCGAGACGCCTGCTGCAATGCCTTTAAATTCCTCGCTCAGCCAAAAGCCGTAAGACAACAGCGGGATGACGATTAGCAACAGGGCTTTATGCATGCATGAATATTATTCAAAGAAAAGGCGATTGACTGTTCGCCAGGAGAGACTAGATCGGCGGCTGTTTTGCGCCGGTTGATTTGATGTGCACAGCATCGCCGATAGTCAATAGACCGCATTGGTTGTGCAGGGCGTTTTGGCCAAAATAAACTTTGTTTTGCCATTTCCGGGTGCGGTTGAGCGTGACCAACGGCTCCTTGCCGGTTTGCGCGGTTTCAGGGTCGATAGTTGGAACGGTGCACCGGGAGCAGGGTTTGGGCAGCCTGAAATCGATAGCGCCTATGCTGATTTCGCGCCAGCTGTCTTCGGCATAGGCGGGGCAACCGGAAATGACCAGATTGGGTCTGAATCGGGTCATCGGCAAATTCAGCTGCATTTCATGATTTAATGCAGCCAGCGAGTTTTCAGAAATAATTAGGAAAGGAAATCCGTCGGAAAATGCGACCTTGTCAGTAGGTTGGGCATAACGGGGATCAACCGGTCGGATGACCTCATCGGGCTGGTAAACCAGTCGGCAATCTTGTTTTAAAAAATCGCTGAGCCATTGGTCGGCTTCGCTTGAAACGCTACGGGCATCGCATTGGTCATGCCAGATCGTGCTGTTAATGACTTGTCCGTCAATAGGCGTCAGGGGCAGGGGTAGTTTTTCCATGCCCGGTGCGGACAGGATCAGGTTTTGATCGGTCAGCGCGGTTTTAATTAAAGCCATTTGCGGCAATTTCCGCTGGCTGAGGAATTGCCGGTCTTTGTCGATAATCATCCATTTTCTGTCGTGTTGAAAACCTTTTTCAGTGACAGGCCAGCTGTTTGCGCTAATGCCCGCTAATGATTTTACCGGATAGACGGTTATGCCGCTTAATATGAAGCTTGTCATTGGCAGTGGACAGCGATATTAACCTAGTAATGACCTTACAGAGTTTTCGGTTATATTGCTGTGAGCGCCCTGTGCTTGAGACGGGTTGCTTTGAATGTCGGCGAGAATTTGCTTGGCCGCTTCTTGGGCTTGTTGTCTATTTTCTAATGGGGCGGATTTATCGCTGCTTTTTACCGGTGAGGATGACGATAGTTTCACCGAGGTATCGGAAAGTTTTACGGTTCCGCCGGAAACCTGTTGGCTGTCGTTCTGGTCGTTATCTGGGCGGGCTTCGATAGCGGGTTCCTTATCTTCCAAAGCTTTTGCTTGCAGGGGCGATGGAGGGGTGTTGAGAGTTCCTGATGGTATTGTCACGGCCATTTTTATGTCCTTTTAGCTAATGAATTGAGCCGTAAAAAACGGCGATGGTTTTGTCTTAGATTTAAAGTATAGCACTAGAGTCAAAGCTATTTGTGCTGATGCTGAACTCTTTGTTCAGCGAAGTCAATACTATTTGTAACAGGTGTCGTTAATTCAATAAAATTTACTTTGGTAAAGCAAGGCACATTGATTTTACACGCATTTGCTTCGAATCCTTCGGCTCTGCTTAGAATCGCTTTGTTAATGAAGAGGCAACTTTCATAATAGATTAATTCAATATTTAAACTGCTGGTTTGAGCAAACTTTATCGAAAAACTAAACAAAGTTAATGAATCCGTTAAAATTAGCGCCTGTGCGTTTTATTAGTGTTAGGAAATGATGCGATCAATTATCTGGCTTCTTCAGAAAACTTTCATATTTTTAGTTATCGTTCAATTGTTTAGCGTGGATCCAGCTTACGCTGGAGCGAAGCAGACGATCAATATTGCGTATTTGACCCAAGAGCAAAAAGTCCCGCCGCCGTTGTCCAATCTGGATGCTTTTGTCAAAGACAAGGGCGTTTTGGGGGCAGAGCAGGCGATAGCTGACAACAACACGACCGGCCAGTTTACCGGGCAGCAGTTTTTGCTGAAAAAGTTTATCGTGCCGCTGGAGGGCAATGTCGCCGATGCCTTTAATAAGGATATAGGCGATCAATATCCTTATGTTGTGGTTAACTTACCCGCCGATGCCGTTAATAAAATCGCCGATTTGCCCGCCGCGAAGCAGAAGCTGCTGTTTGATGTGGCGACAGTCGATGATGTCTTACGCAACGAGCAATGCCGCAATAATGTTTTGCATATTTTGCCTAACAGGGCGATGCGCGCCGATGCGCTGGCGCAATACATGATGAAAAAGCGCTGGAACAAGTGGTTTTTGGTTATCGGCGTTACCGAGGAGGATCGCTTGTTTGCTGAAGCTCTTAGACGCGCGGCAAAACGTTTCGGCATGAAAATAGTCGAGGAAAAAACCTGGGAGCATACCTACGATGCGCGGCGCACGGCGCAATCGGATGTGGCGGTATTTACCCAGGTCGACGATTACGATGTGTTGGTCGTTGCCGACGAGCAAGGTCAATTCGGCGAATATTTGGAATACAGAACCTGGAATGCAAGGCCGGTGATTGGCACTCAGGGGCTGGTTGCTACGGCATGGCATCGAACCCATGAGCAATGGGGCGCGGTGCAGATTCAAAACCGATTCAAGGAGCAATCCGGGCGCTGGATGGAAGAGCAGGATTATGCCGCGTATCTGGCGGTCAGGGCTATCGGCGAAGCGGCCACCCGCACCAAATCCAACGACGTAAAGCAGCTTAAGGATTATATGTTGAGCGATAAGTTTGCGTTGCAGGGCTATAAAGGCAATCCTTTGTCGTTCCGATCTTGGGATGGACAGATGCGGCAGCCTGTTTTGCTGGCAGCGCCCAGATCGTTGGTTGCTGTCGCGCCGATTGAAGGCTTTTTGCACCCGAAAACAGAACTCGATACCTTGGGTTATGATCAACCCGAATCGACTTGTAAATGGAGTAAGTAATCATGAAAAATACATTTGTATCCGGGAATGCTTGCGGGGGCGACTTTAGTCGCCCTTTAGCGCAATGGGCGGCTAAAGTCGCCCCCACAGTCGTTTTTGCCATTTTATCGATGGCATTAGTTGCAAATGCGCAGGCTGAAACGGTGTTTGTTACCTTGGAAAAAGATAATGCGCTGGCGGTTGTCGATCCTATCGCCGGTAAGTTGATCAAAACGGTGGAAATCGGCCAGCGCCCCCGAGGCATTATCATCAGCCCCGACAATAAGTTTTTGTACGTGGCGGTCAGTGATGACGACACCATCAAGATTATCGATGCCGAGACGCTCAAGGAAGTCGGAAGGTTGCCGTCCGGCGAAGACCCTGAAACCTTTGCGTTAAACCCGGCGGGCGACCGGCTTTGTGTATCCAATGAAGATGACAGCTTGGTAACGGTTATCGATCTTAAACATAAAAAAGTCGTCAAACAGATTAAGGTCGGCGTCGAGCCGGAAGGTATTGCGACCAGCCCGGACAAACTCTGGGTAGCCAGCGCTTCAGAAACAACTAATATGGTGCATTGGATCGATGCCAAAACGCATGCTATCGTCGAAAATACGCTGGTTGATCCGCGTCCGCGTGCACTGGGCTTTACCGCCGACAGCCAGCAGTTGTGGGTTACTTCGGAAATGGCCGGTACCTTGATGATTCTGGATGTTAAAACCAAACAGCTGGTCAAAACCATCAAGTTCGATGTGCAAGGCCTGACCGCCGATAAAATTCAGCCGGTCGGCGTGGTGATCGATAAAGATAGAAAACGCGGTTATGTGGCCTTGGGGCCTGCCAACCGGGTCGCGGTGATCAACGCCCAAACCTTTGAAGTGGAAAAATACCTGTTGGTAGGTCAGCGGGTTTGGAATCTGGCGTTTTCACCGGATCAAAAACGGCTGTATACCACTAACGGCGCCAGCAACGATATTTCGTTGATTGATCTCGATACGCAAACCGTGACCAAGTCGGTCGGCGTGGGGACTTACCCTTGGGGAGTTGCGGTCAAACCATGAGCTCATCGATAGCATTATCCGTCGAAGATTTGAGTTTCTCCTATGGCGGCAAAAAAGCACTGGCGCAGGTCAACTTTAAGATCAAGCCCGGTGAATGCACGATTTTGTTAGGCCCCAACGGGGCAGGCAAAAGCACTTTATTTTCCCTGATTACCCGGTTGTACGACACGCGCGACGGGCGTATCGAGCTGTGCGGTTTTGATGTTAAGCGGCAAACGCTGCCCGCGTTGGCGAGACTGGGCGTGGTTTTTCAGCAAACCACCCTGGATATGGATTTGTCGGTGCTGCAAAATTTGCGCTATCACACCTCTTTGCACGGCATGGGGCGTAAGCAGGCTGAACAAAGGATACAGCAAGAGCTGGAACGCTTAAACATGTTTGATCGGCGTTTCGAGAAAGCGCGCCAGTTAAATGGTGGGCACAGGCGGCGCGTGGAGATTGCACGGGCGTTATTGCACAAGCCGTCGGTATTGTTGCTGGATGAACCTACCGTCGGTTTGGATGTGCCCAGTCGGTTGTCCATCGTCGAATATGTGCATCAATTAGCCGTTGAGG
>JANYKK010000169.1 GCA_025361585.1 Methylobacter sp. | reverse complement strand
CAGCGTAGCAACGCGAAGTTGTGTGTCGTGACGGACGGAGGACGAACGCGGGCCGCCGTAGGCATTAATCGCCAGGTCATTTTTCGCTGCTAAAATCGGACGGATCCATTTTAGCTTTCGCGAAAAATCCTGGCGCGCTGGATCAGATATAAATCGTCTGGAGCCCGAATTGATAGTTATTAAATGGATGGTAGGTTTGGTGCTTGGTGGTATTTTGACTTTAATCCTCAAAGCGTTCTTTCCTGTTTAAGTATCGTTGGGTTGCTTCTTTTCTTTGCCCGACATTTCACGGTTGATGTTGAATATTGAATAAAAAGAAAGGGGCCTGACCATTTTATATTCACCTTTCTATTCTTTCGCGAATAATTGGATTTTATGTTAAGTTAGTTCTACCTATGAAAATACAATATTTATGCTTTGAATGTTTATGGTATAGTTTTAACCATCTGTAAACAGGTAGAAAAGGTTGTTAAAAATGGCTTTAGCACAAGAAGATATTGATCAAATTCAGTTGCTCATCAAAAAAACGTTATCCGAGATGCCGGAGACATTAAACGCCAATGTGCGTTATGAGCTGGATTTGCGAGAAAGAACCATTCGCGTAGAAGAGGAGTTGAAACATCAGAGGGAGCTGATGGTTGAAGGTTTCAAGCAGATGGATAAGCGCTTTGAGCAGGTGGATAAGCGCTTTGAGCAAATGCAAGTTGAAACGACGAAACGCTTTGAGCAGCTTACTTCGCGTATTGATCATTTTATGGTCTGGTCATTTGCAACCACACTCACTGTTGGCGGGATAGTGATTGCAACGATTAAATTTCTGTAAATTACAAATAAGTAACATGCAAAGAGAATAAAGAAATCAGGCCCTTGTTCCTTGAAAAAACCGCCCTTGGGAAATTGGGGCGGTTTTTTTACGCCCGCTTGTTTTTGATGTTGGCGTTGATTAGCAGCTTGCTAGGTGAGCCTGATGGCAGGATATAATTTATACTAATTGTAAACAACGAAGGAAACAAATGACCATTACTATTGACAACAAAGAATATGATCTGGACAAACTGTCTGACGACGCCAAAGCACAAATTACAAGCATTCAGTTTGTGGATGGCGAGTTGCAGAGGCTGAATGCTCAGGCTGCTGTCCTGCAAACTGCCCGTACTGCCTACGCAAAAGAATTGAGTGAACTATTGGCAAAGGAGCATCCTGGCACGGATGGCTTAGTTTTTGGTAGCTAATATACCACCAAAGCCTTGAAATCACTGTCCCTTGCCTATATATTCTAAGCAAGGGTCTTTTTTAACTACCAGGAGTTTTTATGCAAATCATTACCATTGACGGCAAAGAATATGATGCCGACATGCTCTCAGAAAATGCCAAGGCACAACTAATCTCTATGCAGATTACCGACCAGAAGATTGCCAATCTTCAGGCCGAGCTGGCGATACTCCAAACGGCTCGTTCTGCCTACTCACGCGAATTGTTAATTCATCTGCCGACATTAGACCAAGCCAAAGCTAAATCGCTACACTAAGGCGATGAGAGCTATATCAAAAAATCCATTGCGGGATTTCTAAGCAATGGGCCAGATTCGATTGATTGTCCTCTCTCCTTGCATAATTCTTTATGTTAAATTAACCGGATTTGAAGCCTGAGGTGCGGTTTTTTTATTTCAAACGTTTAATGTTGGTCGACCTTGGCGCAGCGATAATGGCGACAAGTCCTGCACTCAGACAGACATTCAATATGGCAGATTATGTAGAGGTTTTACCTTTTTTGATGTGGGCGGCAACCAATACCGGATAGTTGCTGTTATCCGCTATGATAAGCAACGAATTTATGTTTAGGCGGTCATGCTCATGCAGAATATGATCGAAGTCATTGGAGAAAGAAATGAAGCCAGTCGTCGATATAGATCAACTTGTTCCGGCATGGCAGTCGCTTTAATCAGCTGTAGCAGTTAGCCATATCGAATCCGAAGCCTATATGTCCAAACCACGGATGTGTTTAATAGCTTGCTGGATGTTGCACGTGATAATGCTCAACATCCTTTGTATTCTTTGGTTTCAGTAGTGGGTGATTTGATAGAAGCGTATGAAATTGATCATGATCTGTAATTTGCGCTGAGTGATGCTTTAGAGCAGGCACCTAAAACTGATGACTTATACAGTCCCATTAATGTATTTGTTTATATGTCATATCTTATAACTACCCCGACTTCTTTTCCTTACAGTGCGGTATGTTCAATAATAGTCACGTATCCTGATGGCGTGAAAGCCGAGGCCTCTGGCTGCCTTGTGAATGTTAATGATGTATTAACAGCAACGCATGTTTTGTATAGCCCACTGGATGGGGGGTGGGCTACCGACATCAAGCTGGTGTTTGGCAGTAATTTCAATCCGCAAACAGGTTTAGCTACGACTTCTGTTTATACGGTTGATTCCAGTATTAATGGGGCTTTCAAATTAACTGCTTTTCAAAATCAAGTATTCTCTGGCAATAACGGCCCTTTGGATAATCAGTTAAGTTTGGCGCAGAGCGCATACGATGTAGGAATTATAGGGCTTAAGGTTCCTGTTGGTAATTATACTGGTTGGTTTGGCATGTCTGCCGGCTACAACAAAGCGACTTCGGCATATTCGGTTGGATATCCAGGTACTGTTGGGGTGTCTACTCCCGGTACAGGCCTAATGAGGCAAGATATCACAGTTACCAGTAACAATAGTCAAACATACAACTATTCCGGAGCCGATACTTTAGGGCCCGGTTCTTCTGGCGGCCCTCTTATAGCGAATGATGGCACCAATAATGTTATTGGTGTTACATCAGCTGGGATTAATGGCGCGCACAGTACTTGGGCGGATATCGGGAATACATGGAATGACATCCAGCAAACGCTGACTGCAAATGCTTTGCTAATTAGCCCGCTCATACCACTCATTACGGCAAATACACCACAAAACGTGCTTACAGCACCTGCCACAAATGTGACTGTATCGGGTGCGGGACTAGACGTTATCAATCTGAGCAACAAATTATCGGCGGCTTACACGCTAACATCCAACAGTGACAGCAGCTTTAATCTCGCCACCACCGGCTCCACAAACCACGTCGTTGGGGTTATTCAAGTTCAGTTCGCAGACAAGGCTATAACCATTGCTGCGACAAACTCGATCTATGAGCAGACTGCTTTGCTGTATCAAGGTGCCTTGGGACGCACTCCCGACTCTAGTGGATTGGCTGGTTGGGACAGGACTGCATCTGGTTTGCCTGCCTCGACTCAAGCCCTGGGTGTTTATGGGCTATCGGATGCTTCTGGCAACTATAATGGCAACCTATCGATTGCGGGGGGATTTACCCAGTCCCTCGAATTCATCAATAAGTATGGGAGTCTTTCCAGCTCCCAATTTGTGTCGCAGCTTTATGCCAATATTCTTGATCGGATACCAGATTCCAGTGGCTTTGCCGGTTGGCAACTACAACTGGATGGTGGTGTGAGTCGTGAGCATGTGCTAGTAGGATTTGCGGATTCGGTGGAAGCCATCTCTAATGCTACTACCGGATTCGTTGGACAAAGTGGCGCGCACTCTGCGTGGCTATTTCTTACCTAGTCGAGCTGATGTGGCTGCTCTAAACCGAACACACAATTTAAAATATTGTGAAAAGAGTGTGATCCCAAATGAGCCAAGAAAACCACAAAACTTATACAGCAGAATTCAGAACCTCAGCAGTCCTGTGGCACCAACAGACAATAATGTGGGTGCTTTCATGGCGTGTTCTCAGTAAGGTATTTGATGAATAAAGATTATTATCGTGTTTTAGGGCTGGCTGAAAATGCAGAAGATGTGGTAATTCGTGCTGCATTTAGGATACTTGCTCATAGGTATCACCCAGATAAGAGGTTGGAAGAAAAAGAAGCAGCCAATCGAATGATGGTCGGAATCAATGAGGCCTACAATACTTTATCTGATCCCCTGTTAAAGGCAGCCTACGATCAAAAAAGGGGAACTTATGAAGCAAAGTCAGATTTTTATTATGTTTTAGGTGTGTTGGATAATGTAGACGTCCAGATGCTTCGTGCGGCTTACGAAGCGCTGTCCAAAAAATACGAAAATTTACCAAGCCATAATTTATGTGAAAAAAGACTAATTGAAATCAATCAGGCCTACCAAATCTTAACTGATTCTGCTCAGCGAAAAGCTTACGACATTAGACAGAGGAGCTTATATGATTTTCAATCAAGACAAGGTCATCGGCTCTGTTTATGGAAGGTGTATCTAGTCTATAACTTGGTCTTTTATTTTATTATGACTGTAATTTATGTACTAGTTTGAATAGGACATTATTTTAATAACACAAATAGTTTGGCCGGTACGGGTGCAATCGAAAGCAAAGGAATGTTTGGTGTGTCGTTATTGTGACACGTGTCATTGAGGTAGTGATCTTATCGGGGTTAGGTTATGGGGAATGCTGGTACGTAGTTATACAATTTAGTGTACCTGAATCAGAAAGCCGATGTGGAGGTGTCATACCGAAATTGCGCGTTATCCGACCGTTGGCTGGGTCAAAAAGGTGATCTGGCGGGGCGTTTTTGTATAATTAGTGCCCACAACTGATATCGGTAACTTATGAGTACAACATTGGTACTTGTCAGTTGTTGGGTTCTCATGAAAATTTCTATCAAGATGTAAATCGATAAGTGTATGTGCTTGAGGGATAGGTGTTTCCAGACTAACAAGAGCATATAGCAGCCATTTTAAGCTAATTAAACATCATCATGAACCAGAAAAAACGCCTGGAAATCTTCGACCGACTGGCTGCGGCTATCCCCGAGCCGACCACGGAACTGTATTACACCAGCGCGTTTGAATTACTGATTGCGGTGGTTTTATCCGCGCAGGCGACCGATAAAGGCGTCAACAAAGCGACTGCCAGATTATTCCCAGTTGCCAATACGCCTGCTGACATCCTGGCATTGGGCGAGGCGGGCTTGAAAGAGTACATCAAGACCATCGGGCTGTTTAACAGCAAGGCGGCCCATATCATCACGCTTTGCAGGCAGTTGCTGGATAAACATGAAGGTGAGGTGCCGCAAACACGGGAAGAGCTGGAGGCGCTGGCAGGCGTCGGCAGAAAGACCGCCAATGTCATATTGAACACCGCTTTCGGGCAACATACCATTGCGGTGGATACGCACATCTTTAGGGTCGCCAACCGTACCGGCATTGCGCCCGGCAAAAATGTGCTGGAAGTCGAGCGCAAACTGGATAGATGGGTGCCTAAACAACACAAGAAAGATGCGCACCATTTACTGATTCTGCATGGCCGTTACACTTGCATTGCCAGGAAACCACGCTGCCAAAGCTGTGTTATTGCAGATTTATGCGAGTATAAGGAAAAAACCGACGGATAGCCTGGAAGCAGGGAATGGCTAGCGTGATCTACTGATGTTTTCCTACATTATTATTGTCCGCACAATATTATAGATATTCATTCTTTATTCAGTTGATTTTGATATGATGAGCAGCATTCGATACGTTTTACGTGTCGATTTATTTCCCGGATTAACGCCGGGAACGGATTGAAACCCGATGTTTTATATCAACACTCTGGAGTCACAATGAAAAAAATCAATAAAACACCTTTAGCCGCTGCAATGGGCGCTGCTTTTTTGTCTACATTTGCTGCAACTGCGGTTAATGCCGAAGCCAATCCTTTTGGCATGACTGAAATGTCTGCCGGTTACATGCAAGTTGCCGCTGCCGACAAAGCGGCTGAAATGGCATGCGGCGCAGCAATGGGTGGCATGGAAAAACCTAAGGCGGCGGAAGGCGCATGTGCAGGCAACAAAAAAACTGCAGCAGCGAAACCCGCTGTCGAAGGCAAGTGCGGTGAAAATAAATGCGGCGCGATGATGCAAGGCGATAAAATGAAGCCGGGTATGGAAGCGGCTTGCGGCGCGATGATGAAAGACAAAGAAGGTTCATGCGGCGCGATGTCTAAAGGCAAATAAGTTTTATCCCCGCTCAGCACAGGAAGGGCATGATTGTTATGCCCTTCCGTTCCCATCTCAAATTCAGATAAGGTGTTCTTATGGACACAACCCAGAATCTCGTTCACGGCGCCGGTTTAGGTCTTAGGCGGTCTTTGTTAAGTCAGATTGTCGAATCCCCTCCCGAACAGGTCGGCTTTTACGAAGTCGCGCCGGAAAACTGGATCACCATCGGCGGAAAATACGGCAAACAATTCCGCGCGATGACCGAGCGCTTCGATTTCATCTGCCATGGCTTATCGCTGTCGATAGGCAGCACCGATCCGCTGGATGAGCTGTTCGTTCGTGAAGTCAAACAGTTCATGGCCGAGCATCAAATCAAGTTTTACAGCGAACATTTAAGTTATTGCAGCAAGGACGGGCATTTATACGACTTGATGCCGATTCCGTTTACCTCGGAAGCGGTGACGCACGTTGCCGGACGGATCAGGCGCGTCCAGGATATTCTGGAGCAAAAGATAGCCAT
The DNA here is from genome assembly GCA_025361585.1 of Methylobacter sp. Classification (GTDB taxonomy): domain Bacteria; phylum Pseudomonadota; class Gammaproteobacteria; order Methylococcales; family Methylomonadaceae; genus Methylobacter_A. Next base: position 2,716 of record JANYKK010000169.1, on the reverse strand, counting down.
CGAAAACGTGTCCTATTACGCGGCACCCGGTCAGGAAATGGCCGAGATCGATTTTTTCAATGCGGTGATCGAGGAAGCCGACTGCGATGTGCTGATCGACATCAACAACATTTACGTAAACAGTGTAAATCACGGCTACGATGCCGAAGCGTTTTTAAAGGCCATGCCTGCGCACCGCATCGCTTACGCGCATATCGCGGGGCATTATGTCGAGGCTGAAGACTTCTTGGTCGATACCCACGGCGCTGACGTGATCGACCCGGTCTGGAAGCTGCTGGGCAAGGCGTATGAGCTTTACGGCGTGTTTCCGACGCTGTTGGAGCGGGATTTTAATCTCCCGCCGATGGAAGAGTTAATCAAGGAAGTGAGCACCATCAGCGCCATCCAAAAAGCCTGGGGAGCGCAACATGCCCAGCAATCCGCCTGAGGCCGGTATGAGCGTCGACTTTAAAGCCAAGCAGCATGAGTTTGCAGCGTATATCCGGGATCCCGAAAACAATCCGCCGCCTGCGGATGTAAAGCCGCAGCGTATGGCGATGTATCGGGAGCTGTTTTTTAATAATATCGATAGTTTCCTGTCAGCCAATTTTCCGGTGTTGCGGGCCATATTGGATGACCGGCAATGGTTCGAGCTGGGGCAGGACTTTTTCGTCAAGCATGCCAGCCAATCGCCGCATTTTTCCCAAATCCCGGAAGAGTTTTTGGATTATCTGCAAAACGAGCGGGACGGTTCGGGTGATTTTCCATTTATGCTGGAGTTGGCGCATTATGAATGGGTGGAAATGGCCTTGTCTATCGCCAAGGAAACCGTGCCTGCCGATTGCCAGAACCTGGATGATCTGCAAAATCGGCGCATCCGCTTGTCGCCTTTGGCCTGGCCGCTGGCCTATCAATATCCCGTCCAGAAAATATCGCCCGATTTTTTGCCTGAAGCCCCGCAGGAACTAGCCACGTTTTTGATTGTTTACCGCAATCCCGATGACGAGGTTAATTTCATAGAAATCACCCCGATCACTTACCGGCTGCTGGAAATCATTCAGGAGCATGAAGAGGTGCTGGCTGTGGATTGCCTAAATCAGGTTGCCGAGGAATCGAAGCATCCCAATCCTGAAATGATTTTGGCAGGCGGGTTGCAGATACTAAAAGAGTTGGCTGAGAAGACGGTTATCACTTGTCCCGATTAGCAAGGAAGCTCAGGTAGCACCGTCATACTGGCAAGGATGCCGGTATCCAGTCACATGGATGTGACTTTAAGTCGAGAGGCAAAAAGCTAACCGTCCATGGCCCTGGATTCCGGCATCCCTGCCGGAATGACGAAGCTTTTGGTATTGGCCGAAGTATCCTGTTAATCAGGAAATATAATGGCTCAAGCTAATCAGTTAACCTGCGCTGACCTGGAAAAATCCGGCCCTTTGGGGTGTGAATTCTCTTGCAGGCAATGGTAAGCCGCAGCTTCATACTTAATCACTAAAGATTGGGCGTTTTTATGCTCGCCGATAAACATGTGAGCTTCTTCAGCGGTCAAATCCTTCATCAAAAATTTGGCTATGCACATGCAAGGCGTCGCGTAGCGCACTTTGTCGAATTCCTTGTTGGTCGAATTTTTCAATTCCCTGTCTACGCATTGGTCGGCAAAATCATGCTCAAACTTGTGTTTTTGTATATCGGTCACTTCGACATCGTGGGAATGATCGAAGGGATTAAATGCCGGTTTAGCGGCCACCTGTTTCGGTTCATCATCAGAACACCCGGCAACAGATAATGCGATAAGCAGGCCGGTCAACGTGGCGAAAAGGAAGTTTTTGGTAAATAAGGACGTTTTCATAGGTTTAAATCATTTAAAGGGTTGAAGTTGTATTGTAGGGTTATTCAAACTTTATCATTTTATTAAGACTCGTTCTACTCATCTTCATCATTCATCGCAAGATGTTTTCAAATAGCGCTATTCGTTGCGCGTCTGTTTTCGTTATCATGGGCTTTTTCATTAATGACTTCCCTCATGTCTTTTATCAAAAATCTCGAACCCGAATTTGCTGCGCTGCCCGACGAGCTACGGGCAAGGGTGATCGTTTCGTTGACTAAGTTAGATGAACGGCTTGCGGAGCTTAAGCTCAACATTAACCCATCGCCAGAATTTAACGCATCCATAGCCAAGGTCTGGTGTTCCAGCCTGTTTATTGCCGAAAGCTGCACGCGCAAGCCTGAGTTGTTGGTCGATCTGGTCAACTCCGGCGATTTGTCGGTTATTTATGCCGAAACCCGTTACACCGAAAAGCTTGTCCTGAGCTCAGACGAAGGGCTGACGCATACATCAGTTGAGACGCAGGCCGAGTTAATGACCAAGCTGCGCGACTTCCGGCGCAGGGAAATGGTCAGGATCGCTTGGCGGGATTTGGCAGGCTGGGCCGAATTATCCGAAACGCTGGCCGATTTGTCGCATCTGGCCGATGCCTGCATCCAACACGCGCTGGATTTTCTTTACCAAGAGGCCTGCGGGCTGCGCGGAACGCCGTTGTTATCCGACGGCAGCCCGCAGCAGATCGTAGTGTTGGGCATGGGCAAATTGGGCGCTTACGAATTGAATTATTCTTCCGACATCGACCTGATTTTTGCCTATGCGGAAGACGGCGTGTTGCAGGACAGAAAGGAAACCAGCTACGGCGAGTTTTTCACCAAGCTGTGCCGCAATCTGGTTAAGGTTCTGGACGAGATTACC
>JANYKK010000166.1 GCA_025361585.1 Methylobacter sp. | reverse complement strand
CAGCGTAGCGACGGTTCCGCAAAAGGCGATTGGGACGTGGGCATCACGCTGGATGTGATCGACTATGCCGCCAAGACAGATGTGATTATTTTGTTATCCGGCGACGGCGACTTCGACCTGTTATTGGACAAAGCCCGAACCGTTTACGGCGTAACGACAGAAGTGTATGGCGTCCCGACGCTGACGGCACCCTCACTGATTAATGCGGCCAGCCGTTTTATCGCCATCGACGATAAACTGCTACTGTAAAACACGTGAAAGCTAAAATCTGTTAGAATAGGCCTTTATTTTTCAAAGCCGTAAAAAACCGCTCAATGGCGCTTAAGTCAACCATCTATAAAGCCGACTGTCAGATTTCGGACATGGACAGAGGCTATTACCAATCGCATCACCTGACCATTGCCCTGCACCCTTCGGAGACCGAAGAGCGGATGATGGCGCGCCTGCTGGCTTTTGCGATCAATGCCGATGAACACCTGCAATTCACCAAAGGCCTGAGCACCGACGATGAACCCGATCTTTGGCAAAAAAGCCTGACCGACGACATTGAACTGTGGATTGACGTGGGCATGCCCGATGAAAAACGCATCCGCAAGGCCTCCAGCCGTGCCGATAAAGTCATCATTTACACTTACGGCGGACGCAATACTGTCTGGTGGAACCAGATTCAAACCAAGCTGGATCGCTTTAAAAACCTGACAGTCATTAACCTGCCCAAGGAAGCGACCGACCAGCTCGCACCAATGGTAAAGCGTACCATGCAACTGCAAATCAGCATCCAGGACGGACAGATTTGGGTCAGCGACGAGCAAAACACAGCCACTATAGTGCCTGAGGCTTGGCTTAATTAATTTAAAAGCTTTCACCACGAACGACTGCATGGATGCAGGAGGTAGAGCAATGCAGGAGCAATTGCCGAGGCACGAAGAACACGAAGAATATCATTAAAACTTCGTGCTCTTCGTGCCTTCGTGGTGAATTAATCTCTTTACAACAAAACAGTCTTTTACTTTCAATCTTCGGAACAAAAACTTGATCTCTACAGCTAACATCACCATGCAGTTCGGGGCAAAGCCCCTGTTTGAAAACGTCTCGGTCAAATTCGGCGACGGCAACCGTTACGGCCTGATCGGCGCAAACGGCTGCGGCAAATCGACCTTCATGAAAATATTGAGCGGCGACCTGGAACCGTCAGCGGGCAACGTCAGCATCAGCCCTAACGAGCGCCTGGGTAACTTGCGCCAGGATCAATTCGCCTACGAAGACCAGCGCGTGCTGGACGTGGTGCTGATGGGCCACGCCGAGATGTGGGCGGCCATGTCCGAGCGCGACGCAATTTACGCCAACATGGAAGCTACCGAAGACGATTACATGCACGCCGCCGAGCTTGAATCTGTGTTCGCCGAATTCAACGGCTATACCGCAGAAGCCAGGGCTGGCGAGTTATTACTGGGTCTGGACATTCCGCTGGAACAGCATAACGGCCCGATGAGCGCCGTGGCTCCCGGCTGGAAACTGCGGGTATTGCTCGCACAGGCCTTGTTCGCCAATCCCGACATCATGCTGCTCGATGAGCCGACCAACAACCTGGACATCAACACCATCCGCTGGCTTGAAGACATCCTGAACCAGCGCAATTGCACGATGATTATCATCTCGCATGACCGTCACTTCTTGAACAGCCTCTGCACCCACATGGCCGATATGGATTACGGCGAGCTGCGCGTTTATCCCGGCAACTACGACGACTACATGATCGCGGTAACCGAAGTGCGTGAACGCCTGCTGGCCGGAAACGCCAAGAAAAAAGCCCAGATCGCCGAATTGCAAACTTTCGTCAGCCGTTTCTCGGCGAACGCGTCTAAAGCAAAACAGGCCACCTCCCGCGCCAAACAGCTGGATAAAATCAAGCTGGATGAGGTTAAACCCTCAAGCCGGGTTAACCCGTTTATCCGCTTCGACCAAACCAAGAAATTACACCGCTTGGCGCTGGAAGTCGAAGGACTGAGCAAAGGCTACAGCGAACAACCATTGTTTAAAGACCTGAACCTGATGATCGCCGTCGGAGAGCGCGTCGCAGTCTTGGGCCCTAACGGTATCGGTAAGTCCACCCTGCTGCGCACCCTGGTCGGCGATTTAAAGCCGGATACCGGCGTGGTCAAATGGTCGGAAAACTCGGAGGTAGGCTACTATGCCCAGGATCATGCCGAAGACTTCGCCGAAAACATGACCCTGATCGAGTGGATGGGGCAATGGCGCAAGGAAACGGATGACGACCAAACCATCCGCGGCACTTTGGGGCGGTTATTGTTCAGCGCCGACGACATCAACAAATCAGTTAAAGTCATCTCCGGCGGGGAGCAAGGCCGCATGCTGTTCGGCAAGCTGATCCTGCAAAAGAACAACATCATGGTGCTGGATGAACCGACCAACCATTTGGACATGGAGTCGATTGAGTCATTGAATACCGCGCTGGAAAACTATCCAGGCACCTTGATATTCGTCAGCCATGACCGGGAATTTGTGTCGTCGCTGGCGACTCGGATTATCGAACTGACCCCGAACGGGATTGTCGATTTTAACGGTAATTATGAGGATTATTTGAGTAGCCAAGCGTAAGGCTAGTAGGGACGATCCTGCACGGATGCAGGAGATAGGGCAGCGCAGGGAGCTGTTGCCGAGGCCGTCCTTTTACAACATACGATTTACAAGGGCGACCTGCCGGATCGCCCCTACTGTATTAATTTATAGAACTTAACGTATTCCCCACCAAATCCACTACTTCCCTGTCCGCCACGCCGACCACCCTGATATTGTGTTTAACAATAGCGGCATAATTTTCATGCAAATGGCCGTGGAAAATATTTTTTACCCCCATCGCGGCAGCCAGTTCGCCAATCACATCAAAGCCGTGCCGGTGCGATCCCGGTGCTTCATGCGTCACCAGAATATCCGCTTTCAGCGCCTTTAACGCCTCGAACTCGTCATGCCAAATCGCCGCCTTGTATTTTAACGACAAAGCCGAATGCCTGAGGTTGGCAGGCTGATTATGCAGATAATGCTGCTTGTCCCGCCATTTTGGTTTTTGCGGCGGGTACCAAACCCGGCCCAAAAAAATACCGCCTAAACCGGCAACCCTGAGTCCCGCAATTTCAGTAACCTTTAGGTGTAAGCCCTTATCGGCCAAGGCCGAATCAAACAAATGCTTATGTTTGCTGGGCGTTTCAAAATCATGATTTCCGGCAATCCACCAGATTTGGGTCAAGCCGACAATTTCCTGCAAGCAGGCTTCCAGGGGCATATCCAGATCATAATCGCCAAGCAGCACGACGGCTTCAGGTTTATATTGAAGCACCGCCGCTATCAGCGGCTTAAAATCGCCGTGCGGATCGCCTGCGAATAAAATCTTGTTCTGTGGGTTCAAATGGTTACTCCTGTTAACTGGAACCTGACCCTGATGCTGAACAAAACTACGTTTTATTTGCGTTGCACTGCGCGGGTTTAAAAGTTACCCCAGATTATAGCCAAAAGTAGCCTTGATTAATATCAGGCTTTTGAAAACCGTAAGATATATTTAGCCTCTGCGCCAATCATGGTACTTGGCAACACACCTCAACAGGCCTTTCGGCGCATGGTTACGCTTCCACACTCCGGCCGCATATTTGTTGGCTTCCGATAGGGTCGGATAAATATGGATGGTACCCAACAACTTGTTCAGGCCGATATTGTATTTCATCGCCAGCACAAATTCGGCGATCAATTCCCCGGCCTGTTCGCCGACGATGGTTACGCCGAGTATCCTATCTTTTCCCGGCGCGGTTAAAACTTTGACGAAACCGTGCGCTACGCCGTCGGCTATCGCTCGATCAAGGTCATCAATAGGATAGGTACTGACTTCATAGGCAATACCTTTGGCTAAAGCATCCTGCTCATTCAGGCCGACCCGTGCAACTTCAGGGTCGGTAAAGGTCGCCCAGGGAATTGTCGAATAATCGGTGCGAAATTTTATAACGCTGCCAAATAGCGCGTTCACCGCCGCATACCAAGCCTGATGAGCTGCGACATGGGTAAACTGGAACGGGCCGGATACGTCGCCACAGGCAAAAATGTTCGGGTAATTGGTCTGCTGAAATTCATTGATTTCAATAGTGCGGTTAGCTGAAGTTTCAACGCCCAACTGTTCAAGGCCGTAACCCTGAATATTGGCAACCCGGCCTATCGCCACTAATAGCTGATCGAAAGGAATGCGCTGCTCCTTACCGTCATACTCGGCAAGCAAAATTTTCTCGCCGTTTTCGACAATAAAACCTTTGGCAGTATGACCGACCAATACATTAACGCCTTCCAAGCGAAACTTCGCCATCACGGCCTCTGAGGCTTCAGCATCTTCCCGAATCAACAATCGAGACAACATTTCGACCTGGGTAACCTCGCTGCCTAACCGGGCAAAGCTTTGCGCCAGTTCGCAGCCGATAGGCCCGCCGCCGAGCACGACCAGCCGCTTGGGCAATTCGCGCAAATCCCACACCGTGTCGGAAGTCAGATAATCGATGTCCTCTATGCCGGAAATCGGCGGGACGAATGGCCGCGCTCCGGCGGCGATAACGATGGTGCGCGTAGTGATGATCCGGGATTCGCCATCCGTTTTCACCTGCACTTCCCAGGGTGAAATAATCCGGGCATCACCCTCGACAACCTCCACGCCAAGGTCTGTGTACCGCTGCACGGAATCATGAGGCTCGACGGTTTTAATAACCGATTGCACCCGCTTCATCACCTTGGCAAATTCCACCTTGGTGTCGACTTTCTTGATGCCGAAATCGGCACACCGGCGCATCTGTACCAGCAACTTGGCGGAACGGATTAAGGCTTTGGATGGCACGCAGCCGGTGTTCAGGCAATCGCCGCCCATTTTGTGCTTTTCAATCAAAGTGACTTTGGCTTTGACGGCGGCGGCGATGTACGCGGTAACCAAACCGCCTGAGCCCGCACCGATCACCACGATGTTGCTATCAAAGCGCGGCGGCTTACTCCATTGTGCATAGACCTTGTTCGCCTTGATGGCTTCGACGACTTTATTAGCCAGCAGCGGAAAAATTCCCAGCAAAGCAAAAGAGCCGATCAAGCCGGGAGACAAAATACCCGACAAGGACTCCAGCTTGCCCAGCTGAGTTCCTGCATTCACATAAACCACGGTGCCCGCCAACATGCCAATCTGGCTGACCCAATAGAACGTCTGCGTCTTCAGGCTGGTTAAACCCATCACCAGATTAATCACGAAGAACGGAAAAACCGGCACCAATCTCAAAGTAAAAAGGTACAGCGCGCCGTCCCGATCCATGCCTTTATTGATGACAGTCAGGCGGTCGCCGAAACGCGACTCCACCGCATTGCGAAACAAAAAACGCGCCGACAAAAAAGCCAGCGTTGCGCCAATCGTAGAGGCAAAGGATACGATCAGCACCCCCCAAAACAAACCGAACACAGCACCACCGGCCAGGGTCAAAATTGTCGCGCCCGGCAATGACAAAGCAGTCACCGCTATATAAATCAACGCATAGATTGCAACCGCCAAAAGGGGGTGATTGCTGCGATAAATATCAATAGCCGCCTGCTGCGCCTTGAGTGTTTCCAGCGTTAAATACTGTTGCAGATCAAAGATAAAAAAAGCCGCAATCAAGGCGGCGATAGTAGCCAGTAGCGCCCAACGCGACAAATCTGTCTGAAACAGATTTGCATTAACCCGACGGGCGTCAGGCCGGATAGTCTGACGTGAAAAACCCATGCTATTCTCCTTGCCGATTTTAGGACATATTAACAGGAATTCTCCATAGCCTTGATTATTACCCTCGTAAAAACTTAATCGGCCAAGCGTTTGCCAATGCGGTAGTAAGCATCTTTAAGTTCTTCACCGACTATCTTGGCCTTGGCAATAAAGTCCTCGGAGGTATCCACCGACTCATCCGCTATTTCAGCGGCTTTGATTTTTAAACGGTGCCATTGTTTTTCGGCGTCCTCAAATTCCTGCTTAGCTTCCATCGAAGCCAGATGCATTTTTAAATTAATTTCATCGCGCTCTACTTGCAACTTATCCAACAAATTTTCAAAATCTTCTTTTACAGACATGACTCACCTCATTGTTATTAGTTAACTTAAAACCCTGTTGATATTGCATAACCATCTGTAGCATAGAGAAGTCACCCCCTTCAATCAATAAGTAGTACCACCGATCAAGCCCAGCCCTAAAATACCGTATGACTCAAACTGGCTAACTTTCAGCTATTTTTTTACTTTAGAGTAATAAGTTTGTAACGATAAGCTGGTATAGTATTGCAGGCTTATATATGTCCGACATCACCCTGATTGACAAAACTATTTTATGACCCACGAACTTTTATTATTACGTCATGCCAAGTCGGATTGGTCGGTTGAGATGGATGACTTTTCCCGTCCATTAAAAAAACGCGGACGCCGCGCCGCCAAACGGATAGGACGTTGGTTATATGAGCAGCGCTTGATCCCCGACACCATACTCAGCTCTCCGGCAACACGCACCCTGGAAACTGCACGGCGGGTTTGCAGGCAACTGGATATAGACGAATCGGCTATTGTCTGCGACCCGCGTATTTATGAAGCAACCGCCCAGACCTTGCTTGCCCTATTAACAACCGTTGGTCATCAACGCCGCGTGCTGTTGGTCGGCCACAACCCCGGTTTGGAAGACTTGCTGTTAAAATTAACCCCCCATACGATTCCGTTATCGGCCAACGGAAAATGCCTGCCTACCGCCGCTTTGGCCCACCTCACCTTTGATGGCGACTGGACAGAGCTGGCCGAAGGCAGCGCCAAACTGGTCACGCTGATTCGCCCGGATAGCCTGCCTGAATAAATAAATAAATGCATAAAAAACGGGAATTCCCTAATGTTACGACTATTCAATTTCGACAAAGGTCGGCTCAAAGAACAAACACCGCCTGAAGATCAGCTCAAGCAAGCGGTCGCCCAAGCCGCCTGGATAGACGCCCACGATCCCAGCGATAATGAACGCGCCCAGCTGCAAGCATTCCTGCGCACCACGCTGCCCGAATCGGATGACGTAGAAGAAATCGAGTCCTCCGCGCGTTACTTTACCGACAACACCGGCGTCCATGTGCGCTCCTTGTTTCTTGCTCAAAGCGAAGGACGGCACAGCACTGCAACCGTCGCCTTTATCTTGCAAAACGACCGGTTAATCACCCTGCGCGAAGGTGCGTTGGCCGATTTTCGCCTGCTGCGTATGCGCGCCCGGCATGGGCAAGTAGCGGCGCATTCGCCGCAGGAATTGTTAGTGCTTATCTTCGAGCAAAAAGTGGAAAACCTCGCCGATGCGCTGGAAGACATTCATCGCAAACTGGAAGACGTCAGCTATCTGGTACTGGAAGAAATTGACTCCGACCTTGAAAATGCCATCGATCAACTGGCCAAACTGGAAGACAGCAACGGTAAGGTTCGGCTATGCCTGATGGACACGCAACGCTCCATATCCTTTCTGCAACGGCATTTGCGCGACCATCCCGAGTTGCAGGAAACGGCACGGGAGATCATGCGCGACGTGGATACCTTGATGTCGCATACCACATTCCTGTTCGATAAAATCAACTTCCTGATGGACTCGACCCAAGGCTTTATCAACATTGCCCAAAATAAGATTATAAAAATATTTTCCATTGCCGCCGTAGTGTTCCTGCCCCCTACCCTGGTCGCCAGCATTTACGGCATGAATTTCCAGCACATGCCGGAACTCAATTTGCAGCTGGGTTATCCCAGTGCGCTGGGCTTAATGCTGCTGTCGGGAATTGCGCCTTATTGGTTTTTTAAGCGGAAGGGGTGGTTGTAGTTGTTGCCGGTTTTAAGCCGGTTGAAATAATGCCATGGTCATAGAGTACGCTGTCCGTACCCGGCTTGAACTATTGAGTTCAGTAGGGGCGCCGCACTCTTTTTCTACGCCCAGTCGTTGGCATTCGTAAAGGGTGCGCGATGCGCACCCTACCCCAAGCGAAACAATTCCTTAACCAGTAGCTCAACACCCCAGGCTACAACTAAAGCCAAAACAGACATAGCCAATGATGCGGTCATTACGTTGAGATTATTCAGTATGAATTTGTTCATGGCAACTAACCCTTGTCAAATGATTCAAGGGGTATTCTGAGTTAGCCACGTTAAGATTTGATGACATGATCATTTAACCAGATTATCAAGATGCCTCAGCCAGCACCGTCATACTGGCATGGATGCCAGTATCCAGTCACATGGATGTGAATGCATGAGATGCCTAAGAGGTATTTGCAACCGTCCATGGCTCTGGATTCGCTTCGCGCTCTAACGGATCCGGCATCTATGCCAGAATGACGTGTTTTTTTGAGCTATCTCATTATCTCAGGCATCTTGCTAAGCGGACTGTTTAATTCAACGCATCAATCGTCAACCGGCCCAGCTGGGTGTGATGCAGGATTTTGGCGAAAGGCTGCATAGTTTGCTCCTCGCCCTTTACAAAAACGAACACCGGGGTGCTGGTATGGGTTCCGGTCGCCCAGACTACCTGCTGGCTGACGGAGACGGCCTGCGCCAGCAGGTTTTCGCGATTCTCTTTTTGATAAACGAAGAACGCGCCGTTGACTTCCATTTTTGGTACTGTTTTCTCACCCAGCGACATATGCCCTGCCCGATACAACGGATTAGCTTCGGTTGCCAGGATTTTTACCGCTTGCGCTTCAGTGATCTTAAATTCCGTGTAGCGATTAACCAGTTCGGTCAGTTTTATCGGCGTTTGCTGGTCTTTAGGCAACTTGTCAAACTGGATGAAAATATCGTGATAGCTCAGTTGTTGCGCGTAAATTTTGTCCAATACATCAGGATTGCCGAAATTAAAGTTAGGCTGAAACAAGGTTCCGCCTGCAAATGCAGCTCCCGGCAGAGTGTGCGGTTTGGGGATGTCTACGCCGGAATAACTAAAGCCGAAACCGCCGGTTTCATGGTCGGCGGTGACTATGATCAGCGTGTCCTGCCGGTTTTCCGCCCAGTCCAGCACTGCATTCAAGGTGTCGTTAAAGCGCAGCATTTCATGCAACAACAGGCCGGTGTCATTGCGATGCGCGGCCCAATCGATTTGCCCCGATTCGATCATCAGGAAAAAGCCCTGTTCGTTGCGACTTAGAATCTTCAGGGCTTGCAGTGACATTTCCTTTAAAGTCGGCTCGGTATGCAAAGCGTCACCACGATTTTGAGTTTCGACAATGCCGTTTGCCATGCCGGACGCGGCAAACAAGCCCAACGTTTTGCCGGTAGCCTGTTGCAACTGCGCCTTATTGAACGCCAGCGTGTAGCCTTGTTGCTGTGCAATAGTTAACAAGTTTTTGGCATCTTTGCGCGATGATTTGATCTCGATACTGTTGCCTGTCATCTGCGCCAATTGCTGGTGCAGCGCGGATTTTTTGTCATTGGCCTGCTCTGGCAGCCAAAAACTTAAACCACCCGAAAACATGACATCCGCTCCGGTTGCCAGTAAATCTTCCGGGATGGTGTTTTCTTGGCTGCGGTGTGTCTGGTGTGCGGCGAAAGCGGCAGGGGTTGCATGGGTAATGCGCGTATCCGAAACCAAACCGGTCGCTTTACCCATGAGCCGAGCTTTTTCGATAATATTTTCCTGAGGATTGCCGTCTTTATCCAAACCTATCATTTCCGCACCGGCAAATTTCCCCGTCGCCAGCTGCGTTGCCGATGCCGCTGAATCGGTTACCAGCGTGTCGGCGGTGTAGGTCATCGAGATACCCAATCGGCCCTGCTCCATCATCCGGTCTAACGCGGTGGTGCGGCTAGCGATAACGCTATGCGGGGCCTGTCTGGCATACGACAACAATAAGCCCACCTGCTGCGGCCCCATGCCATCGCCGATAATCATGATCACGTTTTTGACTTTAGCAGCCACAGGCTTGACGCTGTCTGCCGCTGTACAACTAAGCAGCGCAAGGCTAATCAGGCAATAAACGCAGCTTTTCTTCATTCGTATTTTCATTATGTCTGCTCTCAAACCGGGTTACGCATTGTAGCCCAAAATAACCGCTAAAATAATCTCCAGGGCTTTGCGATGAAAGGAATTCATTTCAATAGTGGGCGCACCCGATAGGCAATGACACCTATTGATTGAATTAGTTGATTTCACTATCCTGATAAACTTAAGTTAGAATGCTCGTTTTTCCCGACAATTGACCCGCATTAAATTGATACTGAGCACCGCGCTACTTTTTCACTCTTTTGAACTAAATTCAATTTGTGAATAATCAGCGATTCTCGCCTAAAAGAGCATTTAATGAATAATTCGATAAAATTTGTTGTCTCTTATCCTCAAACTAATTGGGACTATGTAAAATTTAGATTAAACAGAATACTTAGAGGTGCAGATCGCTCTAATGACGTTTTTAGCGGCTCGCCAGGTGGAAAAATTGAACTGTTTGAACATAATGGTGAACTGGGCGGCATTAAATCATTAGGTAGTTATCATCCAGTCAAACCTTTGGGCATGCAGTATGTTGTCGGCGAAGGTTTGTATTTTATTACCGGATTACCGTGTTTCAAGGATGGCGTGCCAGGGGATGAGCATATTGTTAGGCTCAATGATAAAGGCGAGATCGATCTGGAAATACGCAATCCGTTACTCACTCAGGTTCGCTCACTGCATAGAACCGAAAAAGGGTTATTAGTTACAGCTAGCGGCATTGATGCGTTATTGGAATTTGATTTAGACGGCAATCTTATCTGGTCTTGGTGGGGCACGGAACAGGGTTACGATCAAGCCTATGGCGGCGGTACGCGAATCATTGATAAGCAACAGGATCATCGGCTCAAAAATTATCCAGGCCGATTGCAAACAACCCATCTTAACTCGGCCATTGTCGATCCTTATGATCCGACAAAAATTCTAACTATTTTATTTTATCAAGGGGTAGTTGCCAGAATTGACAGGGCCACATTAAAGCATGAGATTGTAATCAAAGACTTGAACGGCGCACACCACATTCGACCCCATTCCGCAGGCTATATGCTATCGAATTCACGCAAAGGCGAAGTGTTGCTGTTCGATAAAGACTTTACCCTTCAAAAAAAGATTCCTGGCACAAGTCGTTACTACCCGGTCAAATGGGTGCAGGATGCAATTGAAACGCCCTTTGGCACGCACCTAATAGCCGATTGTAATTCTTTTAAATTACGCGAACGCAATCACGAAGGGATAGAAAAAGACTATAACACGCGCATGCCAAACCGAATTTTTCAAATTGAACCGGTGGCCAACAGTTTTTCTTTTCCTATCTCATGTAGGTAACCCAGCAGCAGAATCTTTTATTATTCCGCTTTATTTGATGCAGAACTCGCCCGAGTATCAATCGATGATAAAACGGTAATATGCGACACTAAAGTCAAAACCGAACCAGCTTGACTCTCCACGCCCTTTCTTGCTAATCGCTTAACAACAAAATCGACAGGCAAAAAAAAGGGTTATCATCTCTGATAACCCTTTCAATTAATGGCGTCCCCAGGGGGGTTCGAACCCCCGTTACCGCCGTGAAAGGGCGGTGTCCTAGGCCACTAGACGATGGGGACTAAAACTGGTTTAGTCAGCCTGCACAACAATATCAACTGTCATAAAAAAAGCCTATAGACATAGGCCTTATGTATAGTGGCGTCCCCAGGGGGGTTCGAACCCCCGTTACCGCCGTGAAAGGGCGGTGTCCTAGGCCACTAGACGATGGGGACTAAAACTGGTTTATCAACTTTTGGTGGAGCCAAGCGGGATCGAACCGCTGACCTCTTGCATGCCATGCAAGCGCTCTCCCAGCTGAGCTATGGCCCCTCTAAGCTGAGAACCGGCATTCTACAGCAATTAGCCATCGAGGCCAAGACTAATTTGAATTTTTTATATGGCTTATGGCACGCTGAATCCTGGCTAAGGTTTTTTCTTTGCCCAGCAACGACAAGGTTATATCGATTGCAGGGGAAACCGCCGAGCCGCAAACAGCAACACGCAACGGCTGAGCCACCTTGCCCAAACCCAGCTCCAGGGTTTCAGCAAGATTCACTACAATCTGGTGCAAGGCTTCGCCATTCCATTCGCTGACCGCAGCAAATTCATCGTGCAGCTTGGCCAAAACTTCATCCGAGCCGGGAGTGAAATTCTTTTTAGCAGCCTTTTCATCGTACACATCAAAATCCTTGTAGAAATAAACGCTGGCAGCGGCTATTTCAACCAGCGTCTTGCAGCGTTCCCGTTGCGCCTTGACCATCTCGACCAGACTCGGGCCTTCGGTAGGATCGATGCCCAGCTCGCCCATGTGCCAGCTTAAATGGCGCGCCACATGCGCCGGGTCACTGTTCATGATGTACTGGTGATTCAGCCATAACAGCTTTTCGGTGTTAAACGCCGACGCCGACACATTGACATTTTCCAAGTCAAAATGCTCGACCATTTCATCGACCGTAAAAATCTCCTGATCGCCATGTGACCAGCCCAGACGCACCAGATAATTCAGCAAGGCATCGGGCAAATAGCCGTCATCGCGAAACTGCATCACGCTGACTGCACCGTGGCGTTTAGACAACCTCGCGCCGTCCGGCCCCAGTATCATCGGCAGATGCGCGTATTTAGGCAGTTCCGCACCCAAGGCTTTAAGAATGTTCATCTGCCTCGGCGTATTGTTGATATGGTCATCGCCGCGAATGACATGGGTGACTTTCATATCCATATCGTCAACCACCACCGTCAAATTATAGGTCGGCGTGCCGTCGCCCCGGGCGATAATCAAATCGTCCAGTTCTTTATTGGCAACCACGATGTCGCCCTTAATCAGATCGGGAATGGTGACTGCGCCGTCTACGGGATTCTTAAAGCGGATCACCGCTTCCCGGTCGCCTTTCGCGCCAGTCAAATCCCGGCATTTGCCGTTATAGCGCGGTTTTTCCTTATTCGCCATTTGCTCGGTGCGCAACTGCTCCAGCTCGTCTTTGCTGCAATAGCAATAATAGGCGTCGCCTTGGTCGAGCAACTGCTGGATAATTTCTTTATAGCGGTCGAAATGGTGGGTTTGATAAAACGGGCCTTCGTCGTATTCCAACCCCAACCAAGTCATGCCTTCCAAAATCGCATCGACCGACTCCTGCGTGGATCGTTCAAGATCGGTGTCCTCGATCCGTAAAATAAACTTCCCGCCATGCTTGCGCGCATATAGCCAGGAAAACAAAGCGGTGCGGGCGCCGCCCACATGCAGATAACCGGTTGGACTCGGGGCAAAACGTGTTTTTATAGTCATTTGATAGTATTTCGTTAGTATGATTCTGTCGAGATTTGCTTGGCGACAATTTTTTATGCCGCCTTAAAGCTATTTTAACATCGTTTTTCACACCCAATCCTAAAGTTAATCTGCAATCGCGGCTTGGTTTTTCCAATAAGTGTTTGTACTAGTTATATAAACAGCCTATTTCTTATATCCTGAAACCATCCAGCATTCCAACTGAATAACCGGGAGAACATCATGAAAAAAACACTTATCATCGCGACAGCCATTACAAGCGTACTTATATCAGGTTGCGCCTCGCAACCTTTAAGCACTTTCGAGACTTTTCACCCTCATGAACTAACCGGTTTGGTTGCCTCAGGACAATATGTGCAAAAAACAGATAATTTCTTTGTACTCAATGATTCCTCGTCATCAATGGCGGAACATTATCATGGCGTAGGCTACCCGGCCCAACCCACCGCTACCAAGCTAGCCGTTGAAAAAGAAATTCTGAACCGGATCAATCTGACCATCCCCGACCTGAAGCTGACTTCAAGCATCCGCAGCTTTGGTTTCGGCCCCTGCCTGGACTGGGGCTTCACCCGGCTTAACCAAGCGCCGACCCCCTACTCCAAATCAACTTTCGGTAGCGGCGTGGACAGCCTGACCTGCGCAAGCGGCGGTTCGCCGATGGTTAGCGGTATTGAGGCTAGCTCCGAAGACTTATCAACCATGACCGGCAACATCGCCGTATTGATACTCAGCGACGGCCATGAACTAAATTCCGATCCTGCCGCCTCCGTGCTATCCCTTAAAAAACAATATGGCGACCGGTTATGCGTATATACAGTCTGGGTAGGTAATGATGAGGAAAGATCCGGCCAAACCGTATTAAACAATCTCTCAGGCATTTCCGGTTGCGGCTTTAGCGTCACTGCCGAACAGATTTTCACCAGCAACAGCATGGCAAAATTCGTGCAAAGCGTTTTCTTAAAACCCGGCAAGCCGGTTGCCGATTGCTCAACCCAAGATGACGATGGCGACGGCATCAACAATTGCATCGATAAATGCCCAATCACCCCAAAAGGCGCTCACGTTAACCAATTCGGCTGCTGGATTGTCGATGTGAAATTCGACAACGATAAAAGCGACATTAAGCCCGTCTATTATGAAGAACTCGATAATGCCGTTATGGTCATCAACCACAATCCCGGCGTACGTATTGAGGTGCAAGGCCACACCAGCAGCACCGGCACGGCGGCTTACAACCAAAGATTATCCGAGCGCCGCGCACAGGCCGTCAAAGGCTACTTAAGCCGGGCCCATGCAAAGGGAACATTGACTGCCCGAGGCTACGGCTTAACCCGACCTATCGACACCAATGATACTGAAGCAGGTCGCGCCAACAACCGCAGAGTGCAGTTGGAAGAGCTTGAATAACCTTATCCGATAAAAGTGGATGGAGACGCTTGAATCATCAAGCGCCTCCAAATGCGGGAAAGCATTGCCTGCCATCATGGCAACACCGCTATATCAAGCAGGTATTGAGGGCGGCAATGTTGACAGATCAGAGGGCAAACTTGGGATGGGCGCCTTTCAACAGTTCCTCAAACTCTTCAGTCGCTACTGGCCTGGAGTAAAAATATCCTTGTCCATAATCGCAGCCTGCAGCGGCCAATAATTCGTACTGCTCATTTGTTTCTATCCCTTCTGCAATAACTTTCAGTCCGAGTTCGTGCGCCATAACGATAATGGCCGTGCATAGCGCCATGTTTTTAGAAGCGGGCGTCAAATTGAAAACAAATGCCTGGTCAATCTTGAGGTAATCGATGTCGAGTTTTTGCAGATAAGTCAGGCACGAATAGCCGGTACCGAAATCATCAATGGCCACTTGTATGCCCGCATCGCGAAAAATCAACAGTTTGTCTTTCGTGGAGTTGCTGGCGTCCAGCAATAAACCCTCGGTAATTTCTATAACGACGCTCTCCCCAGGCAACCCCAATTCAGTGAGCTGGTTCAGCCAGATGTCATGCGACACGCCCCTGCCTGCAAATTGCACGGGGGATTTATTGATGCTGACTTGAAAATCGGCGCAATACGCCGCACGCCAGTGCGCGACCCGATTAACTGCCGTCCGAAATACCCAGTCGCCGATTTCGACGATCATGCCGGTTTCTTCGGCGATCGGAATAAAGGCCGCCGGGCTGATAAGGCCATATTCCGGGTGCTGCCAGCGGATCAGCGCTTCCGCCTTACGGATAGCGCCGGTTGCCAGCTCCACGATAGGCTGATAATACAACTGGAACTGGTTGTCGGCCAATGCCACGCGCAAATCATTGGCGATCCGCATCCGTTTCTGAACAGCCTCCTGCATGACAGGGGTGAAATAATGGTAACGGTTACGGCCTTGATCTTTAGCGGCATACATCGCTTGATCGGCATTTTTCAGCAATTCGTCAAAAGTGACGGCATCCTCGGGGTAAAAGGTAATGCCGATGCTGGCTGATATATGAACAACGTTATCAGCCAAAGAGAAAGGTTCGACGAGTTTGCGCAAAATAGCCTCGGCAACCAGTTCAACGTTTTGGTACCGCTCGTCCAGATCGGCCAATATAACGGTAAACTCGTCCCCTCCCAAACGCGCCACGGTGTCGGCTTCACGCACGCAAGCACATATCCGTTGCGTAACCTCCTTAGGCAAAACATCGCCCATATCATGCCCCAGCGTATCATTGACAGCCTTGAATTCGTCAAGATCGAGAAACATCAGCGCCAATGGCGAATTGTTGCGATGGGCTTTCTTCATTTCCTGTTCGCTGAATTAACAACAGGAGTAGCCCATTCTTTGCAGAATTAAAGAGGGCATAAGGCGCAATGAGGGATTGAAGTGGTTTTACCACGTCGCAATTTAGAGGCAGGTTAAACGAGAAAACTGTTTGCCTGCTCTAATACAAAGATTCCAGATATTTCAAGCCCATGATTCCAAAGCCATAAGACTAACCCCAACGATATCCTTGTCCGCCACTACTGCACTGCAAACGCCCTGCCCTAACTCTAAATCCTGTACGTGCCAGATTGAAGCTTGGCCGCACTCAGCTGGAACCCTTAAAAATTCAGTCGGATTTTCAGGATTAACAACACAAAGATTCAAGCCTAAACTGATACCGTGTCCTGTGGCTTTAACGAAGGCTTCTTTGCGCGTCCAGTAGCGATAAAACTCAAGTATTTGTTGTGCCTCAGGCAGCCTGTTCCAATAGGCGATTTCTTCATCGGCAAAACATTTGTCAACCAGCCCGGCAAAGCTGATTCTCGGTTTACAAAACTCAATATCCACACCCAACCGACAGTTTCGACCTATGGCGATCACCATGGCATTTGCGGAATGGGACAGATTGAACGCCAGCTCAGGCACATCGGCGAGATAGGGCTTGCCATGTTCAGCGGTTTTTATGTTGATCTTTTCCGGCGGTTCGTTGAGTATCCGCGCCAATACTTTCCTTAATCGTCCATGCGCTTCGACGTAGCGATTGCGCAGCACATCGTTTTTAAATTTTCCGGCACGGGCTTGCTCGTCGGCATCGAGAACGCGCCAGTAGTTTGGGTAATCGGCGTCCTCGGCGGCAATCGTGCCGTGCCATATTTGGATAGTGTCGGTATTCAACTCATAATCCTACTGGATTGGGCATTTGGCCTACATCACAAGGGCGACCTGCCGGTCGCCCCTACGACTTTTCTAATTACTACATGGCACATCGCTGCCATTATCTTAACGATCAAACAAAATGACTGCTGCTGTGGGGGGGGGCGACTTCAATCGCCCACCCAGACTAAGTAACCTATTGCCCAACAACAGCCCTGCCCTCGCCACGCCGATCACTGGCCGCAAACAATTGATGGGTGGTTTTATCCCACTGCACCGCCTGCATATCGCCATAATTGTAACGCGCCTCTTTCAGCTGATGTCCCATTGCGGCAAGACCGGTAAGCTCATCCGCAGTCAGCGCGCCTTTTTCATATTCCAACACATCGGGCATAAACTGATGATAGAAACGCGGCACTTGCACCCATGAATCCGGCCCGTGGCCTTGGGCAAAATCCAGCGCGGCCAGCAGCACCATCGACGTGATCCGGCTGCCGCCGGGCGTTCCCAATACCGCAACGTTTTTGCCGTCGTCAAGGAAAGTGGGCGTCATGCTGGACAACATGCGCTTGCCCGGCGCGATTGCATTGGCGATGCCGCCTACCAACCCGTAGCCGTTCATCGCGCCCGGCAGGCTGGCAAAATCATCCATTTGATCGTTCAGCAGCACACCGGTTCCATCCGCCACCAAGCCCGCACCAAACGGAAAATTGACGCTTAGCGTTGCGGCAACCCGGTTGCCCTGTTCGTCAATAATCGAAAAATGCGTGGTGTTGACGCCCTCGGGCTGCGGCCCGATTTCGCCCGACAACATCGCGCTGGGAAGCGCCTTGTCCGGGCGCAGACTGCTGCGCAATCCGGCCGCGTAATCTTCATTCAACAACCGCTTAACCGGCATCCCGATAAAATCCGAATCGCCCATATATAAAGCCCGGTCGTGATAAGCACGGCGCAGAGCTTCGGTAATCAGATGCTTTCGGGTCAGTTCATCGGCCTGTTTCAGATCATAGCCAGACAGAATATTCAGCGCTTCGATCAATACGATGCCGCCGGAGGACGACGGCGCGGCGCTGGTGATTTTTATGCCGCGGTAATTGCCTGTTACCGGCTCCCGCTCAACAACCTGATAATCCGCCAGATCCTGCTTGGTCCAGATGCCGCCCGCCTTGTTGACGCCTGCCACCAGCTTGTCGGCTATCTCGCCGCCGTAGAATCCATCCCGGCCTGAGCCTGCCAATTGCTTTAAGGTATCGGCCAAATCCGGCTGCCGGAGTATTGAGTAATTCTCGGGGATCTTGCCCCCGCTTAGGAATATCTGTGCCGTCGATGGGTGCTTTTTTATCAGCTCAGCCCTGAACTTAAGCAGCTTCCGGTATTTTTCGCCAATGGCAAAACCTGTCTCCGCCGCCCTGATCGCAGGTTGCAGGCTTTCCGCCAGCGGCAAGCGTCCGTATTTTTCCGACAGATGCGCCAGCGCCGCAGGCAGTCCGGGGATGGCCGCAGCCAACGCGCCATCAAGCGATAATCGGGGGATCACTTTGCCCGACTTATCCAGAAACATCGCCTGATGAGCCGCTAACGGCGCTTTCTCGCGCCCGTCGATCATCGTTTCAAAACCGTCCTGCTCCCGGTGCAGCAGCCAGTAACCGCCACCGCCCAGCCCGGAACCCGAGGGTTCGACAACCGCCAATGTTGCGCTAACCGCCACGGTCGCATCGAACACATTGCCGCCTTTGTCCATGATTTCAAAACCGGCCGCCGTCGCCAAAGGATGGGCGCTGGCAATCGCGGCCTTAGTCCCATCGGCATAAACCTGCGCGATCCCGAAAACCAACGTGAACAGCAGCGCCGCGCTATATTTCTTTAACATCTCTTTCTCTGGGCAAATTTAATTTGCGTAATTAAACCACATTTGCGGGAACGCGTCGGATTGATGCGTATGATGAAGCTCACTTCGTCCCCATATGCTACGCTCGTCGTTATACACAAGTATCTGCGGAACACCGTCATTCTGGCAGGGATGCCAGAATCCAGCCACATGGATGTGAAGCTGCTAATTGGCAAACACGCCTCGATCAAGCGCTTGCATCGTTGCCAAGTTACCATCCATGGCACTGGATACCGGCATAACCCACAGGGATGTGGGGAATGCAGATATTGCAGGAGCAAATATCTGTCCCTGCCGGCATGACGTTGCTAGCTGAAGTTCCTCGCTAATCAGAAAAACCTGTATGACAACGAAGTCAAAAACAGCCTAACCGTAAAAAAAGATTTTTTCCTATAGCGAATAAACCTTTATGAATGAATAATATCGCACTTTGCCGAAATGTTCCTCCTATGAGCTTACGCTACCAAATCAACCTAAGAATACTGTTCTCCTCCCTGTGTATTCTGCTGCTGGGCAGCTCGATAGCGATCTGGCAGGCACGCGATGCGGTGAACAAAGAGATCGATTCATCGATCAATCTGGCCGTGCAGCTGATCACTTTCGGTTTTTCGCAAGCCTCGCAAACGCCGTTTAATGAAACCGAGTGGCTGCCGATGTTTAATTCGCTGAACCAAACCCGGCACTTGAGCATTCAACTGAAAGAACCTTCGGGGCGCACCATCGGCTTTGCCCATAAAAACCCGCAAACCAATAATGACGAACAGCCGCCGCAATGGTTTATCAATCTGGTTGGCGCTGACTACCCAAAGGTGGAGCATCAAATCACCCGCTTCACCGGCGAGCAAATCACCCTGCTTATTCAGGCCAACCCGTTGGACGAGATCACCGAAGTTTGGCAAGAAAGCCTCGGCTTTTTCAGCTCGATTTTTCTCTTAACCCTGTTTACCTTCCTGGCCGTCAACCTGGCTTTCAACAAAGCACTCAAATCCATTGCCGTCATCGTCGATGCGCTGAAAGTCATTGAAACCGGACAGTACCGGCAAAAACTGCCCGATTTTTCGATCCAGGAATATGACAGCATCGCCAAGGCCATCAATCACATGACCGGCGAACTCAATGCCAGCCAACAGGAAAACCGGGCGTTAACCCAACATACGCTGGCGATACAGGAAGAAGAACGGCAACGGCTGTCGCAGGAGCTGCATGATGAACTGGGGCAGTCGCTGACCGCGATTAAAGTCATGGCGGTGACAGCCGGGCGTTCCCAAGCCGGAGCTATGGGAACGAGACCTACTGATGCCATCATCGACATCTGCGATCATTTAATGACCGTGGTGCGCTCGATGATGCACCAGCTGCACCCGCTGGTGTTAACCGAACTGGGGCTAAAAGCCACGATGGAAGACCTGTTAAACCATTGGTCGCTCAGGAACCCCGAGCTGAAACTCACTATCGACTGCCCTGACGAAGTGGATAGCCTGGAGCAAAACATTACCATCCAGATATTCAGGATCGTGCAGGAATGCCTGACCAATATTGTCCGTCATGCGCAGGCCAGCCAAGCTACGATCAGCCTGGAAATAGACCATCAAAAGGCGCTGCGGCTACAGGTGACCGACGACGGCCTAGGCTGCGCAGTCGACCAGGTTAAAACCGGCTTCGGCTTGTTGGGCATGAAGGAAAGAATCAACAGCCTGGGCGGCGAGTTCACGATACAAACTCAGCCGCAACAAGGCATGAGCATCATCGCAACCATTCCGTTGCCATGAAAGACAAGATCAAAGTCATCCTGGTTGACGACCATGCCGTGGTACGAGCTGGCTTCAGGATGTTGCTGTCGACCGAAGCCGATATTGACGTCATCGCCGAAGCCGACCGGGGCGAGGCGGCCTGCCAGCTGTATCTGGAACAACAACCGGATGTGATGGTGCTGGATTTATCCATGCCCGGCATCGGCGGACTGGAAAGCATCCGCCGTATCTGCAACCGCGACAGCAGCGCCAAGATACTGGTATTTAGCGTTCACGACGAAATGGTTTACGTCGATAGGGCCATGAAGGCCGGTGCGAAAGGCTACATCACCAAAAACAGCGCCCCTGAAATCCTGGTCACCGCAATACAGAAAATAGCGCTAGGCGAGATTTATATCGAACAGGGCTTGATGAAAAACCTGCCCATGCCAAACAGCGAGACCGATTACCAAACCATTGTAGACAGCCTGTCTGCCAGGGAATTCGACGTATTTTTGCTGCTGGCAAAAGGACTGACCGCCCACAAAATCGCCGAGGAACTGTGCCTGGGCTATAAAACCGTCGCCAACTACGGCACGCAAATCAGAAGCAAACTTAAAGTATCAAGCGTCGCCGAACTCGCGCATATTGCGATGGTTTTGGGGATGATGAAGAACTAAGAACGCACCACGCGACTCTAACGAATTTTGCTAACAAAATAGGATTAAGCCGTGGAGTTTGGTAGCATTTGTCGTTTTGTGCTTAACGACCAAAGCAAAGAACGATTAAAAATTAAAACTTAACTGATATAAGGATAAAAATGAGCTTTAAAACCGGTTTAATAAAAATGGCCATAAAATGCACACCCAATATAATGATCATATGGGTGGCAAATATAATACTTAAGGGCATTGCAGAATTAACAGCTTTTAGTTTTGACCTCGATACACGAAAAGCATACGTTCAAATACAGCTTGTCGGTGAAGTTGAAACGATTGATGTTTGGCTGGAAGATTTTGCCATTGTCAGCGATCACGGATCGTATCAATTAATCATTCAACAAGCGCAATCGAACCGGATCTGGTTGAGTAACATACTATCCCGCATCGCAGGCAAAGCCTGGACAATCCCCGTGATACCTCAATTCGCGGCTGAAATCGAGCTTATCTCCGAGCTGTTCAAGGCCGAAAGCCCGGAACAGAAAGAGTATTGATTGTGGAAAAAGGAAATGCGATGCTTGTGAACAAGGAAAATTACGTACCTTTTTTCTGATCCGTTATGACGGTATAAACGACATAAATGACATAAATAACGGTTAAAACATAAAATATTGCTGACATACTATCTCCATCCTAAAGTAAGTTTGTTATTAATTACCTGCGGGTGCGCAAGTTAACTGTCCTTTTAGACAACCCACACGACTTGCCTGAGAATATACCAAAATAACGGGCTACCGGGATAACTAAAAACCATAGGACTTAGACGACGGCAACTGTTCTATTAAATTAAGCATCTTTGGCTTCCACTCATCCCATGACTTTTATGCCTACCGATAACCGCCTGAAGGTCATGCTGGCGATTATTGTTGTCGTCATGATCGCAGTTTTCAGCATCGATCCGATTGCCCAGCAGCCGGGCTACCATCAGTTCGCCGACCAGCGCCGCATGTTCGGCATCGCTAATTTTTTCAACGTGCTATCCAATATACCGTTCGTGATTATCGGCGTCATGGGCATGCGGCTGGTCGCATTGCATCAGGCAACCGGCGGATTGGCCGAATTGCGACCGATGTATTTGACATTTTTTATCGGGGTGTTTTTAACCGGTTTCGGTTCTATGTACTACCATTACCAGCCCGGCAACCAGACCCTGCTTTGGGATCGCCTGCCGATGACGATTGCATTTATGGCGTTGTTCAGCGCCATTGTCGGGGAATATATTTCGGCCCGGCTGGCCGGTAAGCTATTCGCCCCATTGCTGCTATTTGGCGCGGCTTCAGTGATTTACTGGTATCTGACGGAACAGGCCGGTCACGGCGATTTACGCCCTTACGCGCTGGTGCAGTTTTTACCGGTTTTACTGATACCGCTGATCTTGTGGCTGTTTGAGTCGAAGTTGAATCACGACAGATATATTTGGGGCATCGTCGGCGCTTATACGGCATCGAAACTGATGGAGCTGTTCGATGCCGGACTATACAGCGTTTTCGGCTTGCTCAGCGGACACTCGCTAAAGCACCTGACCGCCGCGTTTGGGACGTTGATTTTTTATTGGGCGTTAAAAAGACGGCGTTAATATTAAAAAAACATCCCGCTTAACAAGATGCTTCAACCAACGCAAAAACTCCGTTATTCCGGCAGTTGCCGAAATTTTCCAAAGCACCATGCGCTCAATTTAAACACCATGCCGAATCATGCACTCACATCCATATGGCTGGATACTGGCATCCATGCCAGTATGACGACCAGCGGAAGCATCTCACTAGTCAAGAAAACAATTACTTTTTCAGATTACCGGCGTGCAAGCCGCATTCTTTTTTTGTCCCCTCTTCCCACCACCAGCGCCCTGCCCTTTCGTGCTGGTTAGGCAGCACGGCACGGGTGCAGGGCTCACAACCTATGCTGATGTAGCCTTTTTCATGCAGCTCGTTAAAGGGAACCTGATAGGCTTCGATATAATCCCAAACCTGCGCCGAACTCCAGTTCAGCAAGGGGTTGAATTTAACCAACTGGTGCTCTTCGGTGGAAAATGCCGTGTCTATCTGCACTTCAGGAATGTCTTGCCGGGTATCCAGGCTTTGGTCTTTGCGTTGCCCGGTAATCCAGGCGTCGACATGGGCCAATTTGCGTTTTAACGGCTCAACCTTACGGATACCGCAGCATTCCTGGTGGCCGTCTTCATAAAAACTGAACAGGCCTTTGCGTTTGACGAAAGCATCCAAAACCTCCCGGTCTGGCGTCAATAACTCGATGTCGATTTGGTAATGCTTCCTGACTTTTTCGATAAACCGGTAGGTTTCAGGATGCAGGCGCCCGGTATCCAGAGAAAAAACCTGTATGTCTTTCCTGATAGCCACTGCCATGTCGATCAGCACCACGTCTTCCGCGCCGCTGAAAGAGATCGCAATATTATCGAACAGCTCCAGCACTTTTTTCAGGATCACGCGAGGATTTTTACGATCCAGCTCGTTTTGCAGTTGGTCTATATCGAATGTAGTCATTGGGTAAAATTTAGCTTTGTGAAAAATACTGCTGTAAAAAATCGTCAAAAGGGATTTGCTCTTTGCTTTCGATTTCCTGCTGCTTGGCAAGAGAGGCGGCGGCCATTTCGATAAACTGCTGCGTGTTGGCCTCATCCAATTTATTGCGCTTAAAATACTGCTCATGTTCAGCCGAGGCATTTAATGCGAAACGGGCATATGGCTGCCGCAGCTGAGTCATCTGCTCCAACATGCGTGCCGATGCGGTCAAGTCGGGATTTTCGACTACCGACTGCTGCTTTGCCAACGCGGCGCTGTAGGGTTTAGCCGCATCGTCCTGATCCAGAATCGCGCATACCGGCTGCATGGAACCAAGAATTTCAGCCGCCCAATTCCGTAACGGGATTTTTTGTTGACCTTTATCAAGCTCCAGACCCGGCTTCCTGCCGAAATTGGCAACCGCCAGTTGATTGGCGTTGTTAACCTGATGCTCCTGATCTGAGGTTTTCGGGCTGTCCTGCATCAGGCAAGTCAACAGCAGCGCCTCGATAAAACGGGCTTTGCCTTCGTCGATGCCGATTGGGTTAAACAAGTCCAGATCCAGCGAGCGCATTTCTATGTAACGCACCCCGCGACGCTTTAACGCCATGGTCGGCTTTTCGCCTGATCGGGCAATCTGTTTAGGCCGCATGGTGCTGTAAAACTCGTTTTCAATCTGCAAGATATTGCTGTTCAATTGCCGGTATTGGCCGTCGACCACCGTACCGATTTTTTCGTACTCGGGATAAGGCGTACTAATGGCCGCGCTCAAGCTTGCGACATAGCCGTCTATCGAGTTGTAATCGATTTTCAAGCCAGCCTGGTTTTTGCTCTTGTAGCCGATGTCGCTCATCCGTAACGATGTCGCATAAGGATGGTACAGCGTACCGTTGTCGAATTCTTCAAACTGCGCCATCAACGCCGGACGGCTGTTGAAGAAGGTTTTGCAGATAGCCGGTGACGCGCCGAACAGGTACAAAATCAACCAGCCCATGCGTTGAAAATTCCTGATCAAACCGAAGTAGGCATCGTCTTTAAAGGCTTCCTGATCCAGCGGGCTATTTTCTGCTTGATGCAAAATAGGCCACAAAGCTTCAGGCACCGAATAATTAAAATGAATACCGGCTATCGACTGCATGGTCCTGCCGTAACGGTGCCATAAGCCATGCCGGTAAACATGCTTCATCTTACCTACGTTGGACGAGCCGTATTCGGCGATGGGGATGCTTTCATCGCCGTTAATGCCGCAAGGCATACTTGCGCCCAGTAGAATTTCATTGTCCAGATGCTCGTAAACAAACTGGTGGATATTGCGCAAATAGTCCAGCGAGTCTTTGACATCGGCAAACGGCGGGGTAATCAATTCGATCAGCGCCTCAGAATAATCCGTGGTGATGTACGGATGGGTCAACGCTGCGCCTAATGCTTTGGGATGCGGTGTTTGGGCGATGAATCCGTCTTTGGATATGCGCAGGCTTTCTTTTTCTATCCCTTTAAGTCCACCGCAAAGCAGCTGCTGATGGCCGGTTGCGTTCAGTTGATCCAATCGTGTCGAAAGCGCGTTATTCAAATTAGTCATAGAATGGGTGCATGCCCTATAGTCCTTGTATAAGTGGACTATTATAAAGGGTTTAGCGGCTTGAAGAAATATTATCGCGGACATGACAAATCTGTCTGGAACAGATTTGCATTTACCCGAAGGGTGTCTCGAACAGGAAAGCCCGATATGAAAATGAACGCGGCCGTTTATTTTTTAACGAGACGAAACATGATAGATTTGGGCAAGCGTAGTAAATAAGGCATCATGCAACTTGAATTTACAACAGCAACTCTTATGGCCTCTATTCCTTTACTGCTTACCGCCCCGCACCCTTGCAGCTACCTGGATGGCGAACAAGCGCAAACCGCGTTTGTGAACCCTTCATTCGAGATCGACACCACGATTTACTCGCAACTTATCGCCTATGGCTTCAGGCGTAGCGGCGATGACGTTTACGCTCCCCGTTGCGAAGACTGCTCTCAATGCGTTGCGGTGCGCCTGCCGGTTGCGCAATTTAAACCCAACCGCCGCCAAAAGCGTTGTCTGCAAAAGAACCTGCAAACCACCGTAGTCATCAAGCCTGCCGTTTTCGAACAAGCCCATTACGACCTTTATCTGCGTTACCAAAAACAGCGCCATGCCGAGGGCAACATGGCGAACAGCAGCCCTGAAGAGTACATTAAATTTTTAGGCAGTTCATGGTGTAACACCCGCTTTATCGAATTTTATTGTGCCGATGATCTGGCCGCGGTGGCTATTGTAGATTGCCTTGATAATGCCCTTTCCGCTGTTTATACCTTCTTCGACCCCCAGTTTTCAAGTTACAGCCCCGGCGTTTATGCGGTGCTGTGGCAAATACAATACGCACAAAAACTGGGCCTGGACTGGTTGTATCTGGGTTTTTGGATTGCCGACTGCCAGAAAATGAACTACAAAGACCAGTACCATCCCCTGCAAGGCTTTATTGACCGGCAGTGGGAATTTTTACAACAAACGTTAGAAAATGATAATCACTGATAGAATGAAACTATTAAGGCACATAAGGACGGGCATCAATGACTAAGTTAAAAAACGAACCTCAGTTGCTAAAAAAGGCGCTTGAGGTTGCTGAAAATTATGCGAAGAATCGCGGCTATACTGGTTTTTCAGCAAGCAACTCAGCAAAAGACAAGACCGAATGTCTTTATCGTCTGCTGGTCAATGACCAGCTTATTCAGCCGTTGGCAATTGACCAGGAAAACGGCGTGAATATGAAGCATAAATTAGCGTTATGGATAGCGCGGCAATTACCGCAAGATCATCCCCTGTTGAAATAAACCCGGCTCACTAAAGGTAAAGCATATGAATAACAAAACCAAACTGCGCTGGGGTATTTTAGGTGCGGCGCGCATCAACGAACGCCTAATGCCTGCCATTGTCGAAGCGTCCAATGCCGAGCTGGTTGCCGTCGCCAGCCGCCGCCCCGGTGCTGCGGCACAAACGCTGGCGCAATACGCGCCGCAACAGCAGCAGGTGCGCACTTATGACAATCTCCAAACGTTGTTTGATGATCCCGACGTCGATGCCGTATACCTGCCGCTAGCCAACCACGAACATGCCGCATGGACGTTGCGCGCCATCGAGCACGGCAAACATGTGCTATGCGAAAAGCCTATGGCATTAACTGTCGCCGACATTGAGGCCATTCAAACTGCCGCTCAACGGCATAACGTCACCGTGATGGAAGGCTTTATGTACCGCTTCCACCCGCAACATGCCAGAGTGCAGGAACTAATTGAGTCGGGGTTGATCGGCGAAGTCAGATCCGTACGCTCCAGCTATTCGTTCATGATGCGTCCAGCGCGGATTTATCGCTTGGCCGAAAGCGTCAAAAACGGCGGTGGCGCGATGTGGGACATCGGCTGTTATGCGATCCATTCGGCACGGATGTTTTTTAACGAGCCAGCGATCTCGGTGACCGCCATAGCCAAATATATCGAAAGCGGCGCTGATATTGCGACCAGCGGTATCATCGATTTCGGCGACGGAAAATACGCGCATTTCGATTTCAGCTTCGAGCGCGCAAGGCGCTGCGAATATGAAATCATCGGCACCCAAGGCGGCATTAAATGCCACAACGTATGGTCTATGCCAAGTGACGTACCGGTGGTTTCATGGTGGATCGAGGGTGGTGAACAAGCTGAAGAACAGCTACCCGCCGCGAATCACTTCCGGTTGGAAATCGAGCATTTCAGCGACTGTGTATTAAATGCCTCCGCGCCAAAACTGTCGCTGGAAGATGCCAAAGCCAATTGCCAAATCATCGTTGCCGCCTTGCAGTCTGCGGCTTGTGGGCAACTGGTAAAACTGGCTTAAGCAATGCCTGAAACGTAACTCAGCGCCATAGGATAAAGCAGGATATAACGGCACCATTCGAGATAAACTAAACTCACAGCCACTCCTATTTTAAATGGGCATAAAAAAAGGCTGCATCCTTACGAATGCAGCCTTTTTTATTTCCACATGCGTAACGCGAGTTACTACATGGAAGTAGTCGATTAACGTTTCGAGTACTGTGGACGCTTTCTTGCTTTGTGTAGACCCACTTTTTTACGTTCTACAATACGCGAATCACGGGTAACAAAACCGGCTTTTCTAAGCGCAGGACGCAAAGCTTCATCGTATACCATCAACGCACGCGTCAAACCGTGACGAATAGCGCCGGCTTGGCCTGATGGGCCGCCGCCTTTAACGATGACGTTAACGTCAAATTTACCTTCCATATCGACGCAACCTAAAGGTTGACGAGAAACCATCTGGTCGGTTTTACGACCGAAATATTCTTCGATAGTTTTTGTGTTAATGGTGATTTTTCCGGTACCTTTTGTCGCATAAACCCGTGCTATTGCACATTTGCGACGACCTGTTCCGTAATACTGAGCTGCTGCCATAATTACCCGCTTATAATTCTAATACTTGTGGCTGTTGAGCCTGATGATCATGTTCAGGACCTGCATACACTTTCAATTTCTTGAACATTGCACGACCCAATGGATTGTTAGGTAACATCCCTTTAACTGCTGTAGTAAGAATACGATCAGGAAACGTTTTTCTCAATTTACCCAAAGTAACAGTCTTAAGATTACCAATGTAACCAGTATGGCGCTGATACAATTTATCATTTTCTTTATTGCCGGTAACGCCTATCTTCTCTGCATTCACTACAATAATGTAATCACCGGTATCAACATGCGGTGTGTATTCTGGTTTATGTTTTCCGCGAAGGCGTAGCGCAATCTCAGAAGCAAGACGACCCAGCGTCTTCCCTTCTGCATCAACTACGTACCAATCACGTTTAACTTCTGCTGGCTTTGCACTAAATGTTTTCATCGTTGCTTAGGCTTACTGTTAAAGGCTTAAATATAAAAAACGAGATTTTACTAAGAAACACCGGATGTTTCAAGTTTATTTGTGATTCAGGCTAAATGCGAAGGTCAAAAGCAAAAAACGCACACATTTCGCCCACCTTATAATTTAATATTCAATGAATGCAATTTACGATACAGATGCGTTCGCTCCATGCCCACTGCGGCAGACAATTTTGCAACGCTGCCGCCGGTACGCTCAAAGTGGTATTCCAGATAAGCCTTCTCAAAATGATCCCTGGCCTCTTTTAACGGTAAGTTATAAAACTCAGGTACAGAATAAGATGAGACAGCTTCACCAATCACCGCGCCCAACGACGCTTTCACTTCATCTAACTCTATATCTTCACCTGCACCCAGTATCATCAAGCGCTGCACCAGATTTTTTAATTCCCGCACATTGCCGCGCCAGCTGTAATTGCGCAAAAAATTTTGCGCAGCCATAGAAAACCTCCGAAAAGGCAATCGATCCTGGGTAACAAAATAATCGACATAAAAACTCAGTAACGCCGGCACATCCTCACTGTGTTCACGTAACGGCTGAATATCGAGCGACACTTCATTAAGCAGATAATACAAATCCTGACGAAAACGACCGGCTTTGACCTCTTCATCCAACGCAATGCGGCTCGACGCCACCACCCTGACATCAACACGAACCGCCTCGCCGCCGCCTACCCGCAGAAAAGAACTCGATTCCAGTGCGCCGAGCAATCTTAACTGGGTCTCCTTATCCATGCCGCCGATTTCGCCTAAAAATAGCGTTCCCTTATGCGCCCGCTCCAACAAACCTGGATAAACCTTGCTCGAGTCCTCTTTGCCGAAAAACTCAACCGCCGAATTTTCCGGCGATATGCTGCCTACCGCCACATCAACAAAAGGGCCGTCTCGATGTGCGCTGTTATTATGCAGATACCGGGCGTACATTTCCTTGCCCACGCCAGCCTCGCCTACGAACAACACCCTGGCATCATGCTGAGCCAGCCGCTTTAATTGATCCTTGATTCTGGCAACAGCCGCACTCCTGCCGACCGGCTCAACATCGGTAGCCAACTGTTGCTTAAGCCCCGCATTTTCTATTTGCAGACTACTAGCTTCCAGCGCCCTTTCCACGATCAATAATAATTTTGCCATCGACAACGGCTTTTCAAGAAAATCATAAGCGCCCAGGCGGGTTGCCTCAACAGCCGCTTCAACCGAACCGTGTCCCGACATCATAATCACAGGACAAAGCAGGGCTTCTTCCGCCACCCATTCCTTCAGCAAGGTAATGCCGTCGGTATCCGGCATCCAAATATCAAGCAAGATCAAATCGGGAGCCTTGGACTTTTTCAACTCCCTGGCTGTAGCAGCATTCTCAGCGGTAGCAACCTGATAGCCCTCGTCCTCTAGAATTTCACAGACCAAGCGGCGAATGTCCGGCTCATCATCGACAACCAATATACGCTGTATGTGTGTGGTCATATTTTACGATCCCTCAGAAATTACACGCCGGAAGCTGGATGATAAATCCCGCTCCCACTATACGGCTGGTGTCGACCCAAATCGCCCCGCCATGTTCTTCAATTATTTTCTTGACTATCGCCAAGCCTAATCCTGTACCCTTGGCCTTGGTGGTGACGTAGGGCTCAAAGATTTGTTCGATTTGTTCATCCTTAATACCCGGCCCGTCATCATAAAGCGCTATCTCGATAAAATCGGTATTATTTTTTTGCACCCGGCGTAGGCTTATCTCGATCAAACCCTTGGCATCTATCGCTTCCAGCGCATTTTTTATCAGGTTATGCAGCACCTGCCTGATGCTAACCGGGTCGCCCTTGATCATCAACAAACCGGAATCGTAATCGGTTTTAAATTTAACGCCCGACTTTAACACATAAAGCGCTAACACCTCCTTAACCAAGCCGGGCAAATCAATGTCCACGGTCTGCTTTTGGGAAGGCTTGGCGTATTCTGAAAAATCATCGACCATTTCTTTCATCGCTTCAACTTGTTGCACGATGGTGGTGGTTGAGCGCTGCAACATCTCTGCATCGGAGTCGGTCAATTTTTCAGCCAGCTTGTGCTGCAAGCGTTCTGCCGATAATTTTATCGGCGTTAACGGATTCTTGATTTCATGCGCCAGCCTTCTGGCCACCTCTCCCCAGGCCGCATTCTTCTGTGCTTGAATCAGATCGGTCACATCATCAAATACCACCACAGCCCCGACTCGATAACCCTCCTGGGAAAACAGCGGCGTGCCTCTGCACAACAATTCCTGCCGACCGTTGGGGCCTAAAAAAGCGATCCGCTGCTGCCATATATCATCGGCTTGCTCCACTAAACGCTGGATCGATTTTAACGGTTCGGCCAGTTCCGCATAACCCTGCACCAGCTCCAGCAGCGTCCGGCCGATAAACTGGTTCACATGAATATGAAAAATCCGGTAAGCCGCCTGATTCGCTGTACGGATTTTATACATCGCATCAAAACTGATCACCCCGGTCGTTAAATTTGCCAGTATCGTTTCCAAGTAAGCCCGTTGGTTTTCCACCTCAATCCCGGCCATTCGGGTTTCATCACTGGCTCTGGCAATACGCCGGGTCATCTCATTGAAGGACTCGACCAGAAAGCCCAAATCGTCCTGCGCGATAACCGGCAACTCCTGATGATAATGCCCGGAAGCTACCGCCTGTGTTCCCTTAACCAACGCCTTTACCGGAGCAATAATATTACGGATACTGATAAAAGCCACCCAGATAGCCGCTAACAAACTCATCAGCAAGACCAGCGACAAAGCCAACGAGAAGCTCAACTTTAACGAGTGCCTTAAAAAATGCATCTCCTGATAACGCACAAAGGCAAATTCAACCGAATCGGCCAAATCGGCCATCCTCACCGGCACCGGATATAAGGCTTGTAAATACTGCGGTTCTTCTCCCTTAACCATAACAATGATCCGAACCATTAATTCAGCTTCGCGCACCGGGGCCAAAGCGGCATACTCTCCGCTTTGCCGTAACTGCAACCACATATGCTCATCCGGCAAACTCGGCAAAATATCGCTGGGGTTGATGCTGCTTGACGCAATAATCATGCCCTTCTGGGAAAGCAGGGTCATCTCGGATGCCCCTGAAAGCTCTAACAAATTTTCTATCTCAAGCGTCACCTGCGTTTCCGGCGATTCCTCCAGCTTCTCGGCCAATTGCCGGGTTTTTTTCAAATTCCAGCGCATCCGCTGGTTTAACGATGTCTGACTAAGCTCCAGCGCATCCTCCATCGCCCGATCTATCTCCACATTAAACCAGCTATCAATGCCCTGATGCAGAAACTGCATCGAAAAATAAAATACAATAACGGCAGGCGCCAGAGCCAACACCACAAACAACGACACCATGCGCGTGGTCAGCATTGACCCCGCCTCGCGTTTTTTTAACTGCCGCGTCAAAGAGTAAATATTAGCGCCAACCAGCCCCAACAATACCACCGAGCCCAGCGCGTTGACGAGAATCAGCCATGAATACATCGCATTCAACTCTGAAGATTCCTGCGTAGCCGAACTCATCAGCTGCAACAACAGCAAAATCAGGCCAAACAGAACCAATATAGACAGGCTGACGGGGGGGGTTATTTTGTCAAAGGCCATAATGTCCAGTCGCTGGATAAATACCATTGAGAGTTAGCATAGGCAACCGGGCGTAGCGGCAAAGGCAAGGCATCCCGGTCGAGTGTTACTTTTATGCCGACGGCGTAGCGTTTTCCCGGCACATAAGCCGACTTATCCAACACCTGATAATTGCGTATCGTTGACATCAGATCCAACGCCGCAGACAGTGTAGAAAAATTATACAGCTCGCGGCTACCCTCATCCCTAACCCGGTACATATTCAGCAAAGCATGATACTGGATGCGGTAACGAATGACGGCATTAGCCAACGTGCTGTCCAAGAAATAGTCCCGATGTTGCAGGGTCTTGATATGTATATCCCAATACAAAGGCACACCATTTTGCAGCGCCTCCTTTGCCCGCACACTGAGGCGATAATCTATATCCGCAGACAGCAGATAGCTATCGCCTTGCAGGGCAATTTCGGCATTTTTCACCTTCACGCCAAAACCTTCGGCTACGCTCAGGACAGGAGCATCCGCATGGCTCAGAACAGGCAGCAACCACAAAAAAACGCCGCACAAACTAGCAGACAAGAAAAAGTTTTTTAACAAAATGGGAATCTTATTAATCAAGAAGAATGGACAAATTTACCATAAAAGACGTAAAGAAAAGGCATAAAAACATCAATCCCGGCATTCAGGTCAATCTTCTTGGAGGATTGAACAACCCAGCCAGCCTGCTTGAGCAGCGCATCAATGGTGTCGCGGGCTTTCTGTTCGGGGTTCTGGTTTTCAGACATGCTGTTTAGGACTTTTACTAAGCAACGCATAATAAAACCCGTCCATTGCCGATTCGCCAGTCAAAATCTGGTGGCCGCATATCCCGGAGATTCCCCAGTCGGCATCTATAGATAACTCTACTGCATCGGCGTGTTCGACTAAAAAAGCTTGAACCTGCCGCTCGTTTTCCTGCTTTAAAACGGAACAAGTCGCATAGAGCAACAATCCACCGGGGGCCAACAGCGGCCAGATGGCTTGCAGGATGGATTTTTGCAAGGCCTGCAACTGCCCGATGTCCTCTGCTCTGCGCAATAATTTAATGTCGGGGTGACGGCGGATAACGCCCAAGGCTGAACACGGCGCGTCCAGCAAAATTCGGTCGAACGACTGACCATCCCACCAGCTTGAAGGATTGGCCGCATCGCCAACCACCAGTTTGGCTTGCAAATTCAGACGCTGCAAATTTTCGCTGACCCGCTGCATCCTGGCCTCGTCTATATCGACGGCGACCAGCTCTTTTAGTTGTGGCTGAGTTTCAAGAATATGTGCGGTTTTTCCGCCCGGTGCGGCGCAGACATCCAGCACCCGGTGTCCCGGCTGCACATCCAGCAACCCAGCTGCTAATTGCGCAGCAGTATCCTGAACAGAAACCAGCCCGCCAGCAAATCCGGGCAGCAAGTCTACCGGCGCCGGTTTATCCAGCTTGATCGCCGATGGGCAAAAGCTGACGGATTCCCCTGCTATGTCCTGCCCGGCTAATAATTGCAGATAGTCCTCGCGACTGGTTTTCGACAGGTTAACCCGCAACACCATCGGCGGCTGTTGGTTATTTTCCTGTAATATCGTCAACGCCTGCTCCGGCCAATCCTGTTCGATTTGTTTAATCAGCCAGTCGGGATGACTCAATGCTGCAACCTGGAATTTATCGGCCTTGCGTTCCAGCCCTTCCTGCTCACGCAGATAAGTTCGGAGTAATGCATTGATCAGCGATTTGGCCCACGGCTTTTTTCGTGCGGCCAAAACCGTTTCGGATACCGCCGCATGCGGCTTTACCCGCATGAAGTTGAGCTGGTACAAACCTACTAAAGCCAGCGCCTTAACATCGGCATCTTTGAGCGGCTTATCCAGCAATTGGCTTAAAATGAAATCCAGCCGGTGATATTGTCTGCAAACACCGTAGCACAGCGCCTGAATGAAGGCCCGGTCTTTGACCGACTCTACGGCTAACAAGGCATTATCGAGAGCGGCGGTCAATGACTGCCCGTCCTGCAAAACACGGGACAATACCTTGGCCGCGACTAATCGTGTATTCAACCGAGTTTTGCCCCGTCAGCATCGTGGGCGCTCAAAAAAGCTTGGACGGGCATGCGCTTCCCGCCCGGCAACTGCACTTCCAGTAGCCTTAAAAATCCGTTTCCGGTCGCCACATCCATGTGTTTATCGGCACAGCGTACGGTGCCGGGTTTTAAGGGCGACCGGCCGGTCGCCCCTACAATAATGGGATCATCATTTACCGGCACGGCCTGCCATATGCGTAACACATTGTCCTGATAGAGCGTTTGCGCGACCGGCCATGAGTTTAATCCCCTGACTTTTCGGGCAATATCTCTGGCTGGTTGCGTCCAATCGATAACGGCTTCGCTTTTTTCCAGTTTTTCGGCATAGGTCACCAGCGCCTCGTCCTGCGCTTCGGCATGGACAGTTCCGGTCTCAATTTGCGCCAACACTTTGGCGAGGCCGATGGCGCCCAACGCGGCCAATTTGTCATGCAAGTCGCTGGCCGTGTCGGTCTCGCCGATCTCGCATTCTTCCTTATGCAGCATGTCGCCTGCATCGAGTTTGCGCACGATCTGCATAATGGTGACGCCGGTTTTTTGATCGCCCGCCATCAATGAGCGCTGAATCGGCGCAGCTCCC
This sequence comes from Methylobacter sp., assembly GCA_025361585.1. Classification (GTDB taxonomy): domain Bacteria; phylum Pseudomonadota; class Gammaproteobacteria; order Methylococcales; family Methylomonadaceae; genus Methylobacter_A. Next base: position 12,657 of record JANYKK010000166.1, on the reverse strand, counting down.
CGCCAGCGCGGCAACAATGACGCATGGACATTGATGCAACCGAGTTTGGGCGCATCCAAAACGGCCTGCGTCAAAATCATGCCGTAGGCGACCACCACCATCAAATCGGCATTCAATGCGCTGATCTGCTGCAAGTCCTCACTGGTTTTCATCGTGAGCGGCTGAAAAACAAGGATTCCGGCAGCTAAGGCCAACTCCTTGACCGGGCTGGGATGCAGCTTGCGCCCCCTGCCCGCCGGGCGGTCAGGCTGGGTGTAAACGGCGCAAACTTCGTGTTCCGAATCCAGCAATGTCTGCAAACAAGGCACGGCAAACTCAGGCGTTCCGGCAAAAATGATTTTCATGCTTAGTTGGTTTCCATCTTGTGAGCTTTTTCCAATTTCTTCTTAATCCGCTGCCGTTTTAGCGGCGAGATATAATCGACGAACAATTTTCCGTCCAAATGATCCAGTTCGTGTTGGACGCACACGCCCAGCAAATCCCTGGCGCTTAATTCAAACGACTCGCCGTCCCGGTTCAACGCCCTGACGATGATATGCTCGGCCCTCTCCACTTTTTCAAAAAAACCCGGCACCGAAAGACAGCCCTCTTCGGACTCCTTGACGCCGTCCTTTTCAATAATTTCAGGATTGATTAAACAGATCGGGGCGTCCTTTTCCTCGCTGACATCGATCACGACAACCCTCTGATGCACATTGACCTGGGTTGCGGCCAATCCTACGCCGTGTGATTCGTACATGGTTTCAAGCATATCATCGACCAATTTTTTGACTTTATCATCGACCTTTTGAACGATTGCCGCCTTCTTACGCAGCCGCTCATCAGGAAACTCGAGAATAGATAGAATATTCAACAAACTCTCCACTATAATAGTTGAGGCGATTTCCGAGATATGAACGTGTTCATTCTGGGATCTCGCCTGAATACTGGAATTCTATCTGATTTCATCTAAACTTTGAATTCAGATCGCACAAAAAGACCCGACAGGAACCCAAACATGGCTTTTCGAACACTCACCGGATTGATAGTTTCCCTCCTCATCAGCGCCAGCGCATGGGCGGATGACATACAACTAAACCCGTCCCACCCCGATCAATATACTGTCGTCAAAAGCGACACCTTATGGGACATATCCGGCAAGTTCCTTAAGCACCCGTGGCAATGGCCTGAGTTATGGAGTCACAATACCCAAATCAAAAATCCGCATCTGATTTATCCGGGCGATACGCTTTACTTTTCGATGGTCAACGGCAAACCGCAGCTGAATCTTTCCCGTAGCGATGCGCCCCAGACCCAGGCCGCCGCCCCCAATACGCCTTGCGTGCTTCGGGAACAAGACTTTAAACACGGACGCAAAGACTTTGCCGTTTCCGAACAGGGGAAGCTACTGCCTTGCATTCGTGAAACCGAGCTGAAACAGGCCATCAAGTTAATCCCTACCGAAAACATTGCCAGCTTCCTGTCATCGCCCAAAGTGGTCGATAAAAATGAACTCACCAATGCGCCTTATGTCGTCGACTTTGCCGGTGAGCATCTGATTGTAGGCACTGGCGACCGTGTTTATGTGCGCTCGATCACCGAACCGAAAAGCTTGGCCTATACAATTTATCGACCAGGAAACGCCTATATCAGCCCTGATAGCGGAGACACACTGGGTTATGAGGCGCAATACATTGCCGATGCCTCATTGCAACAACCCGGCGACCCGGCAACGCTGACCATCACCAAATCAGACAGCGAAATTCGCATCGGCGACCGGATTATGCCCAATGCCGAGCAGGATATTGCATTAAATTTTTTCCCCCGGCCGCCTGAGGAAAGCATCAAAGGCAGCATTATCAGCGTACTTGGCGGTGTTTCACAAATCGGTCGCTATAACGTGGTCGTAATAGACAAAGGCACTGCCGACGGCATTTTAACCGGACACGAGCTGAATATTTATCAACGCGGCAACATCGTCAGGGATGACTACAGCTCGGTTAAAAACGATATGGTTAACCTGCCCGATGAAGTGGCTGGCACCCTGATGATTTTCCGCCCATTCGAACGCGTCAGTTACGCGCTGGTCATGAAAGCGACCCAAGCGTTGCATGTTTTAGACAAAGTTAAAACCCCCTGAACATTACCGCCCATCAAACCGAACCGGACATAAAATACTGGCTTGCGCTATTGCGTACGCCAGGAATTGGTTGCAGGACGTTTCTCCGCCTACTTGAAAGCCATACCCCGGCGCAGTTGTTTGCAGAATCGTCTTCCGCATTAAGCGCCTTAGGCTTAAAAAGCGACATCGTCAATGCGATCAAGAATCCTGACTGGACGCTGATCGACTACGATCTGAATTGGCTCAGTCAAGAAAACAACACGGTTATCACCCTCAATAACGCAAGCTATCCACCACTATTAAAAGAAATCGCCGATCCTCCGCCGCTTTTATTTGTGCGTGGCAATCCTGAACTGTTGTCGCTACCGCAAATCGCCATCGTGGGTAGCCGCAACCCGTCGACTTCAGGCATCGACATCGCCTTTAACTTTGCCAAGACCCTAAGCCATTGCGGTTTTACAATCACCAGCGGACTGGCTTTAGGCATAGATGCCGCCAGCCATCTGGGCGCATTAAAAGTTCAAGGCTATACGATTGCGGTAGCCGGAACCGGGCTGGATCGCGTCTATCCGGCGAGACATAAAGACCTAGCCACTGAAATCGTTAACACCGGCGCGATGATCTCCGAATTTCCGCCCGGCACAACCGCCAAAGCCAACCACTTTCCCCGGCGCAACCGTATTATCAGCGGTTTGTGCCAGGGGCTATTGGTCGTTGAAGCCGCCAAGCAAAGCGGATCGCTGATTACTGCGCGAATGGCGTTGGAACAAAACCGCGAAGTTTTCGCAATCCCCGGCTCCATTCATAACCCGCTGGCCCGCGGCTGCAACGCGCTGATTCGCGAAGGCGCAAAACTTGTCGAAACCACTCAAGATATTCTTGAGGAACTAAGTCAATATTATCAACAAGATGAAGATTTCGCCCCGTTAACAATGCAATCAACACTTGACCTGGAGCAACAAACATTATTGAATCTTGTCATGTTTAGTCCAACTTCCATCGATACTCTGGTTGAAAATGCCAACGAATCCGTCGAAGTTATTTCGTCCATGTTACTGATTCTGGAACTGCAAGGTTACATAGAATCAAGCCCCGGCGGCTGTTATACTCGAATCAAATAACCAACCAAGAGCTTATGAAAGAAAATATTTTTGATGTCCTGATGTACTTATTCGAAAACTACATGGAAGATGAAATTGAAATTCTGCCTGACAGCGATGTCGTCAGAACGGAATTGCTGGAAGCAGGCTTCGAGCAAATCGAAGTCAATAAAGCTTTCGACTGGCTGGAATCACTCAGCCTGCAAAGAGCGATAAAAACATCGGCAACGCCGGTATTCCGCATTTTTTGCAGTCAGGAAAAAGCCAGGCTGGATCTTGAATGCCGCAATCTAATCATGTTCCTGGAAAACAGCGGCATCCTGAGTTCTGCCAACCGGGAAATCGTGATTGACCGGGCCATGGCGCTGGAAAATGAAGAAATCTCGATGGAAAAACTAAAATGGATCGTGCTAATGGTGTTGCTCAGCCAACCGGATGAGGAAATCGCATTCTCCAGAATGGAAGATATTGTCTATGACCTTATTCCAACTTATTTGCATTAAGATTCAAGGTTCAAGGAGCAAGGTTCAAGGTTGAAAACAAACAACTTTCACCTTGCTCCTTAAACCTCACCTTTCACCTTGAACCTTTTACCTTGAACCTTTTTTAAATAAATGAGTAAAAATCTCGTCATTGTAGAATCGCCTGCAAAAGCCAAAACCATCGAAAAATATTTGGGCAAAGACTTTCACGTTTTGGCCTCGTACGGACACGTACGCGACCTGATCCCCAAAGAAGGCGCAGTAGACCCGAACAACGACTTCGCGATGAAATATGAAGTCATTGATCGCAACCAAAAACATGTACAAGCTATCGCCAAAGCCCTTAAGACCGCAGACACCTTATATCTGGCGACTGACCCTGATAGAGAAGGAGAAGCTATTTCCTGGCATTTGCTTGAACTACTGAGAGAAAAAAAACTGCTCAAAGACAAGCCGGTGCATCGGGTTGTATTCCATGAAATCACCAAAAAAGCCGTCATCGAAGCCATTGCCAACCCGGAACAAGTAGCCATCAATCTGGTCAACGCCCAGCAGGCACGTCGTGCCTTGGACTATCTGGTCGGCTTTAACCTGTCGCCGCTGTTATGGAAAAAAATCCGCCGCGGTCTGTCGGCGGGCCGCGTACAAAGCCCTGCCCTGCGCATGATCGTCGAGCGCGAACTGGAAATCGAGGCTTTTAAATCCCGTGAATACTGGACGATTGATGCCGCATTGACGGCGCAGGAGCAAACCTTCAAAGCCAAGCTGAGCCAGTTTGACGGCGAAAAAATCAGCCAATTTAGCATTACCAATGAAGAGCTGGCGGAAAAAACCAAGCAAACCTTACTGGATGCCGCCGACGGCCAATTAATGGTCGCCAAGCTGGAAAAGAAACAGCAAAAACGCAACCCTGCCCCGCCGTTCATCACCTCGACACTGCAACAGGAAGCCTCGCGTAAGCTGGGTTTTACTACCAAGCGCACCATGATCGTTGCCCAGCAACTTTATGAAGGCATCGATATAGGCGGCGAAACCGCTGGCTTGATTACCTATATGCGTACCGACTCGGTTAACCTGTCGGTAGACGCCGTCGAAGAAATCCGCGCCCTGATTGCCGAAAACTACGGCCCTGAAAATGTGCCCAAAGAACCGAGAGTCTTCAAGACCAAGTCGAAAAACGCCCAGGAAGCGCACGAGGCCATACGCCCAACCAACCCCCGGTACTTGCCCAGCCAGATAAAAAACCAACTGAGCATCGAACAGTTCAAGCTCTACGAGCTGATCTGGAAGCGCACCATCGCCTGTCAGATGATCCATGCCACGTTGAATATGGTCGCCGTCGATTTAACTTGCGCCGACGGCAAGCATGTATTCCGGGCAACCGGCTCCACAATAGCCTCTCCCGGATTCATGACCGCTTATCTGGAAGGCAAAGACGACAGCAACGAGAGCGACGACAAGGAGAGCTTCCTGCCGCCAATGGAAGAAGGCCGCCCCGTCCAGCTTAACGACATCAATGCCGCACAGCATTTTACCGAGCCGCCGCCACGCTACGGCGAAGCCAGCTTGGTAAAGTCGCTTGAAGAACACGGTATCGGCAGGCCGTCGACCTATGCGTCGATTATTTCGACCTTGCAAAACCGCGAATACGTCACGCTGGACAGCAAACGTTTCTACCCGACCGATGTCGGCCGTATCGTCAACAAGTTCCTGACCGAGCATTTCACCAAATACGTCGATTACGATTTTACCGCCAACCTGGAGGACGAGCTGGATGCGGTATCGCGGGGAGAAAAAGACTGGGTTCCGTTAATGCACGATTTTTGGAAACCTTTCGCCGCACTGATTCATGAGAAAGAAGAAAGCGTCCAACGCAAAGATGTCACCCAAGAAGCGATCGACGAAAAATGCCCGGAATGCAGCAGCCCGCTGTCCATCCGCTTAGGCCGAAATGGCCGGTTTATCGGCTGCACCAATTATCCTGAATGCTCCTATACCCGGAACCTGAACGATGACGCAGGCGCTACCGACGAGCCCGAAATTGTAGAAGGTCGAACCTGCCCTAAATGCGAATCGCCTTTAGTCATCAAGGCCGGACGCTACGGCAAATTTATCGGTTGCAGCAGCTATCCCAAATGCAAGCATATCGAGCCGTTGGAAAAACCGATGGACACCGGCGTCGAATGCCCGCAATGCAAAAAAGGCAGTATCCTCAAACGCAAATCGCGGAACAGCAAGATATTTTATTCCTGTTCGGAATACCCAAAATGCGATTACGCATTATGGAATGCGCCGATCAAAGAGAGCTGCCCGGAATGCGCATGGCCTATATTGACCGTCAAAGAAACCAAACGGCGCGGCGTAGAAAAGGTTTGTCCGCAAAAAGACTGTAAATACGCGACGCCCTACGAAGGCGACCCGGCAGATGTGCAAGGGCCTAAAGAGCCTGGAACTGTATAGGAGCGAACCGATTCGTCCTTAGCTGGATTGTCGAAAACTGTTTGACTCTAATTGCTCATTAGGGATATAGTCAGCGTATATAGCAACAATGGGATAACACATGACAACCAGCACCGTATTCACCAATAACCGCAGTCAGGCAGTTCGCTTGCCAGCCGAAATGCGCTTTCCCGATTCCGTAAAAAAAGTTAATGTGCGAGTAGTCGGCGTGGAGCGTGTCATTGCTCCCGCAGAATCGACTTGGGACAGCTTCTTCTTGAGCGATACCTCAGTTAGCGAGGATTTCATGAGCGAACGAGCCAGCCAGCAACAAAGCGAACGCGACAGCCTGTAAGCGTCGTTTTTCAGATGTTGAAATATTTGCTCGATACCAATATTGTCATTTATGTGATCAAACAACGCCCAATTGAAGTTCTGGCAATGTTCAATAAACAACATAATCGAATGGCTGTATCCGCAATCACTCTCGCCGAGCTGGTACATGGAGCTGAAAAAAGCCAATTCCCTACCCGCAATCTGGAGGTGGTTGAAGATTTTTGTAGCCGCCTGATAACACTACCTTATGGCGATACGGCTGCTTACCATTACGGCAGTATTCGCGCCGCATTGGAGAAAACCGGTCAGACCATTGGCGTGAATGACCTACATATTGCCGCCCAAGCCCGCAGCCAAGGGCTGACATTAGTTAGCAACAATCTGCGTGAGTTTGAGCGTGTACCGGGGTTGTTGTTAGAAAACTGGGTAGAATAAAATGCCCTATCACTCAAGTTTCAAAATAAAAACCGCCGTCCGTCATCTCAAAGCCGGAACCGTGATCGCATACCCCACAGAAGCCGTCTACGGCTTGGGCTGCGACCCGCTCAACGAAACTGCGGTGATGACCCTGCTCGACATCAAGCAACGCCCGATAGAAAAAGGCCTGATCCTTATCGCTTCATCCCTGGAACAACTGCGTCCCTACCTCGTTTTAAATCAAACCATCATCGACCGCATCACGCCCACTTGGCCCGGCCCTGTCACCTGGGTTATTCCAGCCCAGCCTTGGGTGCCGAAATGGCTGACAGGCGAACATCACTCCCTGGCCGTCAGAGTGACCAACCACCCCATAGCCCGTAATTTATGCGCCCAATTCGGTAGCCCGCTCGTTTCCACCAGCGCCAATCCCACGACCCGGCCCGCAATCAAAGAATCGAGAAAACTGCTAAAAACCTTCGCCGATGCCGATATTTTTACCGTTCACGGCAAAGTCGGCGAACTGGCGCAGGAAACTGCTATTTATGATGCAGTAAGCGGAAATCGGCTACGTTGATTAAGCTATTCATCGAATGCTAACTACAATTAATAGTTACTTTTCTGTTAGAATTTAGCCATACGCATTACTGAAAATACAGACATGACCATCAAAAAAATCCAACCCGACAGAAACAAGCTTGATCAAATCGTGACCGATGCGCGGCGCAACCAGGAACTCAGGGAGCAATCCTATCGCGGCCAAGCGCTTAAGTTATATCCTTGGGTATGCGGTCGATGCACCCGCGAATTCGACCATAAAAACCTGACCGAACTAACCGTGCATCATAAAAACCATAACCACGACGACAATCCGTCCGATGGCAGCAACTGGGAATTATTATGCATTTATTGCCATGATAATGAACATTCAAGATACGAAGAAACCCGCTTTGAGGGCTCGTCAACGGGCAAATCCGCTACGCCTGCCGCCACACATAACCCATTTGCCGACCTGAAATCCCTGCTAGCCAAGAAATAACTTTACCGTTGATAAATGCGCCGCCGCCAGCGCGACTTATCGCACCGCTGAATTTCAAAGCCGTTTTTACAACCGGACTCAACCAGATAATCCCTAAACCGGGAATATTGTTGCTCAAAATGGATACCGTATTTAAAAGGTAACGGGACAGCCGGTGCAGCTCCCTCAAAAAACAATTCTACAAACTCATCATATTGGGCATTGCTTTGTTTATCGAAGGTATGCACAACCTGCCCATTCAAAAAAAAGCGCTCACCCTTTATAAAACACAGCGTTAATTCAAGGCGGTTGTTTGTTTTTAGCGCCTGATGACTACAGATGGCAATGCCCTGCTTGCTGATGTTAATAATCTTAACCGGCTGTACCTGATTGAAAAAAACAGGTGCTTTTTTAAACACTGCATCAATGTCATTTCTTTCGTAACGAACTTGATTGCGGGTGGTTTTGTCTGCCATAACGATTACTCCGAATGTACTTGGTAGTTCTATAGTGAAGTCAAAACCAGCTGCCATCAATCCGTATCATCACCTAAAAACAAGTCCACTGCATAAACCTTCCCGGATGGCAGCCGGAGCAAACGCAGTAAATATAGATTGCTAAATGATGTTGAGTTTTTTATCATCGAACAGAAGCTGGGCTTATCGGGAATAAGCCTTCTGCATTTATTATTGATGGCGATCCAGGTGAACGAACGATGAGCTTGTTTAATTTTACCCAATTAGCCCCCGCCGCGATCATGCATCAGCTTGTAGGGTGTACCGTATCCACCGCAAACGAAGCGCTTTCGCCCCCACATCCTGTAAGCTGAAAAACATGCATCAGCCAGCCCAAATCATTATCATTGAGCTGATAAGCCCACAAGGCTCTACGCCGCGCATTAAACAACTTACCTCTGACGCTGCCACGTTTTTAGGCTACAGCGAGAAAGAGCTGATCGGCAAACCTGTTGATATCATCTACGCTGCCGGAAACGACCAAACGTTATGGCAGGCCGCATTAGCCAATGTGGCGGATAACAACATAAGTCAAAACTTCACGGGTGAAATAGTCACCAAAGCCAATAACAAAATCCAGGCATTCATCTCGTTATCTGTTTTATCCAAGCTAACGCCCAATGAAAGCAACGTTGTTTTACTGATTCAAGAAGATTTCAGCGCCGAATCGGCATTAGCCGAAAGTGAAGAACGTTTTCGGCAGATGGCGGATATGACCGGCGAATGGTTGTGGGAACAAGACCCGAATGGTTACTACAGTTATTGCAGCACTGCGGTTGCTCAAATACTGGGTTACAGCCCGGATGAAGTAATCGGCAGGCACTATACCGAATTTTTAGCGCCTCAGGATAAGGTCAATCAACAACACTACGCAACCAGCCATCGGCCTTTTTATGCGTTACTGTCCCACTACCTGCATAAAGACGGCCGCCACATACTGACCGAATCGACCGGATTACCGATATTCAATACTCAAGAAACACTGCTTAAATGGCGGGGCGTTGATCGGGACATCACCGCCAGACAGCATTTTCAGGATGCTCTGATCGAAAGCGAAAAACGCGTCCGGCTGATTATCGAAAGCTCCTTAGATGCCATCGTGATTATGGATTCTTACGGCATCGTTAACGACTGGAACCGGCCCGCCGAAAAAATGTTCGGCTGGTCTAAGGATGAAGCGGTCGGCCAGCGACTTGAACAGCTGATTATCCCGCCCGCGCAGCGCGATTCGCATCGGCAGGGCTTGGAACAATTCCTGCGCACCGGCCATGGGCCGTTATTAAATAAGCTGATTGAACAGTCCGCCATCCGCCGCGACGGCACTGAATTTTCCGTTGAACTGAGCTTTTCCCCGTTAAAAGTCGGGAACGCCTATATATTCAGCGGCTTCATCCACGACATTACCGAGCGCAAGCGCCTGGAGCACCGCTTTCGCCAAGCGGTGGAGTCCTCGCCCAACGCGATTATCATGGTCAACGAATCAGGAACGATAGTGATGGTCAATGCGCAAACAGAGGCGTCTTTCGGTTACTTACGCACTGAACTCATTGGACAACCGATCGAAATATTAGTGCCTGAAAGTTTTCGAAGTGCTCATATCGGTTTGCGCCAAGCATATCTCGCCGCCCCTATTTCCAGGCCGATGGGAGTGGGTCGAGAGCTCTACGGATTACGCAAAGACGGAACTGAATTTCCCGTTGAAATAGGCCTCAGCCTGATCGATAGCCATGAAGAAACACTGATACTGACCACCATCGTGGACATTACCACGCGCAAAGCTACCGAAGCCCAAATCCGCCAAGCTCAGGTCAATCTGGCCATTGCCCAAAGCGAAATCAAGATCGCCCAGCGCATTCAGGCGTCGCTGTCGCCCTCGGTACCGATTAAATCCGCTCATTTTGAGGTCACAGGTTTCTGCCTGCCTGCCGATCAGGTTGGCGGCGACTATTTCGATTACTTCTACCGCAATGAAGACCGTCTGGACATGATTATTGCCGACGTTTCCGGCCATTCTGTCGGCCCGGCCCTGTTTATGGTTGAAACCCGCAGCGCCATACGAACCCAAGCCAGCGGCTTAGGCACGCCTGCCGAAACCCTAAGCGTACTGAATAATTTCCTGTTCGAGGATTTGGACAGATCCGATTACTTTATCACGTTGTTTTATCTGCAATACGACATCACTAATCAGCTGCTAAGCTTTGCCAATGCCGGTCACCCTTCCCCGCTATTGCTCAGCCCTTTCCAAACCGAATGCAGGCAGCTGGATGCGGAAGGATTAATTCTAGGCGTAAACAAAAACGTGGTTTTCGAGGAAAAAACCGTAGCCTTATCCCAAGGCGACATAATCCTGCTGTATACCGACGGCTTAACCGAAGCGGAAAACAGCGATGGCGAGTTTTTCGGCCTACAGCGCGTCAGCGATATTCTGGTTCAACAGGCGCAGCAAAGCCCGCAAGCCATTATTGCGGCGCTGCTGGAACAGCTTAAACAATTTCGGGGCAGCGCATCGTTTAACGATGATATTACATTAATGGTTTTTAAACGGCATTAATAGTCGCTTGTCGGGGATTGCTTACGATTCTCTGTGTTAACCTGAATTTATGCTTATTGCGTAAATTGGGAACCCAAATAATGCTTAGGAAGCTAACCGATGAGGCCTGGGAGTTTTATCTGAAAATATTAGACATTGACCGCGTTTCGGACTATTCAATAGAGCGCGAAAATAGGATACATAAATTAATAGATCGGGCTTATTTCCGATACGCTAGACGGCGAGTTGCTTTGGAGCTTTATGCGATTAAAGAGCGGCAACGGCAAGCAATAAATCGGAAGTAATGTGGGTAACTCATTAAGAAAACTAGCTTAGAAATAGCTTGAAGCCCATAACAATAAACCGCCTGCAAACAGCCCCGCCAGCACATCATCGAACATGATGCCCAAGCCGCCGTGTACCTGCCGGTCTATCCACTTGATCGGCCACGGTTTGAGTATGTCGAAGAACCTGAATAGAATGAAACCTAATACCATTGCTTGCCAGGAAAATGGAACCAGCCACATCGTAATCAAATAACCGGCGATCTCATCCCAGACGATGCCGCCAAAATCATGTTCATCGAGCTTTTTTGCGGCGATGTCGCAAATCCAGATACCTGTAATGGTGACGATCAGCGTTAACAGGCTGTAAACATACAGATGGGTTTGCGCAAACAGCCAGTAAACCGGTATCGCCGCCAAAGTCCCCAGGGTGCCGGGGGCTTTTTTTGCCAATCCGGAGCCGAAACCGAAAGCCAAAAACAGGATCGGATCGGACAATATCTGCCTAGGCGTCAGTTTGTTTTTACCCAATTGGGTATTAAGAAAAATGCTCAAAGCCTTTGACCTCTAATGGTTGGATATGCCCGGACTTATTCAGGCGCAAACCCGGTTCGGATTCGATGACGCCGATTTTGGTGGCCGCTATGCTCAGCTTATCGACCTGCTCCGGGCTTACGGTAAAGCACAGCTCGTAGTCGTCCCCTGCAGTCAGCGGCATAGACCAATCGCCGGTATCGTTGATATAAGTTAGCACCGCTTCAGAAATCGGCAACGCGTCCCAATCGAGGCACGCGCCGACTCGGCTTTGCTCCAGAATATGCCCCAGATCGCCCGCCAAGCCGTCCGATAAATCGATGCAGGCATGGGCAATACCAACCAAAGCCTGCCCCGCCTCGACTTGCGGCTCGGGCCGGTTAAACCGCGTTAACGCCGCCTCGGGATTTGCACAGTTATATCCTTGCTTAATCTTTAAACCCAGCCCCGCATCGCCCAAACAACCAGTCATATAGATAAAATCACCTGGACGTGCCGCAGAACGCATCAGCGCCCTGCCCTTCGGCACTAAACCCATAGCCTGAACGGTCAAAGTCAACGGGCCTGACGTAGTATCGCCGCCGATCAAATCCACCGAATAGCGTTCAGCCAGATTTAGAAACCCGTGGGCAAAAGCCGTCAACCAGCTTTTATCAACTTTAGGCAGGGTTAAAGCCAATGTCACGGAAATTGGTAAGGCACCCATCGCGGCAAGATCGCTCAAATTGACGGCCAGCAATTTATGACCCAATAATTCCGGGTCGGCCCCGGCAAAAAAATGCACGTTTTCCACCATGGTGTCGGTGGTCACGGCCAGCTCGAAACCTTCGGGAATGGACAGCAACGCGCAGTCGTCGCCTATACCCAAATGCGTTGAGGGATTGGTGATACGCTGCTTGGT
>JANYKK010000152.1 GCA_025361585.1 Methylobacter sp. | reverse complement strand
TTATCTAAGCCAAGGTGATGAGATACGCATTACTGCAAGTGTTGGTATAAGCATATATCCGAAACATGGCGACAATCCTCAAACATTGATAAGTTACGCCGATGCGGCGCTGCACAAAGCTAAAGCCGAAGGGGCCGGTTGTTTTGCCTATTATTCCGAAGACCTGACCATAGCTGCCCGTGAGCGCATCGCGCTGGAAACCCGGCTACGTAAAGCCATTGAGCAACAGGAATTGCGGGTTTACTACCAGCCGCAGGTGGATATAGGCACGGGGCGTATTATTGGTGCTGAAGCGCTAGTGCGTTGGCAAGATCCGATTGAAGGGCTGATTGCGCCTGCCCACTTTATCCCCCTTGCCGAAGAAACCGGCTTGATTCTGGAGATTGGCGCCTGGGTGCTGCGGGAAACCTGTCGCCAAGGCAGGTTGTGGTTGGATGCCGGATTGCCGCCATTAACCTTGGCGGTCAATGTGTCGGCTCACCAATTTAGCAGGTCTGACGTAAGCGCTTTGGTAACTACAGTGCTGAGTGAAACCGGTTTTCCGGCGGAACAGCTGGAGTTGGAAATGACCGAAAGCGGGCTGATGCAGAATCAGAATAAGATTATGGCGCTACTGAATAATATACGTGCGCTAGGCGTGCGGTTTGCCATTGACGACTTCGGCACCGGGTATTCGTCATTGTCCTATCTTAAACATTTTCCATTGGATTCATTGAAAATAGACAAGAGTTTTATCGACGATATTCCCCATCAACAAGACGATATGGCAATTGCTGCTACCATTATTACCATGGGGCATATGTTGGGTTTTAAGGTTCTGGCCGAAGGCGTGGAGACGGCCGAGCAATTGGCGTTCTTGCAGGATAAAGGCTGCGATGCCTATCAAGGCTATATCAAAAGCAAGCCTGTACCGGCTGATGAGTTTGTCGAGTTGTTGCGGGCACAATAGCTGCCGAAAACTTCTGTTTTCCGGTATAATCCGCAGCAATTTTAACTCAGGGTATAGGCGTTATGTCGGAAATCAATAAAGTGGTGTTGGCTTATTCAGGCGGTCTGGATACTTCCGTTATTCTCAAATGGTTGCAGGATGTTTATGACTGCGAAGTCGTTACTTTTACCGCCGATTTGGGGCAGGGCGAAGAAGTCGAACCAGCGCGGGCCAAGGCGCAAGCGATGGGTATCAAGGATATTTACATCGAAGATTTGCGCGAAGATTTTGCCCGTGATTATGTTTTTCCGATGTTCCGCGCCAATACGATTTACGAGGGCGAATATTTGCTGGGTACCTCGATTGCCCGTCCGTTAATTGCCAAGCGACTGATTGAAATCGCCAATGAAACCGGTGCCAACGCCATTTCTCACGGCGCGACCGGCAAGGGTAACGATCAGGTACGTTTCGAGCTGGGCGCTTATGCGTTGCGTCCCGATATAAAGGTTATTGCGCCATGGCGGGAATGGGACTTAACCTCCCGTCAAACATTGCTGGCTTATGCCGAGAAACACAATATCCCGGTAGAAATGAAGAAAGGTAAAACCTCGCCTTATTCAATGGATGCCAATTTACTGCACATTTCTTATGAAGGCCGGGTTTTGGAAGATCCTTGGGCGGAACCTGAAGAAGATATGTGGCGCTGGACGGTATCGCCCGAATCCGCCCCCGATCAAGCAACTTATATTGAGCTGACTTACCGTCAGGGCGATATTGTTGAGATTGATGGCGTACCTTGCTCGCCAGCGACTGTGATGGAGCAATTAAACAAAATTGCAGGCGCTAATGGTATCGGCCGCTTGGACATCGTGGAAAATCGTTATGTCGGCATGAAATCACGCGGTTGTTACGAAACACCGGCTGGTACAGTGATGCTCAGGGCGCATCGCGCGATTGAATCGTTGACGCTGGACAGGGAAGTGGCGCATTTAAAGGATGAACTGATGCCGCGTTATGCATCTTTGGTCTATAACGGCTACTGGTGGAGTCCCGAGCGGAAAATGATGCAAACCATGATCGATGCGTCTCAGGCAAACGTTAACGGCAAGGTCAGGCTCAAGCTCTATAAAGGCAATGTGATCGTGGTCGGGCGCGCTTCCGATACCGACAGCCTGTTTGATGAAAGCATCGCTACGTTTGAAGACGATGCAGGCGCCTATAACCAAAAGGATGCCGAGGGTTTTATCAAATTAAATGCATTGAGGATGAGAATAGCCGCCGCCAAGCGATCTTTGTAGGGGCGTATTAAATAAAATACCGGATTTACGGATTAAGCTTGTATAATCCCGAGTCCGGTAGCGACACTAACCGATAGTGTTGGTTAGAAAAATAATAATTTTCGGTCAGGATGGTTGGGTTGCTGTGGATTCCTGGGACGAGGGGACGTAATTAATGAGTGATACAGAGAAGATAAATTCAGTAGTGGAGACGTTGCACGGCAGTGCGGCTACGTCTTTGCAACGAATTCCTTCGCATCATGCATTAATGAAAGTTAACAGATTGCTGCTGACTATGGTCTGCTTCTTGATGACGGTCGTTTTGATAGGCGGCTATTTATTGTTCCCAAGCGATAATTTTATAACCCGATATAAAAGCGTCACCGCTACCGAAACTTATGCGGCGGAGATGAATCCGGTGGTGTCTGCCGAGGTTAACGCGTTGAAAGGACAGCTGGTCGGTCTGGTCAGCGGTTCAATTGAAAGCAAATTAAACGCATTGGAAGAAAGTATCCGGGTAGGTACCGTGTCCAGCTCGATAGGCACGATAGAAGATTTGAAAAACGATCTTAAAGTTCTTCGCGCTTATTCAGAACCCGCTAAGAAAGATAAGGCGGTTGTTTCTAATGAGCAGTTAATGCAGGAAATGTCCCAATTAAAACGCCTGATCTATCTGAGTCTTGCTTCTTGCGGGTTGATGCTGGCTGCCGTTGCGGGCATCTGGATTAAGAATCGATACCGCCTGCCTTATAAAGAAACCAAAGTAAGTTATTTGAGTAAAGATTAGTTGACAGTTTTTAGGAATAAAAAAGCGGCAGTAGGGGCGACCGGCCGGT